>NZ_MSJQ01000350.1 GCF_014596515.1 Streptomyces sp. CBMA156
ATAGTGTTTCGGTGGTCATAGCGTGAGGGAAACGCCCGGTTACATTCCGAACCCGGAAGCTAAGCCTTACAGCGCCGATGGTACTGCAGGGGGGACCCTGTGGGAGAGTAGGACGCCGCCGAACAATCATTCGAGAGAAACCCCCGCCGGGTGAACCGGTCGGGGGTTTCTCTGTTGTAGGGTCAATGTGCATTGTCGTCACACGGGACAGGAGGCCCCCGGGTGGAGGTCCAGGAGACGCGGGTCCAGACCGATCGCGTCCTCACCATCCCCAACATGCTGAGCATGGGCCGACTGGTCGGTGTTCCGCTCTTTCTCTGGCTCATCCTGTGGCCGGTCTTCGACGGGCCCAACAATGACGGTTGGGCACTGTTGATCCTGGCGCTGAGCGGGGTCAGCGACTACCTGGACGGAAAGCTCGCCCGGCGGTGGGGGCAGATCAGCCGGGTGGGGCAGTTGCTCGATCCGCTGGCCGACCGGCTCTATGTGCTGTCCACGCTGGTCGGATTGACCTGGCGTGAGATTCTGCCGTGGTGGCTCACCGCGATCCTGTTGGCCCGTGAGGTATTCATCGCGGCACTGCTGCCGATTCTGAACCGGCACGGTTACGGCCCGCTCCAGGTGAGTTTCCTGGGGAAGGCCGCGACCTTCAATCTGATGTACGCGTTTCCGCTTCTGCTGCTCGGCAGCGTGGACAACTGGATCGCCCGGCCGGCCGAGGTCGTGAGCTGGGCCTTCATCTGGTGGGGCACGACGCTGTACTGGTGGGCCGCGATTCTCTACGCGGTTCAGGCGAGGCGGATCGTCCGGGCGAGCAGGGCCGGCACGGCGTCCACAGTCTGAGACGTGATCTGAGAGAAGCCCCACGCCTCATCGGTGCGTCGGACGATACCTTCCGGGTAGAGAACCCTCTGGAACGGTTTGATGGACCTGCTGGTCCACCACCGCGAAGGAGGACGCACCCGTAATGAAAGCCGTTGTAATGGCAGGGGGCGAGGGCACCCGACTCCGCCCGATGACCTCCAGCATGCCGAAGCCGCTGCTTCCGGTCGCCAATAGGCCGATCATGGAGCACGTGCTTCGGCTGCTGAAGCGGCACGGCCTCTCCGACACCGTCGTCACCGTGCAGTTTCTGGCGTCACTGGTCAAGAACTATTTCGGTGACGGCGAAGAGCTGGGCATGCATCTGACCTATGCCCACGAGGAGACGCCACTGGGCACTGCGGGGAGTGTCAAGAACGCCGAGGACGCGCTCAAGGACGATTCCTTTCTGGTGATCTCCGGTGACGCGCTGACCGACTTCGATCTCTCGGAATTGATCGACTTTCACCGAAGCAAGAACGCTCTGGTCACCGTCTGTCTCACGAGGGTGCCGAATCCACTGGAGTTCGGCATCACGATCACGGACGACGAGGGGAGGGTCGAGCGCTTCCTGGAGAAGCCGACCTGGGGGCAGGTCTTCTCCGACACGGTGAACACCGGTATCTACGTGATGGAGCCCGAGGTCTTCGACTACGTCGCGGCGGGTGAGTCCGTCGACTGGTCGAGTGACGTCTTCCCGCAGCTGCTGAAGGAGGGCAAGCGGGTCTACGGCTACGTCGCCGAGGGCTACTGGGAGGACGTGGGCACCCACGAGAGCTACGGCAAGGCCCAGGCGGACGTCCTGGAGGGCAAGGTCGACGTCGAGCTCGACGGGTTCGAGATCTCGCCGGGCGTCTGGGTCGCCGAGGGCGCCGAGGTGGACCCCGAGGCGGTGCTCCGCGGGCCGCTGTACATCGGGGACTACGCCAAGGTCGAGGCCGGCGTGGAGATCCGCGAGCACACCGTGCTGGGCAGCAACGTGGTCGTCAAGCGCGGCGCGTTCCTGCACAAGGCGGTGGTGCACGACAACGTGTACGTCGGGCCGCAGAGCAATCTGCGGGGCTGCGTGGTCGGCAAGAACACCGACGTGATGCGGGCCGCGCGGATCGAGGACGGCGCGGTGATCGGCGACGAGTGCCTGGTCGGCGAGGAGTCGATCATCGGCGCGAACGTCCGGGTCTACCCGTTCAAGACCATCGAGGCCGGCGCCGTCGTCAACACCTCGGTGATCTGGGAGTCGCGCGGCCAGGAGCACCTGTTCGGGGTGCGGGGGGTCTCGGGCATCCTGAACGTCGAGATCACCCCGGAGCTGGCCGTCCGGCTCGCGGGAGCGTACGCGACGACGTTGAAGAAGGGCGCCACCGTCACCATTGCGCGTGACCACTCGCGTGGTGCGCGTGCACTCAAACGGGCGATGATCTCGGGGCTCCAGACCTCCGCGATCGACGTCCGGGACCTGGAGAACGTGCCGATGCCGGTGGCCCGGCAGCACACGGCGCGGGGGAGCGCGGGCGGGATCTTCCTGAGGACCACGCCCGGGGTGCCGGACTCGCTGGACATCCTCTTCTTCGACGAGCGCGGGGCGGATCTCTCGCAGGCCGGCCAGCGCAAGCTGGACCGGGTCTACGCACGCCAGGAGTACCGGCGGGCCTTCCCCGGCGAGATCGGGGACCTGACCTTCCCGTCCAGCGTCTTCGACTCCTACGCGGGCAACCTGCTGCGAACGGTGGACACCACCGGGGTACGGGAGGCCGGGCTGAAGGTGGTCGTGGACACCGCGCACGGCAGTGCGGGCCTCGTCCTTCCGAGCATCCTCGGCCGACTCGGGGTCGAGGCGCTCACCGTCTCCAGCGGGCTGGACGAGGCCAGGCCGACCGAGGACGCCGAGGTGCGGCGGGCCGGTCTGGCCAGGCTGGGCGAGCTGGTGGCCTCCTCGCGGGCGGCCTTCGGCGTGCGCTTCGACCCGGTGGGCGAGCGCGTCGCGTTCGTCGACGAGCTGGGCCGGGTGATCGACGACGACCGGGCGCTGCTGGTGCTGCTGGACCTGGTCGCGGCCGAGCGGCGCAGCGGGCAGGTGGCGCTGCCGGTGACCACGACGCGGATCGCCGAGCAGGTCGCCGCGTACCACGGCACCCAGGTGATCTGGACGACGACGACGCCGGACGACCTCGCGAAGGCGGCCTCCGCCGAGGGCACGGTGTTCGGCGGGGACGGGCGCGGCGGCTTCGTGGTGCCCGAGTTCAGCGGGGTGCTGGACGGCGCCGCGGCCTTCGTCCGGCTGGTCGGCCTGGTGGCGAGGACCCAGCTCACGCTGAGCCAGATCGACGCGCGGATTCCGCAGGCGCACATCCGGCGCCGGGACATCGCGACGCCGTGGGCGGCCAAGGGCATGGTCATGCGTTCGGTGGTGGAGGCGGCAGGCAGCCGTCGGCTGGACACCACCGACGGCGTCCGGGTGGTCGAGGCGGACGGGCGCTGGACGCTGGTGCTGCCCGACCCGGCCGAGGCGGTCACCCACCTGTGGGCGGAGGGCCCCGACGACGAGGCCACCGAGGCGCTGCTGGACGAGTGGGCGGCCGTGGTCGACGGCGCGGGGCGGTGACGGCCAGGGCGTGAGCCCGGTGCGGACCTGAGCCCCGGACGACGACCCCGAACGGCGGGGCGCGCGGTGTGATCCGCGCGCCCCGCCGTCCGTTTTCACATCATTCGGAAGGGTCCGTCACTTTCCGTCATGTGTGCAGCGTGTGTGCAGCTCAGGGGCCGTGCACGGGCCCCTGCGGCGACATGGGACGATGGTCTCCATGCCAGCGACGCCGACACCGAGTGCCCCGAACGGACGGTACAACCGCCCGGACGCCTCGATGTCCCTGCTGACCGGCGTGATGGACCACAGCCTGGACGAGGGCTACGCGGAGGCGGCCGCCGCGCGCGGCGGTGCCCGCGACAGCCGGATACCCGGCACCCTGTCGGGCCTGCTCACGCTGGGCGCCGGGTTGGCGCTTGTCGGATCGGTGGTGACGGTGGGCGCGGTGAACGCGCACAAGGCCGAGCCGACGCTGGCCAAGGAGCGGGACGCGCTGATCCACCGGATCAACGACAGCAACACCTCGGCCGACCACTTGCAGAAGCAGGTGCAGGAGCTGCGGCTCAAGGTCGACAGCACGCAGCAGCAGGCGCTCGCCTCGGGGCCCGGTGATCCCGGCGGGGTGACCGGTGCCGTCGGCCTCGGTGAGGTCACCGGACCGGGGGTGAAGCTGGTCCTGGAGGACGCCGCGGGCACGGGCGCCGGCGGCAACGTCGACCCGCGGGCCGGGCAGGGCTTCTCCAGCAGCGGCCGGCTGCGGGACCGCGATCTGCAACTGGTGGTGAACGGCCTCTGGGGATCCGGGGCCGAGGCGATCGCGATCAACGGACAGCGGCTGACCGCGCTGTCCGCGATCCGGGCCGCGGGCGAGGCGGTGCTGGTGGACAACCGGCCGCTGGTGCCGCCGTACAACATCCAGGCGATCGGGGACGGCTCGAAGCTCCTCACCGCCTTCCAGAAGGACATGGCCGGGGAGTACCTGCGGCTGCTCCAGGAGCAGTACGGCATCAAGTCGACGCTCTCCGTGCAGAAGAACCTGACGCTGCCGGCGGCGGTGGGGGTGACGCTGCGGACCGCGCAGCCGGTGACGCCCGAGCCCTCGCCCACCGCGACCCCGGCCGCCCCGAGTGGCACGCCGCCGGGTGGCACCGGAACCCCGGAGGGCTCCGGCGCGTCGCTCTCACCGTCGGCCCCGCCTTCCGCATCCACCTCGCCGACCACCAAGCGACGACCGTCGACCGGACCCACCAAGACCACGCCAGGGACAGGAGCAGCCAGACCGTGATTGCCGTACTGGGTCTTGTGATCGGGGTGGTCGTCGGCCTCTTCGTCCAACCCGAGGTGCCGGACGCCGTCGTGCCCTACCTGCCGATCGCGGTGGTGGCGGCGCTGGACGCCGTGTTCGGCGGCGTCCGGGCGATGCTCGACGGGATCTTCAACGACAAGGTGTTCATCGTCTCGTTCCTGTCGAACGTGGTGGTCGCGGCACTGATCGTGTTCCTCGGTGACCAGCTGGGCGTCGGCTCGCAGCTCTCCACGGGCGTGGTCGTCGTCCTCGGCATCCGCATCTTCTCCAACGCGGCCGCGATCCGGCGCCATGTCTTCCGCGCCTGATCCGGGCCGCGAGGCGGCGGAGGAGAAGCAGGAGCCCGCGGGAGCCGGAAAGGCCGCTGGGAAGCCGGACGAGAAGCCTCCCGCGAAGCCCGCCGAGGGGCCTGCCGAGCAGGAAACCGAGAAGCCCGTCGAGGAGCCCGAGCCCGCGGCGGACGGGGCATCCGGGCCGCGGGACGCGACGGCCGCCGCCGAGGCTGCCGAGCCGGTCGGGGAGCCCGTCGGGGCGCAGGACGTGCCGGAACCGAAGTCTGACGCTAAGGCTGAGCTTGAGGGCGGTCCGGTGTCCGAGCCGACGCTGCGGCTCACGAAGGCGGTCGAGCCGGCGCCGGAACCTGAGCCCGCACCTGCGGTCGAGCCCGAAGCGGTGCCCGAGCCCGAAGCGGTGCCCGAGCCCGAAGCAGCGGAAGCCGCCGAGCAGCCGCCCGCCGTGGACCGGAGCGCCGGTCGGCGGCGGCTGAAGGCGGCGCTCTGGCCGCCGCGGCTGTCGCGCGGGCAGCTGGTGGTGGCGCTGCTGCTGTTCTCGCTCGGCCTGGGGCTGGCGATCCAGGTGCGGTCGACCAACGACCACCACAGTCAGCTGCGCGGGGCGCGCCAGGAGGACCTGGTGCGGATCCTCGATGAACTGGACAGCCGTCAGCAACGTCTCCAGCAGGAGAAGGCGGAGCTGGAGCAGTCCCTGGCGAAGTTGGAGAACAGCTCCAACCAGGCCAAGGAGGCGCAGGAGCAGACCAGGAAGAAGGCGACGGAGCTGGGCGTGCTCGCCGGCACCGTCAAAGCCACTGGTCCCGGCATCGTACTCACGGTCGATGATCCCCAAGGGCAGGTGAAGGCAGATATGCTGCTGGACACCCTGCAAGAACTTCGAGCGGCGGGGGCGGAGGCGATTCAGATCAACGATGTGCGCGTGGTGGTCAACACCTACTTCACCGACCTGTCGGCCGGTGGGGTGCAGATCGACGGGAAGAAGGTCTCGCAGCCCTACCGGTTCACGGTCGTGGGGAACCCGCAGGATCTGACACCCGCGCTGAACATCCCGGGAGGTGTCGTCCGCACGCTGGAGAGCCACCAGGCGCGGGCGACGATCGCCCAGCAGCAGAAGGTGGTCGTGGACGCCCTCGTGGACCCGAAGTCGCCGCAGTACGCCAAGCCGGCTTCGAAGTGACGGGGCGCCCGACGAACGGCCCGTCAAGGGCGGGCGGCACCCGCTGCGGGGCGTCGCCGTCACATGGGCGAGACTGGTTCGCACCGGTACGCTCCGGAGCAACAACCGCAGGACCGGCGGCCGCAGGACTGGCAGCCGCAGCACCAACAGCCGCAGCACCAACAACCGCAGCACCACCGGCCGGAGTGCCACTCCGGCGGGTCCGAGCCGCAATGACCGGGCTCGCAGCATGTCCGAGGTTCTCACCCTGCCCCGCGGGCGGGTCTGTCACACGCAAGGGGATTCGCCCGTGAGTTTCTTCTCGAAGTTGTTCGGTCGCAACAAGGGCCGCGACGCGGCCGCCGTCGAGGCGCCGACCGCTCGCCACCGCCGTCCGGAGGACGAGCCCGCCGTGCCCGGCATGCGACCCGCCCCCGAGTCCGGCCCGTACGCCGGGCAGCAGCTGTACCGGGACGGCGGCGCCGCCCAGTACGTGGGGAATCCGGCGGGCTACGGCGCGTCGGTTGACCCTTCCGGCGAGCCGCGCATAGGTTTCCCGTCAGGACCCTCAACCTCTGGTGGAGGGTTTGCTCCGGACCCGTACGCCGGGCACAACCCGTCGGGTGTGCCGCGCCAGGAGGCTGTGAACATGGCTGGCCCCACTCCGTGCCCCAGGTGCGGCAACCGGAACCCGGCCGCGGCCCGGTTCTGCTCCAACTGCGGTACGGCGCTGCGCGGCGGCCTGCTCCCGGAGGGGGCGGCGGAGACCACGTCGACCATCTCCATCTCCGGCCTGGAGTCGTACGATCCGAGCGCCACGACCGGCACCAGTACCGGCGCCACGCCGGCGCTGTCGGCCGAGGTGCTGTCGGCGATCGACGCGCTGCCGCCGGGCTCGGCCCTGCTGATCGTGCAGCGCGGTCCGAACTCGGGCAGCCGCTTCCTGCTGGACTCGGACGTCACCACGGCGGGACGTCACCCGCAGGGTGACATCTTCCTGGACGACGTCACGGTCTCGCGCCGCCACGTGGAGTTCCGCCGCACCCAGGCCGGCTTCAGCGTCGCGGACGTGGGCAGCCTCAACGGCACCTACGTGAACCGGGAGCGGATCGACGAGGTGTCGCTGAACAACGGCGACGAGGTGCAGATCGGGAAGTACCGGCTGGTGTTCTTCGCCGGCCACAACCGGGGGTACTGAAAACGACGCAGGCAGGAGCCCGAGTGAACACGAATACCCCTTCCTCTTCTCTCGGGGCGGCCACCCCAGCCCCGTCCGGTCCGCAGGCGGACCGCGGCGGTCGCGGGGTGGTCGCGGGCCCGCGGCAGCCGCTCAGGCCGGAGCGGCCGGCCGGGCGCCGGCGCGGCGGTGACGAACTGCTGAGCATCGGCGCGGTGCTGGCCTTCCTGCGCGACGACTTCCCCGAGGTCACCATCTCCAAGATCCGCTTCCTGGAGGCGGAGGGGCTGGTCGAGCCACAGCGGACGCCCTCGGGGTACCGCAAGTTCAGCCCGGCCGACGTCGAGCGGCTGGCCTACGTCCTGCGCATGCAGCGGGACCACTACCTCCCGCTGCGGGTGATCCGTGAGCACCTGGACGCCATCGAGCGCGGTGAGAGCCCGCCCGCGCTGCCCCCCGCCGAGGCCAGGCCCGGGCCGCTGGAGGAGGCGGACCGGGAGCTGGTGGCTTCGGGCGAGGTGCCGTCCGGGGTCCGGCTGGGGCGCGCCGAGCTGCTGGCGGCGGCCGAGGCCGGGGAGCGGGAACTCGGCGAGTGGGAGGCCTACGGGCTGGTCGTCCCGGGCGCGGACGGTGGGTACGACGGCGAGGCGCTCCAGGTGGCCAGGCTGGTCGCGGAGCTCGGCCGGTACGGGCTGGAGCCCCGGCACCTGCGGGCCATGAAGGCGGCGGCGGACCGCGAGATCGCGCTGGTGGAACAGGTGGTGGCACCGTTGCGCCGGCACCGGAACCCGCAGACCAGGGCCCACGCGGAGGCCACCGCGCGGGAGCTGGCGACGCTGTCCGTACGGCTGCACGCGGCGATGGTCCAGGCCGGTCTGCGGACCCGCGGGTAGCGGTCGTGACCGGCTCGCGGTGCCGGGTGCACCGCGCTGACCAGCGGCGTCGGCCCTGCGCTTTCATATCCGGGAGCGGAGCCATAGGGTTGCCTGTGTGAATGAGCTCGACGTCGTGGGTGTCCGAGTGGAGATGCCTTCCAACCAGCCGATCGTGCTGCTTCGGGAGGTCGGGGGAGATCGCTACCTGCCGATCTGGATCGGCCCCGGCGAGGCGACCGCGATCGCCTTCGCCCAGCAGGGCATGACGCCGGTGCGCCCGCTGACGCACGACCTGTTCAAGGACGTCCTGGAGGCGCTCGGCCAGCAGCTCACCGAGGTCCGGATCACCGACCTGCGGGAGGGTGTGTTCTACGCCGAGCTGGTGTTCGCCGGCGGGGTCGAGGTGAGCGCCAGGCCGTCCGACGCCATAGCGCTGGCACTGCGCACCGGCACGCCGATCTACGGGAGCGAGGAGGTGCTCGCCGAGGCGGGCATCGCGATCCCGGACGAGCAGGAGGACGAGGTCGAGAAGTTCCGCGAGTTCCTCGACCAGGTGTCGCCCGAGGACTTCGGGGGCAGCGGTCCGCAGTAGCGGGGACCGTCCGATCGGCTATTTGGCCTGCCCGTTTTGCCAAAAATCAGCCACCTACCCACACTAGGGGCACGAAAAACCACTCTCCTGAGTGATGTGGTTTGTCTGACCCGGCGTGGCGATCGTTGACGGGTCATAGGGGACTGCCTACCGTCAGGAGTGGCTGTCCGGGGAGCCGATGCCCGCAGTCGGGTTGCCCGCAGCACGAGTGGACGGAGGCAGGCATGAGCAGCACCGGCGATGACGCGGCCGTGGGAGGCCGGTGCGCCGTGCACATGCCGCGCACCGCTCGCACCGTCACGGATCTGCCCCGGGTGGGCAGGTTCCCGGCCGTACAACCGGGCCAGCCCGCGATCGAGCGGCTGGCCCCGACATCCGAACTGCTCGGCTTCCGCGGCCCGACGGCCTGTGCGGCGGCCGGCATCACCTACCGCCAGCTGGACTACTGGGCCCGTACCGGACTGCTGGAGCCCAGCGTCCGTACGGCCTACCCGTCGACCAGCCAGCGGCTGTACAGCTTCCGCGACATCCTGCTGCTGAAGATCGTGAAGCGGCTGCTCGACGCGGGCGTCTCGTTGCAGAACATCCGGGTGGCCGTCGCCCACCTCCAGGCCGCCGACCCGGCGGCCCTGGCCGGGATGACGCTGCTCTGCGACGGCGCGACGGTGTACGAGTGCTCCACGCCGCAGCAGGTGGTGGACCTGCTGAAGGGCGGTCAGGGGGTCTTCGGCATCGCGGTGGGAGCGGTCTGGCGGGAGCTGGAACTCACCCTCGGGCGGCTGCACGCCGAGCGCACCGACACGGGCGAGACGCTGGTCGGGCACGACCCGGGTGACGAGCTGGCACAGCGCCGCAACCGGGCGGTCTGACGAGGCGTTCGACGGGGCCGCGGGCCCGGGCGGGGAACCGTTCGGGCCCGCGGCCCCGTCGTGTTGCCTGATTGACGTGATCGAGGGAGGGTACGTGGGGATCGGCACCGGGATATCGGGGTTGCTCCGGCGCAGGGCCGGGCTGCTGGGGGCACGGCTGCGTGGGCGGCGGACGCAGCGCAGGGTGTTCCAGGCCGGGACGGTGCTCTGCTCGCTGGCGCTGGCACCGAGCGCCTGGGTGTGGTTCTCCGCCGGGGACCGGGTGGGCACGGTGGAGAGCGCGCCGCCCGCGCCGGTCGCGGTGGTCTTCGGCGCCGGGCTGGACCAGGGCAGGCCCTCGCCGTACCTGGAGCACCGGCTGGTCGCGGCGCTGGACCTGTACCGGGAGGGGAAGGTGCAGGCGATCCTGGTGACCGGGGACAACGGGCGGGCCGCTTACTCCGAGCCCGACGCGATGTACACCTACCTGACCCGGCACGGGGTGCCCGAGGACCGGGTGGTCCGGGACTACGCGGGCTTCGACACCTGGGACTCCTGCACCAGGGCGCGCCGTATCTTCGGGGTGGACCACGCGGTGCTGGTGAGCCAGGACTTCCACGTCCGCCGGGCGTTGGCGCTGTGCGAGGCGGCGGGCATCCGCTCGTACGCGGTCGGGGTACCGGAGCTGCACGACGCGACCTGGCTGTACGGCGGGCTGCGGGAGGTCGCCGGGGCGGGCAAGGCGGCGGCCAACGCCTGGCTGCGGCCGGACCCGGTGTTCCTCGGGCCCGAGGAGGACGGCATCCCGAAGGCGCTGGCGGAGGCCGCGAGGAAGTAGCGCCGGGGCGGCCGGCGGGCGTCCGGCCGGGTTCGTACGCACTGTCGGACCCGTACGCGATGATCGGCGGGTGCGATCTCTGCCGAGCATCATCCACCTCGACATGGACGCCTTCTTCGCGGCGGTGGAGCAGGCGGCCAAGCCGAGCCTGCGCGGCAAGCCGGTGGTCGTCGGTGGGCTCGGCGGGCGCGGGGTGGTCTCCACGGCCTCGTACGAGGCACGGAAGTTCGGGGTGCACTCGGCGATGCCGATGGCGCAGGCCCGCAGGCTCTGCCCCAACGCGGCCTACCTGTCGGGGCGGTTCGAGGCCTACCGGCAGAACAGCGAGATCGTGATGGGGCTGCTGCGGCAGCTGTCCCCGCTGGTGCAGCCGCTCAGCCTGGACGAGGCCTTCGTGGACCTGGAGGCCGGTCCGTACGGCCCGGCGCTGCTGGAGGCGGACCACGGGACCGGCGAGCGGCTGGTGCTCGCGCTGGCGGAGGACCTGCGGGCGGACATCGAGCGGCTGACCGGGCTGACCGGCTCGGTCGGTGCGGCCGGTTCCAAGCTGATGGCCAAGATCGCCTCCGAACAGGCCAAGCCGGACGGGCTGGTCATGGTCGAGCCCGGGCAGGAGCGGGCCGTGCTCGGCCCGATGCAGGTGCGGGCGCTGCCGGGGATCGGCCCGGCCACCGAGCAGGTGTTGCGCCGGGCCGGGCTGAACACGGTGGCCGACCTCGCGGAGGCGGGGGAGGCGGAGCTGGTGCAGCTGGTCGGGCGGGCGCACGGCGCCGGGATCTTCCAGATGTCCATGGGGCTGGACGACCGGCCGGTGATCGCGGACCAGGACGCCAAGTCCGTGTCGGTGGAGGACACCTACGAGGTGGACCTGGCCGACCGGGACCGGGTGCTGCGCGAGGTGGAGGCGCTGGCCGGCCGGTGCGTGCGGCGGCTGCGGGCGGCCGCGCGCTCGGGGCGGACGGTGGTGCTCAAGGTCCGGCGCTTCGACTTCTCGACGCTGACCCGTTCGGAGACGCTCGGCGGGCCCACCGACGACGAGGCGGTGATCACCGCGACCGCACGCAGGCTGGCCGAGCAGGTGGACATCACCGGCGGGGTCCGGCTGCTCGGCGTGGGGGTCACCCAACTCGCCGACTACACCCAGGAGGACCTGTTCGCCCAGGCGCTGCGGGAGGAGGCCGCGGAGCAGGCGGAGGCGGTGGCCGGGACGGAGCAGGCCGAGGAGGAGCCGGAGGCCGTCGTGGTGCGGCGCTGGATGCCGGGACAGGACGTCCGGCACGAGGAGTTCGGGCCGGGGTGGGTACAGGGCAGCGGCGTCGGGAGGGTCACCGTACGGTTCGAGACGCCGTGGAGCGGGCCGGGGCGGGTGCGGACCTTCGCGGTGGACGACCCGGCACTCGAACCGTCCGGGGCGCTGCCGTTGCGCCGGAGCGAGGGCGGGGGCGGGGACGAGGACGGTCCGGCGGTGGAGGACGGCGGGGTCGATCGGCCGGACCGCGGGCACTGAGACGCGAAAGCGGCCCCACCCGGTGGGGGAGTACCGGGTGAGGCCGCATCACCGTGCCGGTCCCCGTACGTTCGTGATGCCCTCACGGTGTACGGAGGCCGGGCCCCGCGCCCTGTCCCTGAGCACGGGGGCCGGACGCCTCGTCAGGCGTCGGTCTTGACCAGCTCGGGGCTGGAGTCCTGCGTGGCCGAGCCGCCGACGACGGTCGGGGCGGCGGCCGACTTGACGCCGCGGATCAGGAACGGGACGACGCCGGCGACGATGCAGACGACGGCCGCGGTCCAGAACGCGTGCTTGTAGGCGTCCAGGGTCGGGAAGGAGAACGGGATCTGCGGCGGCAGCTTCATGGTGTCGCCGGTCAGGATGGCGGCCATGACGGCGGTGCCGATCGCGCCGCCGACGGTGCGCAGCACGGCGTTCATGCCGTTGGCGATGCCGCTCTGCTCGGCCGGGACGGCGCCGTTGATGTAGGCGGGCATCGCGGAGAACGCGAGGCCGATGCCGAGGCCGAAGATCGCCGAGGCGGTGTAGATGTCGGCCTCGTGGCTGTGGCGCACGGCCAGGTAGGCCATCGCGACGGCGCCGAGGACGCCACCGAGGACCAGCGGCAGGCGCGGGCCGCGGCGGCCGATCAGCAGGGCGCCGAGCGGGGCGGCAACCATCGAGCCGAGGGCGGACGGCAGCAGCATGATGCCGGCGTGCAGCACGGTGGCGGTGAAGCCGTAGTGGGTCAGCTTCTCCGGGGTCTGGGCGAAGTTGCTGATGACCATGAAGGAGCCGTACATGCCGAAGCCGATGAGCAGGCCGGCCAGGTTGGTGAACGCGACGGCCGGGCGGGACATCATCTTCATGTCCACCAGCGGGTGCGCGACCTTGGTCTCGATGATCCCCCAGACCAGGGCGACCACGGCGGCGACGGCGAACAGGCCGAGGGTCTTGGTGGAGGTCCAGCCCCAGTGGTTGCCCTGGCTGACCGCGACCAGCAGGGCGGAGAGCCAGCCGGCCAGAGCGAGGGCGCCCAGCGGGTCGGCGCCGCCCTCCTTGTCGGTGACCGGGTCGGACGGGACGCGGAAGGCGACCAGGGCGACCGCAAGCAGGCCGAAGAGCAGGCCCATCCAGAAGATCGACTTGTAGCTCCAGTGCTCCAGCAGCAGGCCGGTGGCGACCAGGCCGAGGCCGGAGCCGACGCCCATCGAGGCGCTGATGGCGGCGACGCCGCCGGTCACCTTCTGCTTGGGCAGCTCGTCACGGACGATGCTGATCGCCAGCGGCAGGACGCCACCGCCGGCGCCCTGGAGGACACGGGCGACGACCAACCAGGTGAAGGAGTGGGTGCTGACCGCCAGGGCCGAACCGGCGACCAGGCCGGCCAGCGAGATCAGCAGCATCGGCTTGCGGCCCCGGAGGTCGCCGAAGCGGCCCAGCAGGGGAGTCAGCACGGCTGCGGAGAGCAGGTTGGCGGTCATCAGCCAGGTGATGCTGGACGCCGAGACGTCCAGTTCCTTGGCCAGCGAGGGCAGGATCGGGACGACCGCGGTCTGCACCACGCTGAACGACAGCATCGCCAGGATGAGGGCCGGCAGGACCCGGGCGCTGCTCTGCTTCTCGGCCGCGGTGGTGGGCTGTGGTGCCTCACTCACGGTTGCTTCCTCCCGTACATAGTGAATGAACTGAAGTAACTTTGCAGTGGATACTTCAGAGTGTCAAATATCGACTGGTTAAGACTTGGCAAAGCCGAAGGGTCGGGTACGCGACAAGGGCCCCGGACGGTTGTCCGGGGCCCTTGTCGCGGGTGTGGTCAGACGAGTGGCCGCAGTGAGGCCGGGCGCGGCGAGTCGGGGGACGGGGTGCTGCGGGACGAGGCGTCGGGGGGTGGCGAGGCGGAGGCGGGGGTGGTGGTGTCGTGGACCTCGACCTGCTCGCGGCGGAGTTCGTCCCGGATCACCTCCTCGGTCGTGTAGCGCTCGACGACCAGGCGGACCCGCTCGATGGGGGCGAGGAACTTGCGGACCACCGGGTGTTCCTCACGGAGGGTGACCTCCTCGACGGCCTCGGCGATGTCCTTCTCGGTGAGGGTGGCGCGTTCGGCGTCGCTGACCGGCGTCCGTTCGACCCGGACGCGCTCGCGGACCACCGGCACGCGGCGCTCGACCTGTTCGGTCGTCACGTACTTGCGCAGCTTCGCGGTGCCCAGGGTGCGCCACTCGGTGGTGATCTCCAGTCGCTCCTCGCGGCAGGTGATCTCGACCGGGCCGCTGAGGGCGGTCGAGGCGGGGCCGGTGCTCGTGACGTTCGTGGTGTTGGCGGTGCTCGTGGCTGCCGCCGCCGGGGCGGGCGTGGGAGCGGGCTGCGACTGGTGCTTCGGCTCCGCGGTGGGTGCGGCAGGTGCGGGGGAGGTGCCGGCTGCGGGTGCGGGGGTGCTGAGGGTCCGCATGTCGTCCTCCGGGGCGGTCCTGGCGGTGTCCGCGGCGGTGGACGCGAACGGGATGACGGCCGGCTTGGCCGGGGCGGGCTCGGGCGGGCGCTCGGCGGTGTGGAAGGTGAGCGACTTGGCCGGGGCCGCCGCGGCCGTCGTGGCGGCGGCGGTGGTGCCGAACTCCAGGTCGGGCTGCTTGGGGCGGCTCCCGTTCTCGCCGTTCGGGCGGCCGTCCACCGGTGTGTCCAGCCCGTAGTAGCGGTAGAGCTGGAGCTCCTGGGCGGGCGACAGGTGCTGGCCGACGCCGAAGTCCGGCGACTCCTTCACCAGTGACTTGTCGTACGGCACCCGGAGTTCGTCGCCGGCGAACTCGCTCGTGGTCAGCGGGACGAAGGCGTCCCGGCCGAAGATGCCGGTCCGGACCGCGGCCCACTCGGGCCGTCCGGTCGCGTCGTCCAGGTAGACCTCGTCGACCGTGCCGATCTTGTCTCCGTTGCGGTCGACGGCCTTGTGACCGATGAGGTCCCGGGGGTCGATGTCGGTCTGCACTCATGCCTCCAGTGCGCTGAGCCTGCGGAACTCCCGCAGGAAGGCGGCCGGAGCACCCGTTCCGTCCGCCACTTCACACCAAAAGCCATGAATCGGACGGACGCGACCGGGGTGCGCCGGACGGGCTGCGCGCTGGACCGTCCGGGGGACGCGCGTAGACCTCAAGCGACCCGACGCACCCGTGATCGGGAGGTCTCCCGCTGGTACCCTGGGCGGCGACCGCAGAGCCCGCTCGGGAGAGTCTCCGACCGCGAAAACCGCTGGTCGGAGCGCCGAAGGAGCAACTCCTCCCCGGAATCTCTCAGGCATCCGTACCGTGTGGGGTAGGTCACTCTGGAAAGCAGGGCAGGACCGTCGGCATGGGAGCCGGCGATCACCACCCTCACCGACGGTGCAAGCCGGCGGGGCGCCCACAGCGCACCGTGCGGGTGAAGCTCTCAGGTCCCGATGACAGAGGGGGAGGCCTTTCGGGTCGCCCGCCCAGGCTGAGCCGCTGTCCGCAGCGGCGAAGGCCGGCCGGCGTGCGCACCCCCGCCGGTCCGTGACCAGGAGGCCTCGACCACCATGAACGCCCAGCCGAACGCGGGACGCCCCACCGGCGCCTCGACCCTCACCGAGCTTGAGCTGGCCAGCCCCTTCGAGAACCGCCACATCGGCCCCGACGCCGCCGCGCAGGAGAAGATGCTGGCGTCCGTCGGCTACGGCTCGCTGGACGAGCTCGCCGCCACCGCGGTGCCCGAGGCGATCCGCTCCATCACCGCCCTCGACCTGCCCGCGGGCCGGACCGAGGCCCAGGTCCTCGCCGAGCTGCGCGAGCTGGCCGGCCACAACCAGGTGCTCCAGCCGATGATCGGCCTGGGCTACTACGGCACCTTCACCCCGCCGGTGATCCTGCGCAACGTCATGGAGAACCCGGCCTGGTACACCGCGTACACCCCGTACCAGCCGGAGATCTCGCAGGGCCGCCTGGAGGCGCTGCTCAACTTCCAGACCCTGGTCTCCGACCTGACCGGCCTGCCGACCTCCGGCTCCTCGCTGCTGGACGAGGGCACCGCGGCCGCCGAGGCGATGGCGCTGGCCCGCCGCGTCACCAAGGTCAAGGGCGGCGTCTTCCTGGTCGACGCCGAGACCCTGCCGCAGACCGCCGCGGTGATCAACACCCGCGCCGTGCCGACCGGTGTCGAGGTCGTCGTCGCGGACCTGTCCGAGGGCATCCCGGCCGAGATCGCCGAGCGCGGCGTCTTCGGCGTGCTGCTCCAGTACCCCGGCGCCACCGGTGTGGTCCGCGACCTCGCCCCGGTGATCGAGCAGGCGCACGGCCTGGGCGCGATCGTCGCCGTTGCCGCCGACCTGCTCGCGCTGACCCTGCTCAAGTCCCCGGGTGCGCTGGGCGCCGACATCGCGTGCGGCACCTCGCAGCGCTTCGGCGTGCCGATGGGCTTCGGCGGCCCGCACGCCGGCTACCTGTCGGTGCGCGCCGAGTACGCCCGCTCGCTGCCCGGCCGCCTGGTCGGCGTCTCCGTCGACGCCGACGGCAACCGCGCCTACCGCCTGGCGCTGCAGACCCGCGAGCAGCACATCCGCCGCGAGAAGGCCACCAGCAACATCTGCACCGCCCAGGTGCTGCTCGCCGTGATGGCCTCCATGTACGCCGTCTACCACGGCCCTGACGGCCTGGCCGACATCGCCCGCCGCACCCACCGCTACGCCGCCGCCCTCGCCGAGGGCCTGCGGGCCGGCAGCGTGGAGCTGCTGCACGGCGAGTTCTTCGACACCGTCACCGCCGTCGTCCCGGGCCGCGCCGCCGAGATCGCCGCCGCCGCCCGCGCCAACGGCATCAACGTCCACCAGGACGGCGCGGACCGGATCTCCGTCTCCACCGACGAGACCACCACCCGCGAGCACCTGGCCGGCGTCTGGGCCGCGTTCGGCGTCCCCGCCGTCGAGGTCGCCGAGGCCGCCGGGGCGCTGCCCGCCGCGCTGCTGCGCGAGGACGAGTACCTGACCCACCCGGTCTTCCACAGCCACCGCTCGGAGACCGCCATGCTGCGCTACCTGCGCCGCCTGTCGGACCGGGACTACGCGCTGGACCGCGGCATGATCCCGCTGGGCTCCTGCACCATGAAGCTCAACGCGACCACCGAGATGGAGGCGGTGACCTGGCCGGAGTTCGGCCAGCTGCACCCCTTCGCGCCGATCGACCAGGCCCAGGGCTACCTGACCCTGATCCGCCAGCTGGAGCAGCAGCTGGTCGAGGTGACCGGCTACGACGCCGTCTCGATCCAGCCGAACGCGGGCTCCCAGGGCGAGCTGGCCGGCCTGCTGGCCGTGCGCGCCTACCACCACGCCAACGGCGACACCCAGCGTGACGTCTGCCTGATCCCGTCCTCGGCGCACGGCACCAACGCGGCCTCCGCGGTGATGGCCGGCATGCGCGTGGTCGTGGTGAAGACCCTGGTCGACGGCGACGTGGACGTCGAGGACCTGAAGGCCAAGATCGAGCAGCACCGCGACAGCCTCGCCGTGCTGATGGTCACCTACCCGTCCACCCACGGCGTGTACGAGACCCAGATCACCGACATCTGCGCCCTGGTGCACGAGGCCGGCGGCCAGGTGTACGTGGACGGCGCCAACCTGAACGCCCTGGTCGGCCTCGCCAAGCCGGGCAAGTTCGGCGCGGACGTCTCGCACCTGAACCTGCACAAGACCTTCTGCATCCCGCACGGCGGCGGCGGCCCGGGCGTCGGCCCGGTCGCGGTGCGCGCCCACCTGGCGCCGTACCTGCCGAACCACCCGCTCCAGGCGGAGGCGGGCCCGGCCACCGGCGTGGGCCCGATCTCGGCCGCGCCGTGGGGCTCGGCGGCCATCCTGCCGATCTCCTGGGCGTACGTCCGGCTGATGGGCGGCGAGGGCCTCAAGCACGCCACCCAGGTCGCGGTGCTGAACGCCAACTACATCGCCAAGCGCCTGGCGCCGCACTTCCCGGTGCTCTACACCGGCCCCGGCGGCCTGGTCGCGCACGAGTGCATCATCGACCTGCGCCCGCTGACCAAGGAGACGGGCGTGACGGTGGACGACATCGCCAAGCGCCTGATCGACTACGGCTTCCACGCGCCGACGATGTCGTTCCCGGTGGCCGGCACGCTGATGATCGAGCCGACCGAGTCCGAGGACCTGCACGAGATCGACCGGTTCTGCGACGCGATGATCACCATCCGGGCCGAGGTCGACAAGGTCGGCTCGGGCGAGTGGCCGGCCGAGGACAACCCGCTGCGCAACGCCCCGCACACCGCCGCCACGCTGGCCGGCGACTGGGCGCACGGCTACTCGCGGCAGGAGGCGGTCTTCCCGGCGGGCGTGAACCCGGCGGACAAGTACTGGCCGCCGGTGAGCCGGATCGACGGCGCGTACGGCGACCGCAACCTGGTCTGCTCCTGCCCGCCCATGGACGAGTACGGCGTCTGACCGGACCGGACCCGAGGAGGTCCTGCTCGGACCGGCAGGGCCCCGGCGGAGTTTCCGCCGGGGCCCTGCCCGTTGCGCTCGTTCGTCGGCGGCTGCCCCCGCCGTACGGTCCGACCGGGTGGTCAGGCCGCGTGGGCGACGGGGCGGCGCGGGGCGATCACCCGGCCGTCGGGCAGCAGTTCTCCGGTGTCCTCGAAGAGGACGACGCCGTTGCAGAGCAGGCTCCAGCCCTGCTCCGGGTGGCGGGCCACCGACGCGGCCGCCTCACGGTCCTCGGACTCGGCCGACGGGCACTCAGGACGGTGCTGGCACATACGCGTACCCTCGCTTCGCTTCGCGATCCTCCCCGTGATGCGGTCGCCGGAGGTCGGGCCGTCCGGAGCCGCCGCGGTAGTCGGATCCTGTCCGCACACCGGCCAAGTGTGGACCGGCGCTCAAGTGGGTAGGACAGGGGGTCCTTCCACGCTGGTTCCCAGTGTCGGCATCTACGGACCCGCGCGCAGGGATTTCGTGACATGCGCCACAACTCCCGGGCATAGATCACCCGTTCAGGTGGGACAGCGGGGAAATGGCGCACCAGTGGGTCAGTCGGGACATGGCCCGTTGGGGCCATGGCGGATGGCTCGTCCGGGTGGGTGCCGTTCGGGTGAGGAAAGCGGGGGCGGGTGCGCGGGCACGGCTGAGGGCCGCCGGGCGGGTGGGCCCGGCGGCCGGTGGGGTCGCCGGGTCAGGAGGAGCCGAGCAGCAGCGGCCTGGCGAGCGGGGCGCGGGCGAGCAGCGGCAGCAGTTCGGCGGCCGGGCAGGCGCGGTGCGCGGTGACGCCGAGCGGGGCCGGGGCCAGCGGGATCAGCAGGTCGGCGGCCGGATCGGTGTCGGGGCTGTGCAGCCAGAGCGCCGTGGCGTACTGGCCGGGGAAGGTCAGCAGCCGGGGCTGCCGGCGGGTCCTGGAGCCCTGGGCGAGCTGCCAGGCCTCGCGCAGGGCGCGGACCGTCGAGTCGAGGTAGGGGCCGGCGGTGAAGTGGGAGAAGGTGTGACCCTCGGCGCCCTGCACCACCTCGGCGGCGGCGGCGACCTCGGTGCCGTCCTTGATCAGGAAGCGCCAGCCGGTGCGGCGGGCGGCCGGGAGCTCCGGGCGCGGGCCGTTCAGGACGTACACCGCGAGCGGGTGGGCGGGGAGCAGTGGGCCGTTCGGACGGAGCAGTGCTGCGGCGGCGGGCTGGCGCAGCGCGGTCTCCGAGTCGAGCGCGCCCAGGACGGCGCGCAGGGCGCTCGGTGGGGGCTGGGGGGTTTGCAGGGTCATGGCGGGGTCCGCCTCTCCAAGCGAGATCGGCGTGCGAGTGCGGCATACCGGCATGGCGCGGCGACGCGTCCACGGTGACGGGCCTGGCCGTGTCCGGTTGTGCAGGATCGCGGTGCCGGCGCGGTCGCCGCCGTCGACGAGGCTCCGGGGCTCCGGAGCTTCGGGGCAAAGGCGGACCGGCCGGAGGCTGGCGAAATTCGAACAGATGCGCAGGGTGACCTGTTTATCACAGGCAGTGGCGTCGGGCAAGTCCACAGTTCTACTGATTCTCCGTCAGATGCCTTGCAATGCAAGCCAGTAGGCGCATTCGGGTATCGATCTTCGGGGCGGGCATCATGCTTGCACGGTCGGTCGACCGGGTGCTCGACGGGGTGGCTCTGGAGGAGGGGACCGTGGGCGAGAAGGTCGTGGCGACTCGGGCGGAACTGGCGGACCGGCAGCTGTACCGGCGCAAGCTCCAGACCTGCCTCGAAGCGCTCGGACGGATGCTCCAGGAGGACCGCTTCGACCGGCCGCGGGCGGTGATGGGCCTGGAGATCGAGCTCAACCTGGCCGACGAGCAGGGCCTGCCGGCCATGAACAACGCCCAGGTGCTGAGCGCGATCGGCTCCAGCGACTTCCAGACCGAGCTGGGAAAGTTCAACATCGAGGTCAACATCACCCCGCACCGGCTCTGCGGACACGTCTTCGAGGAACTGCGCGAGGAGATCGACACCGGGCTGCGCTACGCCGACCGGCGGGCGGCCGAGGCGGGCACCAGGATCGTCATGGTGGGCATCCTGCCGACCCTGGAACACGCCCACACCGGCCTGGACGCGATGAGCCACAACCAGCGGTACAGCCTGCTCAGCGACCAGATCCTGGCCGCCCGCGGGGAGGACATCGCGCTGGACATCGAAGGAGTCGAGCACCTCCAGCTGGAGTCGATCACCATGGTGGCCGAGGCCGCCGCGACCTCGCTCCAGCTGCACCTCCAGGTGACCCCGGAACGGTTCTCCTCGGTGTGGAACGCGGCCCAGGCGCTCTGCGGGCCGCAGCTCGCGCTCGGCGCCAACTCGCCGTTCCTGTTCGGGCGGGAGCTGTGGCGGGAGACCCGTCCGGTGCTCTTCCAGCAGGCCTGTGACACCCGTACGGCGGAGCTCAAGGCGCAGGGGGTGCGCCCGATCACCTGGTTCGGCGAGCGCTGGGTGGACTCGGCGTACGACCTGTTCGAGGAGAACCTGCGGTACTTCCCCGCGCTGCTGCCGATCTGCGACGACGAGGACCCGATGAAGGTGCTGTCCTCGGGCGGTGCGCCCAGGCTCGCCGAGATGCGGCTGCACAACGGCACCATCTACCGCTGGAACCGCCCGGTGTACGACGTCGCGGGCGGGACCGCGCACCTGCGGGTGGAGAACCGGGCGCTGCCGGCCGGGCCGACGGTGGCCGACACCCTGGCCAACGCCGCCTTCTACTACGGGCTGGTGCGGGTGCTCGCCGAGCAGCCCAGGCCGGTCTGGACCCGGCTGCCGTTCGAGCGGGCCGACGAGAACTTCCGGCAGGGCGCCCGGTACGGCATCGACGCGGTGTTCCAGTGGCCCCGCCAGGGGCGGGCCGGCCGCGGCGGCGGGCTGCAGACGGTGTCCGCCGTCGACCTGGTGCTGAACGAGTTGCTGCCGATGGCCCACCAGGGCCTCGACGAGTGGGGTGTGGAGCCCGCGGACCGGGACCGCTACCTGGGCATCATCGAGCAGCGCTGCCTGCGCCGCACCAACGGCGCGACCTGGCAGGCCGCGACCTTCCACCGGCTGCGCGAGCAGTACGGGATGGACCGGCCGGCCGCGCTCGCGGCGATGACCAGGCGCTACGCCGAGCACATGCGCGGCGGCGAGCCGGTGCACACCTGGCCGGTGGGCTGAGGCCTCCCCGCCGGAGCGCTCCGGCGGCTGTGTCAGGATGATCGCTCCGGCGGTCGGCCGACGGCCGGAGCGACCGCCCGTCCGCTGGAGCCCCCGTGACCACCGTCCCGACCGCGCCGGAGACCGCGAAGCCCACCCCTCGGCTGCTCGGCGCGGAGCTGCTGATCGTCCTGGGCCTCTCCCTCGGGGCGAGCGGGATCAGTGCGCTGATCAGCTTCACCGGCTCGCTCACCGAACCGCTCAAGCTCGGCCAGCAGGTCGCCACGCTGAACGGCTCGCGGGCACCGGGGCGGCCCTGGCTGGACCTGGTGTGGCAGCTGTACTACATCGGGCGCGGGCTGATGCCGGTGGTGCTGGTCGGCTACCTGCTGGTGCGCGAGGGCGTGGCGCTGCGGGTGCTGGGCTTCGACCTCTGGCAGAAGCTGCGCGACCTGGGCCGGGGCGCCGCCGTCGCGGCCGCCATCGGCGGGTCGGGGCTGGCGCTCTACCTGGCCTCGCAGGCGGCCGGGTACAACCTGACGGTGGCGCCGTCCGGGCTGCCGGACGTGTGGTGGCGGGTGCCGGTGCTGCTGTTGTCGGCCTGGCAGAACGCCGTCCTGGAGGAGGTCGTCGTCCTCGGCTACCTGCTGCGCCGGGTGCGGCAGCTGGGGTGGTCCTGGCCGGCGGCGGTGGCGGCGAGTTCGGTGCTGCGCGGCTCGTACCACCTGTACCAGGGGGTCGGCGGGCTGGTCGGCAACATGGTGATGGGCGTGGTGTTCTGCCTGCTCTACCGGCGCTGGGGGCGGGTGATGCCGCTGGTGGTGGCGCACGCGCTGATCGACACGGTGGCCTTCGTCGGGTACGCCCTGCTGGCCGGGCACGTCAGCTGGCTGCCGACCCCTTGACCGACAGCGCCTGGCCGCGCGGCGGGCGGGCGAGCAGCCGGTCGACGTGCCGGCGCTCCAGGCCCTGGCCGGGGTCGACGGGCAGCAGCAGGCGGTCCCGGCGCAACTGGGAGCGGCGGACCAGCCGCGGCGGGATGACGTCGTCCACCCAGGCGAACGGGCGCCCCTCGGCGTAGCGCAGCAGCGGGGCCCACTTGGCGGCGGAGAAGAGCTCCATCAGCGGGACGCGCGGGTCGCCCGGCTGGGGGACGTAGCCGGTGAAGGTGACCACGGGGAGCGGGTCCAGGCCGATCGCCGGGGCGATGTGGGTGTTCGCGTGGGCCTCCCAGGTGGTCGCCCACACCAGGTCGTACGTGCCGGCGAGTTCGCGCAGCCAGGCGCCGTGCCGGGCGGAGAGCAGGACGGTGTAGCCGAACATGGTGTGGGCGTCGAACCCGGCGTCCGGATGCGGGCAGACCGGGTTCAGGACGCCGTCGACGTCCAGGAACAGCAGTGGCTTCGGCACCGGTGGCCCCCAGAGACGGTGGTGTTTCCTGACTGTTCGGACGCCCCGCGCGCACCTCCGGTTGCTCACGGAGATGGGCGCACGCGGGGCGCACAGGGGCTCACGGCGCTGGCGCGGGCTCGCTGACGGGCACCGGTGCGTCCGTCGTGCTCCGACGGCTCAACCGGCGGACCTGCGGTTCCAGCAGGACGACCGCGCTGAGCACCAGGCAGATGACGGCGCACGCCCAGAGCGCGCCGGACAGGCCGAGCGCCACCGCGGCGGGCCCGGCCAGCGCGGTGCCGACCGGGGCCAGCGAGTAGGAGCCGAGTTCGTCGTAGGCGCTGACCCGGGAGAACATCTCCTCGGGTATCTCCTGCTGGAGCGCGACCATCCAGTTGACGCCGAAGACGGTGACGCCGACGCCGGACAGGAACATCGCGACGACCAGCAGCGGCAGCGGCACCTCGGCGGCGAGGGCGAGGGCGGGCACGCCGAACAGGAAGACCCCCCAGTTGCCGACCAGCAGGATCCGGCGGGGCCGCCAGCGGGTCATCAGCACGCCGGTGGCCACCAGCCCGACGCCGTAGGCGGACATCGCCAGGCCCCAGGCGCCCGGGCCGCCGAGCCGCTCCTTGGCGGCGGTCGGCCCGTACACCGACTCGACCGCGTTGATGCAGGCGACCAGGACGGAGAACTGGAGCACGATCACCCAGAGCCAGCGGCGGGAGGCGAACTCCCGCCAGCCCTCGCGCAGATCGCGCAGCATGCCGCCGCCGGAGGGCACCGGGTCCTTCTCCGGCTCCAGGAAGTAGCGGAGCGCGGCGGCGGCCAGGAAGCAGAGGGCGTCCAGGGCGAGCACCCAGCCGGGGCCGACGGCGGCGGTGAGCGCGCCGCCGAGGGCCGCGCCGCCGATCTGGGAGGCGTTGAGGCCCATCCGGAAGACCGCGAAGGCGCGGGCGGCGTGCTCCTTGGGGACGGCCTGCATGATCATGCCGCCGGAGGCGGGCGAGTACAGGGCGTAGCCGGCCCCGCCGGCCGCGGAGAGCACCATCATCTGCCAGAACCGGACGTCCCCGGTCAGCACCAGGGCGGCCAGGACGGCCTGGGAGACGCCGCTGAACACGTTGGCGGCGACCATGATCAGGTGGCGCGGCAGCCGGTCGGCGAGGGTGCCGCCGACCACCATGAGCAGCACGGTGGGCACCAGCCGGGCGGCGGTGACGTAGCCGACCTCGGTGGTGGTGCCGCCGGTGCCGAGCACGGCGAAGGCGGTGGCGATGGGGGCTCCGGCGTTGCCCAGGCCGCTGATCACGGTGGCGGCGGTCTGGATGCGGAAGTTGCGGCTCGCCCAGGCGAAACGGCGGGGGGAGGAGGGTGGGGTGGTCGGCACCCGGTGACTATGCCGAAGGGTCGTACGGCTGTCCATACGGTTTTCGTCCCGGCGCCCCGGGGCGGGGGTTTCAGCCGAGATGGCCCCAGAGGAAGGTGAGGGTGCGGCGCCAGGCGATCCGGGCCTGGAGGGGGTCGTGGGTGCCGATCAGGTTCTCGTCGTTCATGAAGGCGTGCCCGGCCGGGTAGAAGTGGATCTCCGGACGGACGTCGGTGGCCTCGCCGATCCGGATCGCCGCCTCGTCCACGGCGGCCATCGGGATCGAGCCGTCCAGCTCGCCGAAGTGGCCGAGCACGTGGGCGGTCAGACCGCGGTAGTCGAAGTCCGGGTCGGGCGGCAGGCCGTAGAACGGCACCACGGCGGCCACCTTGTCGCCGGCCCTCGCGGCCAGCAGCAGGGCGAAGCCGCCCCCCATGCAGAAGCCGACCACCCCGACCGCGTCGCCGACCACGCCGTCCAGCGCGAGCAGGTGGTCGACGGCCCCGGCGAGGTCCTCCACCGCCCGCTCGACCGGGAGCTCGCGCCTGAACCGGGCCGCCTCGGTGCCGTCGTGGGTGGTGGCGCCGCCGAACAGGTCGGGGGCGAGGACGGTGAAACCCTCGGCGGCGAAGCGGTCGGCCACGTCGGCGATGTGCGAGGTGAGGCCCCACCACTCCTGCACCACCACCAGGCCGGGACCGACGCCCTGCGGCGGGCGGGCCAGGTAGCCGTGCGCCGTACGGCCGTTGCTCGGGAAGGTGACGTTCTGCCGGGAGCCGCCCTGGTCAGGCATGGCTTCCTCTCGGTGGGTCGGGCCGCGTGCGGCGGGGGTCTGCGGGGCGGTCCCGGTCAGCCCATCTCCTCCAGCGCCCGGCCCTTGGTCTCCTTGATGCAGAAGGCCACGAACGGGATGGAGAGCAGCGCGAAGGCCGCGTAGATGACGTACGTCGCCGAGAGGTTCCAGTCGGCGAGGTCGGGGAAGCTGACGGTGATCGCCCAGTTGGCGATCCACTGCGCCGAGGCGGCGACGGACAGGGCCAGCGCGCGGATCCGGTTGGGGAACATCTCGCCGAGCAGGACCCAGACCACCACGCCCCAGGAGAAGGCGAAGCAGAGCACGAAGACGTGCGCGGCGATCAGGGCGACGGTGGCGTGGGTGTTGTCCAGGGTGGCGGTGTCGCCGGTGCCGTGCCGGTAGGAGAACGCCCAGGCGGCGGTGGACAGCGCGGCGGCCATGCCGACCGAGCCGGCCAGGGCGAGCGGCCTGCGGCCGATCCGGTCCACCAGGACCATCGCGATCACCGTGCCGATCACGTTGATGATCGAGGTGGAGAGGCTGATCAGCAGCGAGTCGGACTCGTTGATGCCGACCGACTGCCACAGGAAGGACGAGTAGTAGAAGATCACGTTGATGCCGACGAACTGCTGGAACACCGAGGCGCCGATGCCCACCCAGACGATCGGCAGCAGGCCGAAGCGGCCGCCCGTCAGGTCCTTGAGCCGGGGCTTGTGCGAGGACTCCAGCACCGTGCGGATCTCCGCCACCCTGGCGTCCAGGTCCACACCCTCGCCCTCGACCTCGACCAGCACCTTGCGGGCCTGCGCCTCGCGGTGGTCGGCGATCAGGAAGCGCGGCGACTCCGGGATGGAGAGCGCCATCAGCCCGTACACCAGGGCCGGGATGGTCTCGACCCCGAGCATCCACTGCCAGGCCTGGATGCCGCCGAGGTGGCCGGTGGACTCGCCGCCGGCGGCCTGGTTGAGCGCCCAGTTGGCGAGCTGGGAGACGGTGATGCCGAGCACGATCGCCATCTGCTGGAAGGAGGCGAGCCGGCCGCGGTAGGCGGTCGGGGCGACCTCGGCGATGTAGGTCGGGGCGATCACCGAGGCGATGCCGATCGCGATGCCGCCGATCACGCGCCAGGTGGCGAGGGTCTGGATGTTCGGCGGGAACATCGAACCGAGGCCGCTGGCCGCGAACAGCACGGCGGCCAGCAGCATCGTGCGCACCCGGCCGAGGCGGTCGGCGAGCCGGCCCGCGATCACCGCGCCCGCCGCCGAGCCGAGCAGCGCGATCGCCACCACGAAGGCGGTGGTGCCGTTGCCCACCGCGAAGTGCCGCTGGATGCCCGTCACGGCGCCGTTGATCACCGCGCTGTCGTAGCCGAACAGGAAGCCGCCCATGGCCGCGGCCGCCGAGATGAACACCACGTGGCCGAGGTGGACCTCTCCGGCCGCCCGTTGGCTGTTGACTGAGGACACGCGCGCTCCCGAGGGGGTGGACGGGCCCGCTCCGACGCCGAGTGGGCAGGGCTCGTCTCACATTCGAGCAGCGCGGCGGCCGACCTGCCCGAGTTGGCGACCGATCGGGTGACCCCGGGTCAGTCGGCGGCGCGCGGGTGGTCGGTGCGCCGGTCCGCACCGCGTGGGTGGTCGGTGCGCGGGGTGGTGTCGGAGGGGATGGTGGCGCCCTCCGGGGCGGTACCGGGCCCCGCCGTGCGCCGCCGGTGACGGCGGAGCAGCTGGGCGCGGGCGGCGGCGTACTGGTCGCGGCCGCGCCCTCGGCCGTCGGCGCGCTCGGCGAGCCGGTCCGCGATCGCGTACTGCGCCTCGGCGGGCTTCTTGTCGTCGTACTTGAACTTGGCCCGCACCTCGTTCACGCTCAGCCGGAGCCCGCGCAGCCCGGGCAGCTGCCTGGCCAGCTCGCCCTCGCCGGGCACCACCCGGACCTCAGGCGTCTCGGGCTGGAAGTGCGCCAGCTGGCGGTTGAGGATCTCCGCCTTGCCGGTGGCGGACTCCACCACCTCGGCGGTGCAGTGGAAGTGGACCGAGGCGTAGTAGCTGGTGGGGGTGCCCGGTGCGCCGCGCCAGTGGCCGGGGGCGAAGGCGTAGCCGTCGGTGACCGCGAGGGTGACCTGCGGGTCGGCCCGGACGGCGGCCAGCAGCGGGTTGGGCGCGGCCAGGTGGAGCAGGATCTCGCCGCGTTCGGCGTCCAGCAGGAAGTGCGTCGGGACCAGCACCGGGCCCTCGCCGGCGCCGCCGTTGGCCGCGAGCAGGCCGAAGTCGCGGCCCTCGGCCAGCCAGGCGCGCCACTCGTTCTCGTCGCCGCGGTCCCAGGATCTGATCAGCATGGGCGGACCTCCCGTCAGCGGGGGTAGCCGCGCAGGTGCGCGGGCAGCGGGACGGTGGTTCCGGGGTGCGGCTCGGGGGTGCCGTGCACGGTGGTGACCGGGATCAGGCCGGACCAGTGCGGCAGGCCGGCGTCCTCCGGGTCGTCGTCGGCGCCGTCGGCGCGGGTCTTGGCCGAGACCTCGTCCAGCTCCAGCCGGATGACGGCGGTGGCGGCGAGCTCCTTGGCGTCGGCGGGGCGGACCTCGGCGGACCGGCCGGGCACCGCGTGGTCGACCAGGGCGGCCAGCGCGACGTCCCGCTCCTCGGCGTCGGTGACCTGGTGCGCGGTGCCGTGGGCGACCACCGAGCGGAAGTTCACCGAGTGGTTGAACGCGGACTTGGTCAGCACCAGGGCGTCGACCAGGGTGACCGTGACGCAGACCGGCATGCCCTGCTCGCCGGAGGCGTTGCGCAGCGGGCGGCTGCCGGTGGAGCCGTGGAGGTAGAGCCGGCTGCCGACCCGGGCGAAGATCGTCGGCAGGACGACGGGGGCGCCGTCGACGACGAAGCCGAGGTGGCAGACGTACGTGCTGTCGAGGATGGCGTGGATCGCCTCCTGCTCCCAGGTGGCCCGGTCCCGGTAGCGGGTGGGTGTGGTTCCGGGGGTGCGGGAGTAGCTGGGCGAACCTTCCGGGTTGGCTGACATGACATCCTCTATGTACTAGTGCATAATTTACTTTGTGCTAGGAGACTATCCGCTGAAAGGGCGACGCGCCACTGAGATCGCGGCCCACATCGAGCAGGGCGTGAGCAGCGGACTGCTCGCCCCGGGAATCGCGCTGCCCCCGCTGCGCGACCTCGCCGCCGAACTCGGCGTCAACCCCAACACCGTCGCCGCCGCCTACCGGCTGCTGCGCGACCGCGGTGTGATCGAGACCGCGGGCCGCAAGGGCAGCCGCATCCTGCCCAGACCCGCCCTCGCCCCGCGCGACCGGATCCGCGTCCCCGTCCCGCCGCACGCCCGCGACCTCTCCACCGGCAACCCCGACCCGGCCCTGCTACCCGACCTCACCCGGGCCATCGCGGCCGCCGCCGAGGCCGCGCACGCCGATCCGGTGCTCTACGGGCACGAGGCCGTCGACCCGCAGCTGCTCGCGATGGCCCGCGCCTCCTTCGAGGCAGACGGCCTGCCCGGCGGACCGGTCGTCGTCGCCTCAGGCTCGCTGGACACCGTCGAGCGGATCCTCGACGCCAGGCTGCGCCCCGGCGACGCGGTGGCCGTCGAGGACCCGGGCTGGGGCAGCCTGCTCGACCTGCTGCCCGCGATGGGGCTGCGGCACGCGCCCTTCCGGCTGGACGACGAGGGCCCGCTGCCGGACTCGCTGGCCGCGGCGCTGGCCGAGGGCGCCCGGGCCGTGGTGGTCACCAGCCGGGCGCAGAACCCGACCGGCGCGGCGCTCACCGCGCGACGGGCCGAGGCGCTGAAGGCCGTACTGGCCGAGCACCCCGGAGTGCTGCTGATCGAGGACGACCACGGGCACGGCATGGTCGACCAGCCGTACCACCCGCTGGCCGGCGCCGGCACCCGGCACTGGGCGGTGGTGCGCTCGGCGGCCAAGGCGTACGGGCCCGACCTGCGGGTCTCGATCGCGGTCGGCGACGAGGAGACGATCGGGCGGGTGGCCGGCCGGCTGCGGCTGGGCGTCGGCTGGGTCAGCCATCTGTTGCAGCGCACCGTCGCGGAGCTGTGGCGCAGCGACGCCGCCCCGGCCGCCCTGGTGGCCGGGGCGTACCGGGCCAGGCGGGACGCGCTGCTCGGCGAGCTGGCGGCCCGCGGGATCGCGGCGCACGGGGAGAGCGGGCTGAACGTCTGGGTGCCGGTGCCGGACGAGACCTCGGTGCTGGCGGCGCTGGTGCAGCGCGGCTGGGTCGCGGCGCCCGGCGCGCGGTACCGGATCCAGTCGCCGCCCGGGCTGCGCTTCACCACAGCGCGGCTGGAGCCCGCGCAGGCGCGGGAGCTGGCGGAGGACCTGGCGACGGTGCTGGGGGCGGGCCGGGGCGGCTCGCGGCTGGTGTGAGCGCCGGGCGGCTGCGGTTCAGGGGATGGCGGGTGTGACCGACGGCCGGGCCGGGCACGTCCTGCCCGGCCCGGCCCCGATTCGGCCTCGGCCGCCGGGGCGCCGACGTGGTCGGGCGCGTCCCGGGCCGGAGGGTCAGCCCTTGGCGAGCAGGGACTGCGCGTGGGCGCGGACCTGATCCTTCGTCAGATAGGCGTCGGTGTACTCGAAGTCGCGCAGCCGGGCGGGCTGACGGGCGAGGAAGCCGGTGCGCACGAAGTCGTCGCCGGCGGTCGCGTTGAGCACCCAGTTGGCGCCCACCCGGAACTTGGCCACGTTGGTGCGCATCGCCATCAGGTGGTAGCCGCGCGCCACCAGCTGGGCCGGCACCCCGCGCAGCTCCACGCCGAGCGGCTTGGAGACCGCGTCCTTGCCGCCGAGGTCGACCACCAGGCCCAAGTCCTTGTGGTAGTACGGCTCCAGCGGCTGGTTGCGGAGCGAGGCGATCACGTTGTCGGCGGTCGCGCGGCCCTGCCGGGCGGAGTGCTGGGCGGTCGGCGGGCAGACCGCGCCGTCCCCCTTGGCGAGGTCGGGGACGGCGGCGGCGTCGCCGAGCGCGAACACGCCCTCGAACTGCGGCACCCGCATCTCCGCCGTCACGGCGAGCCGGCCGCGGACCGTCTCGGCGTCCAGGGTGCCGATCAGCGGGCTCGCGGCCACGCCGGCGGTCCAGATCAGCGTGCGGCAGGGGAGCACCCGGCCGTCGGTGAACTTGACCGTCTCGGCGCCGACTTCGGCCACCGAGACGCCCAGTGACACCTCGATGCCGCGGTCACGCAGCACCTCCAGGGCGGCTTCGCCGAGCGGGTCGCCGAGCTCCGGCATCAGCTTCGGGGCGATGTCGATCAGGTGCCACTTGATCTGCCGGGCGTCCAGGCGCGGGTAGCGCAGCGTGGCGGCGGTGGTCAGCCGCTGGAGGCAGGCGGCCGTCTCGGTGCCCGCGTAGCCGCCGCCGACCACCACGAACTGGAGCCGGGACTCGCGCTCCTTCTGGTCCAGGGTGGCGGAGGCGAGGTCGAGTTGGGCGATCACGTGGTCGCGCACGTAGGCCGCCTCGGCAAGCGTCTTCATGCCGCGCGCGTAGTCGGTGAGGCCGGGGATGTCGAAGGTGCGGGTGACACTGCCGGGGGCGAGCACCAGGATGTCGTACTTCTGCGCGACCACCTCGTCGGTGATCTTGCGGACGACGCACACCTTGGAGGCCGGGTCCACGCCGATGGCACCGCCGGGGACGATGTGGGTGCGGCGCAGCGAGCGGCGCAGGGAGATGGCCACGGACTGCGGAGTGAGGACGCCGGCCGCGACGTGGGGGAGGAGGGGGAGATAGAGCTGGTAGCTGAACGGCGTGACCAGCGAGATCTCGGCCTCCGACGGTGACAGCTTGCGTTCGAGGCGGCGGGCGCACTCCAGGCCGGCGAAGCCACCGCCCACGATCAGGATCCGAGGTCGTTCCATCGTTCATCCCTTTGCCGTGAAGGTCCCCATTACTGCCCGCCACACTCGCACGGAGCAGCGGGGGCTGCCACCGGGGCGGGGCGCAGGAGGGAGCCGGGGAGCGCGGGTCGTGGGCGGGGCGGCGGGGAGAGGGGAGCGGCCTCCCCCGTACGGGGTGGTGGTGGGGGGAAGCGGCGGCGGCACCGATAGGCTGTCGGCCGTGCTACCCCAGGTGACGGCGATCCGGTACGTGACGCCACTGCGAGAAGGCGGCTCGATGCCGGGCCTGGTCGAGGCCGACGACCGGCGGCTGTACACGCTGAAATGGGTCGGTGCCGCGCAGGGGCGCAAGGCGCTGGTCGCGGAGGTGCTGGCCGGGGAACTCGGCCGGCGGCTCGGGCTGCCGGTGCCGGAGCTGGTGACGGTCGACCTGGACCCGGTGCTCGCGCGCAGCGAGCCGGACCACCAGATCCAGGACCAGATGCGGGCCAGCGGCGGGACCAACCTCGGGATGGCCTTCGTCAGCGGCGCGCTCAACTTCGACCCGCTCTGCTTCGAGGTGGACCCGGAACTCGCCGGGCAGGTGCTCTGGTTCGACGCGCTGATCGGCAACGTCGACCGTTCCTGGCGCAACCCGAACCTGCTGGTGGCGACCGGCGGGCTGCGGCTGATCGACCACGGCGCGAGCCTGATCTTCCACCACAACTGGCCGGGCGCCGCCGCCTGGATCCGCCGCCCGTACGACGCCTCCGACCACGCGCTGCTGCGGGCCAGGCCGGACGTGGCGGCGGCCGACAAGGCGCTCGCGCCGGTCGCGGAGGCGGCGATCGAGGCCGCGGTGGCACGGATCCCCGAGGTGTGGCTGACGGACGAGTTCGGCTTCGACTCGCCCGACGAGGTGCGCGCCGCGTACCGCACCCAGCTGACCGAGCGACTGGCCGGTCCGCGCGACTGGCTGCCGGAGGTGCCCGCATGACCGAGTCCTCGCCGTCCGCGCTGCCGGCCACCGTCGAGCTGCACGACTACGAGTACGCCGTGATCCGCGCGGTGCCGAGGGTCGAGCGGGGTGAGTGCGTCAACGTCGGGGTGCTGCTGTACTGCCGGCAGAGTTCGCACCTGGCCGCCCGTACCCATCTGGACCAGGCCCGGCTGCTGGCGCTGGACCCGGTGGCGGACGTGCAGGGGGTGCGGCGGGCGCTGCACGGGATCGAGGCGGTCTGCCTGGGCGGCCCGCAGGCCGGTCCGGCGGCGGGGGACAACCCCGGTCAGCGGTTCCGCTGGCTGACCGCGCCGCGCAGCGCGATCGTCCAGCCGGGGCCGGTGCACACCGGGCTGACCGCGGACCCGGAGGCGGAGCTGCGGCGGCTGTTCGACCAGCTCGTGCTCTGACCCGGGACGGGCGGGAGGCGACTCGCGGACGGTTGCCCTGGTCAAAGCTTGAGTTGCTGAAGCACCTGGCCGTACCCTTGCCCCATGGGTTCGACAGCGACGACGACCGTACCGACCAACGCCGAGTTGATGGAGGTGTTGGCCTCCGTCGGTGCCGCGTACTTCCAGGACTTCGCGGCGGCCGCGGCCAGGCACGGCCTCTCCTCCTCGCAGGCCAAGGCGCTGGGCGCGGTGCAGGAGCCGGTGCCGATGCGGGCGCTGGCCGGACGGCTCGGCTGCGACGCGTCGAACGTCACCGGGATCGTGGACCGGCTGGAGTCGCTGGGCCTGGCCAACCGGGCGGCGGCGGCCGGTGACCGCCGGGTGAAGATCGTGGTGATCACGGACGAGGGCCGGGAGATCCTGAACGGCATCCGCGGTGAGATGGCCAGGACCCACCAGGCCTTCGAGGCGATGACCGACGAGCAGCGGATCGCCCTGCACTCGATCTGCTCCCAGGTGCTGCCGGTGCTGGCCGGCCGTCCCGGCGGCGCGCAGTAGGACCCGCGAAGCCCTGCCTCCCGGCCGGAGCGGTTCCGGTCAGAGCAGCCCGGCGAGTTCCGGCGGCAGTGGCCGGTGGTGCAGCAGGGTGAGCGAACGGGTGGTCCTGGTGAGGGCGACGTAGCGGTCGCGCGGCGCGAGCGCGGCCGGCTCGACGACCACGACCGCGTCGAACTCCAGCCCCTTGGCGTCCGCCACGGTGAGCGCGTCCAGTCCGGCGGCCAGGGAGTCCGGCGCGATCACGCCCGAGGTGCCGGTGCCGCGGGGCAGCCGGGCGAGCGCGGCGGTGAAGTCGCCGTCCGGGACGGGGACCGCGCGCGGCTGCTCGGTGCCGGGGCGGATGGACTCGGGCGGCCGGTGGCCGGGCATGGCGGTGCGCAGGACGGCGGCGGCGAGGGCCATGACGGGCTCCGGCGTGCGGTAGTTGACGGTCAGCCGCTCTTCGCGCCAGCGGCCGGGCAGGTGCGGGTCGAGCATCTCGGCCCAGCTGCGGGCGCCGGCGGGCGATCCGGTCTGGGCGAGGTCGCCGACGATGGTGAGCGAGGTGGCCGGGACGCGCCGCAGGACGGCGCGCCAGGCCATCGCGGACAGCTCCTGCGCCTCGTCGACGACGACGTGGCCGTACGCCCAGGTGCGGTCGGCGGCGGCGCGTTCGGCGGTGGAGCGGTACGGGCCGTCGTCGCGGAAGCGCCCGGCCAGCGCGGCGGAGTTCAGCAGGGCGTCGTCGGTCTGTCCGGTGATGGTCAACACGCCCTGGGCGAAGGCCAGTTCGTCCGGGTCGTCGTCGGAGGCGGCGGAAGCCCGCTGTTCGCCGAGGAGTTCGGCGGCCTCGTCGAGCAGCGGGACGTCCTCGACCGTCCAGGGGGAGCCGGGCGGGCGGAGCAGGACGGAGGCCTGCCCGGGGGCCGAATCGGCAAGCAACTCCCGGTCGGTGAGCAGCCGTTCGAGCAGCTGCTGCGGGGTGAGCAGCGGCCACAGCGGGTCGAGCACGGCGCGGACGTCCGGCCGCTGCCACAGTTCGCGCGGGGCGTAGTGGGCCTCCTCGTCGTCGTACGGGCGGCCGAGGGTCAACGCCTGGGCGATGCCGAGGGCGTCGAGCAGGGTGCGCAGGTAGAAGCCGCGGGCCCGGTTGTGCGGCAGTCGCAGGCCGCGGGCGGCGTCCCTGGCCTCGGCGCAGGCCCGGGCGGAGAGGGTCAGCCCCTCGCCGAGGTCCAGGCCTTCGGCCGGGGCCTGCTGGTGGGCGGCCAGGGCGCGGCGGAGCACCTCGGCCATCCGGGGGCCGCCCTTGGCCACGGCGGTGGCGGGGGCGTCGGTGCCGGTGGCGGTGATGCCGGGGAAGAGCTCGCCGACGGTGCGCAGGACCACCTCGGTTTCGCCGAGGGCGGGCAGCACCTCGTGGATGTACCGCAGGAAGCCGGCGTTGGGGCCGATCAGCAGCACGCCCCGGCGCTCCAGGGCGGCGCGGTGGGTGAACAGCAGGTAGGCGGCGCGGTGCAGGGCGGCCAGCGTCTTGCCGGTGCCGGGGCCGCCCTGGACCACCAGGGCGCCGGGCAGCGGGGAGCGGATCACCCGGTCCTGCTCGGTCTGGATGGTGGCGACGGCGGTGCCCATGCGGCCGGTGCGGTCGCGGGCGAGCGCGGCGAGCAGCGCGGCCTCGCCGACCAGGCCGCGCCGGCCGGAGTCGCTCAGCCCGGCGAGGTCGAGCGCCTCGTCGTCCAGGCCGGTGAGGGTGCGGCCCCTGGTGTGCAGGTGGCGGCGGCGCACCACGGGGCCGGGCCGGGCGGGCGTCGCGGTGTAGAAGGGGCGGGCGGCCGGGGTGCGCCAGTCGAGCAGCAGCGGTTCGTGGGCCTCGTCGGTCAGGCCGGCTCGACCGATGTAGTGGACGGTGCCGTCGCGATCGTCGAGCCGGCCGAAGCAGAGGCCGTGCTCGACCGCGTCCAGCCGGGCGGCGTGGCGGGCGGCCTCGCGGGCGCGCACCTCGCGTTCCAGCCTGGACTGGTGGGTGCCGCCGGCCGTGGCTCCGTCGTGGGCGGCGTCGGCGGTGCGCCGGGCCCGCTCGCGTACGGTGTCCAGCCGGGCGTAGAGGCCGGAGAGGTGGGCCTGCTCGCTGCGCAGGGCTTCGGCGAGGACGGGTTCCGCTGGAACTTCACTCATTGATGTGGTATCCTTGCGGTGAGAAGGTCCTGGTGCGTCATGTGAAGGGCGCTCAATCGACCCAGCCTACCCCATCCGCCGCCGCCTGGCGTGACCTCGGCTGTTACTCTTGCGAAGCGTGAGCGCGAAGCCCCAGATCCCCAATGTCCTGGCCTCCCGGTACGCCTCGGCGACCCTGGCCCAGCTGTGGTCCCCCGAGCACAAGGTGGTCCTCGAGCGCCACCTGTGGCTCGCCGTCCTGAAGGCCCAGCAGGACCTCGGCGTCGAGGTGCCGGTGGGCGCCGTCGCCGACTACGAGCGGGTGATCGACCAGGTCGACCTCGGCTCGATCGCCGCCCGTGAGCGGGTCACCCGCCACGACGTGAAGGCCCGGATCGAGGAGTTCAGCGAACTCGCCGGCCACGAGCAGATCCACAAGGGCATGACCTCCCGGGATCTGACCGAGAACGTCGAGCAGCTCCAGATCCGCCAGTCCCTGGAGCACGTGCGGGACCGCACGGTGGCCGTGCTGGTGCGCCTGGGCAAGCTGTCCGCCCAGCACGCCGAGCTGGTCATGGCCGGCCGCTCGCACAACGTGGCCGCGCAGGCCACCACCCTGGGCAAGCGCTTCGCCTCGATCACCGACGAGCTGCTGGTCGCCTTCCGCCGTCTGGAGGAGCTGATCGCCCGCTACCCGCTGCGCGGGATCAAGGGCCCGGTCGGCACCGCCCAGGACATGCTGGACCTGATGGGCGGGGACACCCAGAAGCTGGCCGAGCTGGAGCGCCGGGTCGCCGGGCACCTCGGCTTCGACCACGTGCTGACCAGCGTCGGCCAGGTCTACCCGCGCTCGCTGGACTTCGAGGTGCTCACCGCCCTCGTCCAGCTGGCCGCCGCGCCGTCCAGCCTGGCCAAGACCATCCGCCTGATGGCCGGCCACGAGCTGGTCACGGAGGGCTTCAAGGAGGGCCAGGTCGGCTCCTCCGCGATGCCGCACAAGATGAACACCCGCTCCTGCGAGCGCGTCAACGGCCTGGCCGTCATCCTGCGCGGCTACGCCTCGATGACCGGCGAGCTGGCCGGCGACCAGTGGAACGAGGGCGACGTCTCCTGCTCGGTGGTGCGCCGGGTCGCGCTGCCGGACGCGTTCTTCGCCTTCGACGGTCTGCTGGAGACCTTCCTGACCGTCCTCGACGAGTTCGGCGCCTTCCCGGCCGTGATCGAGACCGAGCTGGACCGCTACCTGCCGTTCCTCGCCACCACCAAGGTGCTGATGGGCGCGGTGCGCGCGGGCGTGGGCCGGGAGACCGGCCACGAGGTCATCAAGGAGCACGCCGTGGCCTCCGCGCTCGCGATGCGCGCGGGTGCCCGGGAGAACGAGCTGCTGGACCGCCTGGCCGCCGACGAGCGGATCCCGCTGGACCGGGCCGCGCTGGACGCGCTGCTGGCCGACAAGCTGTCCTTCACCGGCGCGGCCGGTGCCCAGGTCGCCGAGGTGGTCCGCCAGGTGGAGGCCGTCGCGGCCGCCTACCCGGAGGCCGCCAAGTACGTTCCGGGCGACATCCTCTGACGATTCGTCAGGCCTTGTGTGAGGGCCCTGCCGCCGGACCGCCGGTGGCAGGGCCCTCACGCGTCGCGGTGACGTGGCCAGGGTCGAGCGGCGGGGTGGTGCCGCAGCTCCACTCGGTGTCGGGCTCGGCCACCGGGTGGTCCGCGGGGGCCAGCACGTTGCCCCGTACGGTCGCGAGGGCGGTCAGCCCGCCGGCGGTGAGCAGGCCCGCGCAGATCAGCATCGCGGTGTGGAACGCGGAGTCGACCGAGGCGGGCACCCGGTAGGCGTCGCCGCTCAGCCCGGCCAGCGCCGGCAGGGCGGCCACCGCGAGCAGGCCGGCCGCCCGGGCGGCGGCGTTGTTGACCCCGCTGGCGATGCCCGCGTGCCGGACCTCGACGGCGGCCAGCACGGTCGCCGTCAGCGGCGCGACCAGCAGCGTCATCCCGCAGCCCATCACCGTGACGGCGGGCAGCACGTCCACCCAGTACGAGGAGTCGGCGCCGATGCGCAGCATCAGCAGCACTCCGGCGGCGCACAGCAGCGGACCGACGGTCAGCGGGATGCGCGGACCGATCAGCTTGCCGAGGCGCCCGGCGCGCGCCGACAGCACCAGCATCAGCACGGTGATCGGCACCAGCGCGAAGCCCGAGACCAGCGGGGAGAACCCGGAGACGATCTGGAGCTGCACCACCAGCAGGAAGAAGACACCGCTGAACGCCGCGTACACGCACAGGGTGACCAGGTTCACCGCGGTGAACAGCCGGGAGGAGAACAGGCCGAGCGGCAGCATCGGCTCGGGCGCGCGGCGCTCGACGGCGACGAAGGTGACGCCGAGCACCACACCGGCCACGCCGCTGACCCAGACGGCGGGGGACAGGCCCTCACCGGCGGCGGTCAGCGCGTAGGTGACCGCGCCGAGGGCGAGGGCGGCGAGCACGGCGCCGAGCACGTCGAACCGGCCGGAGGCGCTCTCGTCCCGGCTCTCCGGTACCGACCGGGTGGTGACCGCGATCACGGCGGCGGCGAGCGGCAGGTTCAGCAGGAAGATCCAGCGCCAGCCGGGGCCGTCCACCAGCCAGCCGCCGAGGAAGGGGCCGACCGCGGCCGAGACCCCGCCGAGGCCGGACCAGAGGCCGACCGCCGCCGAGCGGTCGTCGGGGTGGAAGACGGCCTGGAGCATGGCGAGCGAGCCGGGGGTGAGCAGCGCCCCGCCGATGCCCTGGACGGCGCGGGCGGCGATCAGCACGTGGATGTTCGGCGCGGCGGCGCAGGCGGCGGAGGCGATGGCGAACCAGACCACGCCGATCAGGAAGACCTTGCGCCGCCCGTAGCGGTCGCCGAGCGCGCCGCCGAGCAGGATCAGGCCCGCCAGGGTGAGCAGATAGGCGTTCAGCGTCCATTGCAGGGACGCCAGGGAAGCGCCGAGATCGGCGCCGATCCGGGGCAGGGCGACGTTCACCACGGTGCCGTCGAGCATCGCCATGCTGGAGCCGAGCACCGTCGCCAGTAGTACCAGGCGGCCCTGCGCGGTGCCCAGGCGCAGGGTCCCTGCCTCTGAGGTGGTCACGGGCGAATCCTGCGCTGCCGGGACGCACGTGACAAGGCTCACCGGGTGGTGTGTTGGCCGCGAGCTGTCCGTGAGTGGCCGGATGCGCAGCGTCGCGGATCTCGGCGCAGGGTCGTGGATCAGTGGCGGGGGGTGAATGGATTGTGTACGTATCGTGTGGTGGTACCTGCGGAGGGTCACCGGGCGCCGGGGGGTTGTTGCTGTTTCAAGAGATCGACATTGCTTCACCCGAACGGATGGGTTTTAGTTCAGCGACCGCCCGGCCAGTCCGGACGGATCCGCCGGGTGGAACGCCGAATCCTGCCGCTGCCCGGTGGTTCGAAACGAACTCTGTACGGCAGGAGCGGGGGACCCACAGGTAAGTCGCCGGACCGGAGTTCGCGCCTCAGGGCGTGAACGACCAGGACCGGCTAGGGGTGAAGCCGCGCATGCGGCCGGGCAACTCCAGCCCGAACCCGACAGCTCACCTCGCAGGCGTCGGAGAGGAAAAATTCCATGCCTGCTCAGGCTCGTCGTATCGCCCTGCCCCGCGCCGTCCGTATCGGCATCGCCACGGCCGTCACCGGTGTCTCCTTCGCCGTGCCGCTCGTGACCGCGGTGACCGCCCAGGCGCACACCGCCCCGGCCCCGCAGGCCGCCGTCGCCACCACCGACGCCAAGTCGGCCGCCCCGGCTGCCGCTCCGGCCACCCAGTCGGCCGCTCCGGCCGCACCGGAGAGCTACCGCGTCGTCAGTGGCGACACCCTGTCCAGGATCGCCGACGCCAGGAGCGTCGACGGTGGCTGGCAGGCGCTGTACGAGCAGAACCGCTCGGTCGTCGGCGCCAACCCGAACCTGATCTTCCCGGGTCAGCAGCTCGCGCTGCCGGGTCACGCCACCGCGCCGTCCGCCGACGCCGCCCCGGCGAAGCCGACCGCTCCGGCCAAGCCCGCCGCTCCGGCGAAGCCCGCCGCTCCGGCGAAGCCCGCCAAGCCGGCCGCTCCGGCGACCCAGGCCGCCAAGCCGCAGGCCCAGGTCCAGGTGAAGACCGAGGCCGCCAAGCCGTCCGCCCAGCTCCAGACCCAGGTGCAGGTCGCCGCTCCGGCCGCGGCCGTGACCGCCACTCCGGTCGCCGCCGCCACCTCCGGCTACGTCGCCCCGCTGGCCAGCCCGAAGCTGGGCACCGCCTACGGCGTGGCCGGCTCGATGTGGGCCTCCGGCCACCACACCGGCCAGGACTTCGTCGCCTCCACCGGCACCCCGCTGCGCGCCGTCGCCAACGGTGTCGTGGTCAAGGCCGGCAACGGCGGCGCCTACGGCAACGAGGTCGAGATCAAGCTCGCCGACGGTCACTACGCCGAGTACGCGCACCTCTCCTCGATCGGTGTGAAGATCGGTCAGACCGTCACCGCCGGCCAGCAGATCGGCCTCTCCGGCGCCACCGGCAACGTGACCGGCCCGCACCTGCACTTCGAGATCCGCAACGGCTCGGAGTACGGCTCGGACATCAACCCGGTCGCCTTCCTCCGGGCGCACGGCGTCGCGCTCTGAGCCTGACGGGCTCCGAGGGTTTCAGGAACCGCCACTGTCGCGGGGTGAACCGATCCTCCGGGATGGTCATGTCGGGTGACCGCTCGACCGGGTGATCGCCGCACGGTGGACATGGGCGAGGGACACGCCCAGGCCGGCCCGGCTGCACGAGGACTTCCTCGGGCAGCCGGGCCGGCCGCTTTCGTTCCCGGGTCTTCCTTGGGCGCCTTTCCGGGTTGTTCGGCCCTGGTCGAACGCGGCGTCAACTCCGGTGCCCCGATGGGCGGTCGACGGCACCGCCGGTTGCCCGCGGCGCGCCATGCTGACGGTCGGTCAGCGTCCGGCCGGTCCGGCGGGCGGGCGGGTCCTGGAGGCGAGGAGGCCGGATGGCGGTCCGCGGTGAAGATACAGCGGGGGGCACGGCGGGGGGCACGGCGAGGGAGACGGCGGAGCGGGAACGGCCGGGCGCGGGTGGGGTCGACCGGCTGAAGGCGGACTCGGTCGGCCTGGTCGGCGTGGTGTTCATGGCGCTCGCCACCGCCGCCCCGATCACCGCGATGACCGGCAACCTGCCGATCGTCGTCGGGCAGGGCAACGGAGTCGGCGCACCCGCCGCGTACATCGTGGCGACCGTGGTGCTGACGGTGTTCTCGGTCGGGTACGTGGCGATGGCCCGGCACATCACCGCGGCCGGCGCGTTCTACGGCTACGTCTCGCACGGGCTGGGCCGGGTCGCCGGACTGTCCTCGGGGCTGCTCGCGGTGCTCGCGTACGTCGTCACCGAGGCCGCGGTCCTCGGCTTCTTCGCGTTCTCGCTGCGCGGGCTGGCCCGTTCACAGCTGGGGGTGGAGCTGGGCTGGGGCTGGTACGCGCTGTCCGGGGCGGTGGTGATCGGGGTGGCGGGCTGGTTCGACCTCCAGCTGACGGCCAGGGTGCTCGGGGTCGCGCTGGTGCTGGAGATCGGGGTGCTGGGCGCGGTCTCGCTGGCGGTGCTGTTCTCCGGCGGCGGTCCGGACGGGATCGTGGCCGAGGCCGTGAACCCGCTGAACGCGCTGAAAGGGGTGGGGAGTTCGGGCATCTCGGCGGCCGGGCTCGGACTGTTCTTCGCGTTCTGGTCCTGGGTGGGCTTCGAGTCGACCGCGATGTACGGCGAGGAGTCCCGCGACCCGAAGCGGGTGGTGCCGCGGGCGACGCTGGTGTCGGTGATCGGGGTCGGGCTGTTCTACGTCTTCGTGTCCTGGATGATCGTGTCCGGCAACGGGGTCGGGCACGCGATCGCGGTGGCGAGCGGCGGCGTGCCGGGCAAGGACGGCAACAGCCTGTTCTTCGATCCGCTCGGCGCGCACCTGGGGGCCTGGGCGGTGAAGGTGTTCCAATGGCTGGTCGTCACGGGGTCGTTCGCCTGCGCGATGGCCTTCCACCAGTGCGCGGCCCGGTACCTGTACGCGATCGGGCGGGAGGGGCTGCTGCACCCGGCGCTCGGCCGCACCCACCCGCGGTACGGCTCGCCGCACGTCGCCTCGGTGGTCCAGTCGGTGATCGCGGTGGGGCTGGTGGCGGCGTTCCTGGCGGCCGGGATGGACCCGTACGCGCACCTGTACACGCTGCTGGCGCTGCTCGGGACGATGGCGATCCTGGTGGTGCAGACGCTCTGCTCCTTCGCCGTGGTCGGGTACTTCCACGTGCGGCGGCGGCACCCGGAGACGGCGCACTGGTTCCGGACGCTGGTCGCGCCGCTGGTGGGCGGGGTGGCGATGGCCGGGGTGGTGGCGCTGCTGGTGCTCAACAAGGACGCCGCGGCCGGGGCGGCGGCGCACACCCTGCTGTTCCGGCTGATCCCGTACCTGGTGATCGGGGTGTTCGCGGGCGGGACCGCACTGGCGCTCGCGGTGCGCCGGTGGCGGCCCGGGCTGTACGCGCGGATGGGGCGGATCGTGCTGGAGGACACGGTCGAGCGGTGACGGCCGGCCGGCGCTCAGCCGCGGTGGACCGGCAGGCCGTGCTGGGCGGCGGCCAGCAGGTCGTGCATCCGGTGGCCGAAGTCCTCGGTGTCCCTGGCCGGTTCGGGGAAGACCAGGCGGACGTCGCGGTGGCCGTACGGGTGGTCCAGGCGCAGCACCAGGCCGTAGCGGTCCAGGGCGAGCGGGCGGACGTCCGGGGCGTGGGTGAGGACGGCCGGGTCGAGCAGCCGGGTGAGGACGTCGAGCGCGTCGGCGTGGTCGTCGGCGAGGTGGGTGAGCATCGCGGCCTCGTACCTGGCCAGCGGGTCGGGGGCGGCCAGGGCGAGGTCGGCGGCGGTGACCGCGGCGGTGCCGTACGGGGTGGCGAGGACGGCGTGGGCGACGTCCACTCCCAGGTGGACGCCGAGGCCGTCGTCGGTCAGGTGGGCCAGGTGCAGCCGGCCGGCCAGGGTGAGGCGGGCGCGGACGCGGTCGCGGACGGCCACGGGGGCGACGTCGGTGACGTCGAGGACGACGGCGAGGCCCTCGGTGGCGCCGGCGGCGGCCGAGGTGAGCGGATCGTCCAGGGCGGTGCGCAGCCGCAGCCGGGAGCCGTGCAGGGAGAGCGGGGTGTCCAGGTGGTGGTGCTCGCCCAGGGCGCGGACGGTGAGCGAGGAGGCCGTGCCGAGCAGGCTGTGGATCCGTTCGGCGGTGGTGGGCTCGGGGACCTCGGTGTCGCCGGTGGGCAGGCTCATGGACGGACCTCCAGTGAAGTTAGGTGAGCCTAACCTAATGTCCGTCCGGGGGTGTGGCAAGCGGGCGTTCGGCCATCGGCCGACGGGTGTCCGCGCATGCCGAGGGCCCGGACGCGCGGAGGCGTCCGGGCCCTTCGCCGGGCGGGGGCGGGTCAGCCGACGACGGCCTGGGCGTCGATCTCGACCAGCATCGGCTCCTGCGGCAGCTCGACGAAGATGGTGGTGCGGCACGGCTTCACGCCGCCGGGCCTGACGTTCTCGTCGATGAACTCGGCGTAGACCTCGTTCATCAGCGGGAAGTCGGCGCGCTTGGTGAGGTAGACGCGGAACATCACCACGTCCTCGATGGTGGCGCCGCCGGCCTCGACGATGGCCTTGACGTTCTCCAGGGTGCGGCGGGTCTGCGCCTTCACATCGCCGTGGTACAGGTACTCGCCGGTGGCCGGGTCCTGCGGGCCCTGGCCGGAGACCTGGAGGATCGGGCCCTTGCGGACGCCCTGGGAGAACATCCAGGCGGGGGCGGGGGCGCCTTCGGTACGGATCTCGATCTTGTCGGAGGACATGGGTTCCTTGGTCTCTCGGGTTCTCGACGGTTCGTCAGTAGTGGTCGGGGCGGCCGCAGTCGGCCGAGACGGCGCGGGTGGTGGCGAGCAGCTGCGGGAGCAGGTCCAGCACCTGCTCGTACGGCAGGACCACGTCCGGGACGGAGATGGAGGCGGCGGCGACCACCCGGCCGCTGGCGTCCCTGACCGGCGCGGCCACGCAGTTGATGAAGGACTCGTGCTCGGCGTGGTCCTGTGCCCAGCCCTGGACGGCGACCTTCTCCAGCTCGGCGAGCAGGGCCTCGGGGGTGGTCAGGGTGCGCTCGGTGTGCGGGACGAAGTCGATCCCGGCCACCACCCGGCGCCGCTCGGGCAGCGGCAGGTCGGCCAGCAGCACCTTGGAGACGGCGGCGCTGTGCAGGGCGGCGCGCAGGCCGATCCGGGAGTACATCCGGACCGGGTGGCGGGAGTCGAACTTGTCGATGTAGACCACCTCGCCGCCCTCGTACGCGGCCAGGTGCACGGTCTGACCGGTCGCGGCGTTCAGCTCGGCCAGGTGTGGGGCGGCGATCCGGCGCACGCCGCGCTGCTCCAGGGCCAGGCCGGAGAGTGCGAAGAGCCCGGCGCCCAGGTGGTAGCGGTAGGCCGCGTCGCGGTAGACGAACCGTTCCTCTTCGAGGCTCTGGAGCAGTCGGAGCACGGTCGTCTTGTGGACGCCGAGTACCTCGGCGAGCTGGTCGAGGGAGCGCCGGCCCTCGCCGAGCTCGGCGAGGATGCGCAGGGCGCGGGTGACGGTCTGGCTCATCGTGCTCCGCTCCGAGGGCTGGGGTTCCCGCTCATTGTGCCCGGGCCCGGCCGGCGGACGGCGACGGGTCGGCCGACGGCGCCCGCCCGGCCGGACGGGAGGCGGCACCGGGGCGCACGGCCGGTCCCGTGATGCCCTCCGCGGTGACCCTGGTGGCCGCCCACTGGGCGGGGGAGGCGTCGAGCAGTGCGGCCACCACGGCGGCGTCCGGCAGTTCGGCCTGGTCGCCGTGGGCGGTCAGTGCGCAGGCGGCGCTCAGATGGCCGAGCCGCAGCCGGCGGCGCTGGTCCAGGCCCCGGACGGTGCCGGCCAGGTAGCCGGCCGCGAAGGCGTCGCCCGCGCCGGTGGCCTCGACCACCTCGACCACGAGGGCCGGCTCGGTGACCGCCGTCCCCTCCCGGTCCATCGCTGTCACCTGATTCGCCGCGTCCTTGACCACGACGGTGGCCGGGGCGGGGAAGCGGCGGCGCAGGGCGGCCGGGTCGCCGGTGCCGAAGGCGGCCTCGGCCTCGTCGGCGCCGAGCAGCAGCAGGTCGGCGGCGTCCAGCAGCGGCGGCAGCACGGCCGGGTCGCGGTCGCGCCAGAGCGACGGGCGCCAGTTGAGGTCGAAGCTGACCACCCGGCCCGGGCGGCGGTCGGCGAGCAGCGCCCGCAGCAGGGCCAGGCAGTCGTCGGAGAGCGCGGCGGTGATGCCGGACAGGTGCAGCAGCCGGGCGCCGGTCAGCAGGGCGGCGGCGGCAGGCTCGGC
>NZ_MSJQ01000351.1 GCF_014596515.1 Streptomyces sp. CBMA156
CCGGACGACCTCCTGACGGGCGGCCGCTCCGCCCGTCCGCCCGCCCGCCCCGGCCGGTCCCGCCCACCGGCTCCGTTCGGGCCGGTCCCGATCGGACCGGCCCCGTCCAGGCCGGCCGCGTGCAGGCCGGTCCCGTGCAGACCGGTCCCGTTCAGGCCGCCGGGGCGTGGTCGATGTGCACGGTGGCGGCCAGCAGGCGCGGGACCGCCCGGATCAACGCCTGCTCCGCCGCCTCGGCCACCCGGTGCGCCGCCACCACGGTGAGCGCGCCGTCCACCACCACGTCCGCCTCGGCGCGCAGCGAGTGCCCGATCCACCGCATCCGCAGCGCGCCCACCCCGCGCACGCCGTCCACCTCGCGCAGCGCACCCTCGGCGGTGTCCACCAGGACCGGATCCACCCCGTCCATCAGCCGGCGGCCCACCTCGCACACCGAGCCGCGCAGCACCAGCAGGATCGCCGCCGTGATCAGCAGGCCGACCAACGGGTCCGCCCAGGGCAGGCCGAGCCCGGCCCCGGCCGCGCCGACGAGCACCGCGAGCGATGTCAGCCCGTCGGTCCTGGCGTGCACGCCGTCCGCGACCAGCGCCGCCGAACCGATCCGGCGGCCGGTGCGGATCCGGTAGCGGGCCACCCACTCGTTGCCCAGGCAGCCGGCCAGGGCGGCGACCGCCACCGCCCCCAGGTGGTCCACCGGCCGGGGGTGCAGCAGCCGGTCCACCGCGGCCACCCCGGTGAACACCGCCGAGGCCGCCACGGCCAGCACGATCGCCACCCCCGCCAGGTCCTCGGCCCGCCCGTACCCGTACGTGTAGCGGCGGTTGGCGGCCCGGCGGCCGAGCAGGAAGGCGATCCCGAGCGGGGCGGCGGTCAGCGCGTCGGCGACGTTGTGCACGGTGTCGCCGAGGAGCGCCACCGAACCGGAGAGGGCCACGATGGCGGCCTGGACCAGCGCGGTGGCGCCGAGCACCACCAGCGAGATCCACAGGGTGCGCAGCCCCTCGGTGGAGGCCTCCATGGCCGCGTCCACCCGGTCGGCGGCGTCGTGCGAGTGCGGGCGCAGGAGATGGGTGAGGCGGTCGCGCAGACCGTGGGCGTGGCCGTGGTCGTGGTCGTGGGTGTGACCGTGGGCCTGGTCGTGGGCGGGGGTGATGCCGTCATCGTGGTGATGGCCATGCCCCCGTCCGTGGTGATCTTCACCGCGATCGTGAGTGCGGTTGTGCAGGTGGTTGTGCGGGCGCGGGTTCGCGCCCTGGGCGTGGACGTCAGCCTCCATAGGCCCTACGGTGGCACATCAACCGCCTTGCAGCCATAGCCGTCCTACACCCTCTGACCAGCTGCGACGCGCTCGCAACTACGCCTCCCACGCCACTGTGCAGGACCACCCCGCCGGCCCCCGCCCGGCCGTCCCGCCGCCACTCCACCCCCGGTCGCCACCGGAACCGGCCTGGCGGCGACGGGTTCCGGGCATTCCATCGGATTGGTCACCCAGCGCACCGAGGGCCTACCGTAGAGTGAGCACAGATGATCGACCGTCAGAAACCCATCTCCCTTTCCGAGAAGCCGAGATGACCAACCGTCACGAGAGTCCCGCCGAGCCGCCCCCGGGGCCCGGCGAGCCGGCGGAGGTGCCACTGGAGTTCACCGCGTTCTGCGAACTCCACCGCCCCCGGTACCTCAGCTATGCCCGCGTGTGGCTGACCGAGCACAGCTCCGCGGCCACCGCCGTCCAGCAGGCGTTCGCGGAAATCGCGGTGCACTGGCGGGAGTTGATGGGCAGCTCCAACCCGACCGCGCACGCCTGGGAGATCCTGCGCGGCACCGTCGCCGAACACAGCCGCAGGGTGACCGCCGACCCGGACCGCCACCCGGCCGACGACGACCTCGCGGTCCTCCACTACGTCGTCGGGCTCGCCGCCCCCGAGATCGCCGACGTCATCGGCACCGACGCCGCCAGCGTGGCCGGCCGACTGCGCCGCACCATGCTGCGCGAGGCCTCCGGCTGGTGACCCCCCGCCCCGCCCGCCGCCGGAACGGCCTCCCCGGGGACGGCCGGCCCCTGGACGCCCGTTCCCGGGGCCTCCGGTCCCTGGACGCCCGCCCCCGGGACCGTCTCAGACCCGCTCGCCCGTCACGTCGAACAGGTGGTGCACCGGGTCGTGGATCAGGTACCGGGAGAACGTCTCGACCGTGAACCGCGCCCCGTCACTGCGGTTCCCGGTCCGCCGCCACTGCTCGCCGGCCACCCGCTCGAAGGCCGCGGCGAGCTTCTCCGCGGCCTCCGCCAGCTCCCCGGCCACCACCTGCGGGTCCTGCTCCCCGTAGCGCTCGGCGACGGCCGTCTCGTCCTGGTCCCAGTTGGGGAACAGCGGGCCGTCCTGGTCCAGCATCAGGTTCAGCCGGACTTCGAACAGCCGGAAGACGTCCCGGACGTGGCACGCGTACTCCAGGTCCGACCAGATCCCGGGGGCGGGCCTGCGACGCAGCCCCTCCCCGTCCCCGGCCAGCACCGCCAGCCAGCCCTCCGCGTTGGCCCTGACCATCCCGGCGACGTCCTCCCGGACAACCCTCGGGGTGTCCAACCCGCAGTCGGGGCAGGGGCGTTCCAGCACCCAGGTCCAGTCCTTGGTGTCCGGGACAATTCCGTCGGCGGTGGTGGTGGCGGTGACCGGTGCGTTCTCCACCGGCGTGCTCTCAGAAGTGCTCATGGCCCCAGCATCTCCGCCGCCCCACCGACCCCACCAGCGGCAATGACGCCAGCGACCGCCGAAATGCGGCCACCCCCGGCGCATTCACCCGGCGCAGTCCCCCCATACGCGCCCCCTCCGCCACGCTCACCCCACATCGGTGCGTACGGACGAAAACGCGTGGACGAACCGGAGACCGACCACCCATCCTGGGCGCCATGACCGCCGACGCCCTCGCCGACATCGCCGCCCTCGCCGTCAAGCCCACCCTGGACGGCCGCACCGTCCGCCTCGTCCCCCTCGGCGAACGGCACACCGAACCGATGTGGGAGCTCTGCGCCGACGAGACGACCAACCGGCTCACCGGCACCCGCACCGCCTTCACCCGCGACCGGATCCACCAGTGGTGCGCCACCCGCGCCGACCAGCCCGACCGCCTCGACCTCGCCGTCGAGGACCCCGCCACCGGCCGCTTCCTCGGCGAGACCGCCCTCACCGACGTCGACCCCGACAACTCCTCCGCCGGCTTCCGGATCGCCCTCACCCCGGACAGCACCGGCCGCGGCATCGGCACCGAGACCACCCTCCTGGTCCTGCGCCACGCCTTCGAGACCATCCGCCTCCACCGCGTCCACCTCGAAGTCTTCGAGTACAACGAACGCGCCGCCCACTCCTACCGCAAGTCCGGCTTCACCCTCGAAGGCCGCGCCCGCCAGGCCCACCACTGGGACGACCGCTACTGGGACGTCCTCCACATGGCCGCCCTACGCGACGAATGGCTCGCCACTCACTGATACGGCCCCCCATACGGCGGCTGCCGGTACGGCTGCTGCTGATGCGCCCCCGCAGCCGCGGCCCGCCTCCTCCGCCCCCGCACCACGAACACGACGACGAACACCACGACCCCGACCAACAGTCCCAGCAGCCCCACACCGATCCCCACGATGACCCAGGGCCCGATCGCGTCGCTGCCGCCGCCGTGGTCCCCCTCAGGGACCATGGGCGCCTCGGAGGGCTCGTCCGTCTCCTCATCGACGGGAGGAGGCGTGCCCTTCGCCTCCGGTCGGTTCGCCAGCGGGTTCTCCCGAGGTCCGTTGTCCACCGCGGGGTTCGCTTCCAGAGCCTTCGCCGGCGAGAGAACCCCATATCCGTAGCGGCTGTTGGGCACCCCGGACCCATCAGCCGGCGGAGTGGCCGACTTGATCATCCGGTTGATCACCTGTCCGGCCGACAGGCTCGGATATTTCGACCGAATCAGCGCAGCAGTGGCGGACGCATAGGCGGCGGCGCCGGAGGTACCGTCGCCGGCCGCGTAGCTCGTGGGTGACTTGGCCGAAGCGTGATAGATGTCCACGCCAGGTGCGATGAGTGTGGTCTCGGGCCCCGGTGTGGAACCGCCCCACACAACTCCCTTGGAATCCACGGCACCCACGGCCACCACCCCGGGGAAGGCCGCCGGATAGTTGACACCCAAGTCCGAACCGCTGTTGCCCGCACTGGCGATCAGAACGGCGTCCTTCGACACCGCGTACGCAACGGCCTTGCGCGTCTTCGTGTCGAACCGGAGGAGCCCTCCCAGGGACATGTTGACGACCGTCGCACCGTGGTCCACCGCGAAGCGGATCGCCTCGGCAAGATCGTTCACCTGAGGTTCGGGGCCACCGTCCGTGGTCTTCACCTTCACCGGCAGAATCTTCGCCTTCGGGGCCAGACCCATCACTCCGGCCTGCGAACCGTGTCCATGCCCCACGATGAGGCTCGCCATGCCGGTACCGTGGCCGACAGTATCGATACGGCCATCCGACTGGGTTCCTGAGAAGTCAGCCCCAGGAACGACCTGCCCGGTCAGATCCTGATGATCCGAGTTCACCCCACTGTCGATCACCGCAACGACGACGCCTTCGCCCTGGCTGACCGGCCACACCTTCGACTCGACCTCGAAGGTCTTCAAGGCCCACTGCTGGTCCCTGATCTGATCGCCCGACGCCGCCGGTGCGGCAACACTCCAGACCAATGCCCCGGCGGCAAGGGCCGCTGTACCACGCGCCAACCAGCGGCTCGTCAAACCCGGTCACCCCACTCGCCGAGGCGTCCCACAGATCCCCGACCTGCGGGACGCGATCAGATCACCCGTCCGTCCACGGGCCGGCCTCATTCCACCACGTTCGGGTTGGTCGGCTTGTCCGACGCCCAGGTCTCCTCGTCTTCTACGAGGTAGTCCGGCCGCTTGCCGTCCTTCTTCCGGTCCTTCTTCCGTCCTTGCGCCCCGCCCAACGGGACACCGGGCGTCATACCGTTCGCGCTTGCGGCGCTGGACTCCCCCCTGAACCGGTTTCGCGCCCCCAGCCCCGACCCGCCCTCGGTGAATGCCTGCTTGCCGCGCGCACCCTCGCCAGGCAGCGTGGTCTCACGGACAGCACCACCAGGCCGAGCCGGAAGCCCACTCGTCTGTCTGGCTCCGGACGCCCCGCGCCCCACGCCCCCGACACCCGGGTGGACTTGACCGCCACCACCGGTGTTGCCGGCTCGGCCCCCGAGTGGACTCGAACCGCCCCCTGGCGTCTCGGCGCCGGGGAACCCCTTGCCGCCGGTTCCGGTCCTGCTCTGGCCGAATCCAGGCACGCCCGGCGCATTCTGCGCGGTCGGCCCCGCAGGACTGACAATGCTCTGCCCGCCCCCGCCGGGGGGCGATCCGTTCGCGGGCCCTGCGGCCGGTGCACTGTTCAGGCCGGAAGTCTGGGTCCCCGAGGTAGGGGGTGTCGGAACGCTACCGCTCGGACCAGGAACCGGCGTACCGGTAATGCCCGAACCTGAAACACCGCCCGGTGTGGTCAACGGCTTCGCCGAGGCCTGCGCCGAACCTCCCTTGATCCCGGAGTCGACCGGGACAGCTGAATTCCTGGGTACGGAGCCCGCAGCCACCGGTGGCTGGGAGGACTTCGGCCGCTGCGTTGCGGGGGCGGGTACCGCCCGCACCGACGTTCCCCCGGCCCCAAGAGAGGTACCCGACATCATCGCGGCGGCCATCGCCGCTGCGGAACTCGGATCGCCCTGTGCTGCCACCTCGTGCGAGTTTTCTTTCCCCCCTGAACTGTACGGCGACGGAGCCTTCAGGGCCGGGGTGGCGACGCGGTAGTGCATGGCGAGGGTTTGCATGATGGCGGCCGCTTCGGCCTTCTTGCGGTCGGTGACCGGGATGTGTTCGTCGTCGTCGCCGAAGAGGGCGTCGCCGACGGTGTCCTTGACCTTGTCCCAGTTGCCGGGTTCCTCCGGCATGTCGCGCTTGGCCTTGGCCATGGCTTCGGAGGTCTGGTGGAGGATGTTGGCCGCGTCGTTGGCGTAGGCGGCGGCGTTGTTGATGCTGGCGGCCAGGGTGAGCATGCGGGTGTGGAAGGCGTCGCTGGTGGTGCCTTCCCAGGAGGTGGCGGCCTCGGTGCTGGCCTTGGTGAGGGTCAGGCGGATCTGCTTGAGGGTGTCGGCGGCCCTGCGCCAGGGGTCGCCGGCGGCCATCACCGCGCCGGGGTCGAGGGCCTGGGCCATCGTGCGGAGCTGGGCGTGGCTGTACTTGGTGAAGTCGGTGTAGACCACGGGCGGTCGGCCTCCGTTCGGTCCGGGCGGCGGGCGGCGAGCGGCGGCTAGACGGTGGTGTTGCCGCGGTTGGACGGGGTGAGGTTCTTCCGGGCCGCGGCCTGGCTGCTCGCGGAGGGCTGGGCGACGGACCAGCCGTCGTCGCCGGGCTTGAGCTTGGCGACGGTGTGCCGGTCCTGCTCCTCGTAGTTGGTGGCGGTGAGGTCGGCCTTCCGCTGGGCCTCGTTCACGGCTTCCTGGAGCTGGTTGAGGACGTCGCGCAGCGCGTCCCGCATGGTGCCGTAGCGGCCGTGGATCTCGGTGGCTTCGGCGAAGGTCCCGAAGGCGCTCTTGCCGATGCCGCTGCGGCCGTGGGTGTCGGTGCCGTCGGCGTGCTTCTGGAAGTCGGCGAGCAGCAGCCGTACTTGGCCTGCGAAGGTGCGCAGTTGCTCGACTTCGACGCGGTAGCCCTGCCCGGCTCCGCCGGTCGAACCGGTACCTGTGGTCCCTGGTCCTGGTCCTGATCCCATTTTCGGCGCCTCCCCCGTGCGTCCGTCCCTGGCGGCCGGGGCCGGGCCCCGGTGTCTCATGTCTAACACACCGGTCCCGAATCCCGCCCCGGGCATGGTCAGTTCGCGGTCGTCCCGGTCCGCTGGGCTTCGGCGAGGGCGCGTCGGCAGAGCGCGTCGGCGTGCCGGGTGGTCTCGGGGAGGCGGTAGTGGCGGGCGAGGCCGAGGGTGGTGCGGACGGCGGTGTCGAGGCCGGTCCGGTGGCCGACGGAGACGAAGACGGGTTTCACGCCGGGCCTGGTGCGGACGGCGCGGCCGACCTCCTCGCCGGTGGCGGGGTCGGTGAGCGGGGTCCAGGAGCCGCGCGGGGCGTCGGGCTGGTGGTGGTCGAAGGTGAAGGGGGTCTTGGCGACGCCGAGGGTGCGCAGTCCGGTGAGGACGCCGAGGTGGCTGGCGAGTCCGAGGCGGCGGGGGTGGGCGAGGCCGTAGCCGTCGCAGACGACGGTGTCGGGGGTGCGGGTGAGGGCGGCCAACGCGTCGAGGACGGCGGGCAGTTCGCGGAAGGCGAGCAGTCCGGGGACGTACGGGAAGGCGATCCGGCCGACGGCGGTGGCCTGTTCCACGACGTCCAGGGTGTCCCGGTCGAGCAGGACGGCCGCGGCGGCGACGAGGTCGCGGTCGTCGTCGTACGCGACGTCCACACCGGCGATCAACGGGCCGGCGGCCTCGTCGTCGTGGGCCTGGACGAGCGGGCGCAGCCGCTCCTGTTCGGCGAGCGCCTCGGCCTCGGTGGTGGGCCAGTCGGCGGGGATGGGCACGGTCGGTTCCCCCGGTACGTGTGGGTGCGTGGTGGTGCGCGGTGTCGACAGGTTCCGGGTCACCGTACCGACCGGGGCGGACGACCCCGGGATGAGCCCGTGCGCCCCCTGTGCCCCCGCCCCCGGCGGCTAGCCTGGACGTACCCGGCTCCCCCGCCGGGCAGGACCACTGGAACCGGCACCACTCCCGCCCGTTTCCCCCGACGTGCGAAGGACCCCCCGCCATGCCGCGCCCCTCCGTCGCCCAGGTCTGCCTCGGCTCGTTCACCGTCGTCGCCGCCACGGTGGCACTGCTCGCCGTCTCGGGCGCCTCCGGCCTCCTGGCGGTCGCGGTGCTGGTGGGGTTCGCGCTGGCGCTCGGCACCGTGGTGACGGTGCTCGCGATGTCCGCCGCCCGGTCCGAGGCCCCGGCTCCGGCTCCGGCTCCGGCTCCGGCTCCGGTGACGAGCCCCGCGGATCCGGCCGAGGCGCCCCGCCCCGCCCCGGCCGCTGCCGGGCACGCGTACGCCCGGCAGCGCTGAGGCGCCGCCGGGCGCAGGTGCGTCCCGCTCCGCCGCTCAGACCTCCGTGGTGACCACCACGGTCTTCGCGGCCTTGTCGTGCAGGCACTGCCGGTACGGCTTGTCGAAGACGCCGAAGAGGCCGTCGACGACCCACCAGAGTGCGGCGCAGCAGAGCACGGCCGGGAGGATGAAGACGGCGGCGCGGGTCCAGGCGGCGGACTGGGTGGGCTTGTTCCCGTCGACGAGCATGGCGACGCGGATCTTCATCGCCTTCTTGCCGAGCGTCTGGCCGTCCCGGCTGAGCATCAGGGCCTCGTAGACGAGGTAGATGGCGCAGCCGAGCCAGAACGCCTCGGTGGAGCCGTTGCGCGTGCCGAGGTCGCTGAAGGGCCCCACGATGATCACAGCGATGAGCTGCATCAGGAGGTAGTCGATCAGCCGGGCGAGGATCCGCTTGGGCCAAGTGCCGATCGGCGGCATGCCGGGGACGGGGCCGGCGCCGGGAGTGCCGTACGCGCCGGGGCCGTAGCCGGTGCCGTAGCCGGGCGGGGCCTGGTCGGACGGGGGCTGGCCGTAGGGAGTCTGACCGTACGGGTCCTGACCGGGGGTCGGAGCGCCGTACGGGCTTCCGCCGTAGGTGCCCTCATAGGCGCCGGGACCGCCGGACGGACCGTTGGACGGGGTCGGGCCGGACGGCTCGCCTTCCGGCGTGCCGCCGCCGGGCTGCGGGGGCTGCTTGTCGAAGGAGGGCTTGCCGCCCCCCTCCGGCTGGGGGCCTGAGGGGTCGTGGGTGCTCATGCTCCCGAGTAGAACATCACACATTCTCAATGCTTGGGACATTTTGTCCGTTTTGCACGAGGCCTGCGGCCCTCAGCCGCGCACCACCCGGGTACGGGCCGCGCGGTCCTGCCAGCCTCGCCGCGCCGTACGGTCGAACACCGGCCAGACCAGGCCGAGCAGCAGCACCACGCCCAGTTGCCGCACGGCCCAGCGGAGCAGCGAGCGGCCGAGGCTCAGCCTGGCCCTGGCCGCCGGGGCGGCGGCGTCCACCACGCGGATCCGGGCCAGCCGCTTGCCGAAGGTCTGGCCGGTGCGGGCGATCGGCAGCACCTCGTAGAGCAGGCTGACGAACAGCAGGATGCCGATCAGCACGGCGATCTTGCCGAGCACCACGTCGTCGACCAGCCAGACCTGGATCTGACGCCGGGTGAGGGCGCTGGCCATCCGGGCCTGGTCGAGCTTCCGCTGGAGGTGGTCGGTCACCGAGCGGCCGAGCGGGATCCCGGCGGCGACGGCGACCACCAGCAGCACGGCGGTGTCCACCGCCCGCGCCGCCAGGCGACGGCCGAGGCCGGCCGGCGCGGCCGCCCGGGAGCCCTTGGCGGCCCGGGAGGCCCGGGAACTCCGGGAAGAGGGGGCGGGGGCGGCACCGGACGGGCGGGGCTGGACGGCGGTCTCCCGGACCGTCCGCACGGTGGGCAGCGGGGCGACCGGGGCGGAGCCGGCCGTGGCGACCGCGGGCGTCGAGGCCACCGGGGCGACCGCGACCGGAGCCACCTCCCCGCCGAGCACCGGCACCGGTCCCGAGGCCAGGACGGCCGGCACCGGCGCCTCCCGGACCGCCATCGCCATCGCCACCGCCACGGCGGGCGCACCGGTGGCCACCGGCTCCACGGCAGCCGAAGCACGCTCAGGCTCCGCACGCCCTTGATCCGCGTCAAGCGCCTCCGGAAGCACCCCCCAGGAGACCCAGCGCGGCGCATCGCCCGTCTCCACCAGACCCCGCTGCACCCGCGGATCGGCCTGCCAGCCGGACTCCCCGTGCCACCCCGGCTCTCCGTGCCATCCGGGCTCCGCGGCAGCCGGGGCGGGGGCCGAAACCGAAGAGGCCGCCGGAACCGAAGAGGGAGTCGGGACCGGGACCGCACCCGCGCCCGGGGCCGTCCCCGGCATCGCGCCGACGACCACCGGCTCGCCCGAGGACCCGGGCAGCCCGATGCCGGAGAAGCCCGAAGACGCCGCCGACGGAGCCCCCTGCGCGTCGACCGTCCGGAACACCGGCCCGCCGATCACCTCCGCCACCCGCGACCCGAGCACGAAGGACGCCCCGCCCGAGGTCTGGTCGAAGTACACCGGCCCGGTGTCACCGCCGCCCGCCGGCATCCCCGCCACCACCATCGCCTGCATCCCCGCCGCGGGCCCCAGGCCCGGAGGCCCCAGAGCCGGAGCCAGGCCCTGCCCCGCCTCCGGCCCCTGCCCCTGCACCGGCCGCGACACCGTGTCCACCCCGCCCGGAGGCAGCACCGGAGCCACCACCGAAGGCGCCACCGGTGGCACCACCGACGACTCCGTGGACGGCACCACCGGCGGCGGCACCACGCGCGCCGCGCCCCCGTCCGGGGCGGGCCGCCTGGTCGCGTACCGGGGCGCTTCCAGCACCTCACCCTCGGCGGGCGCGAGCCGGGTGGTGCCCGGCACCCAGGCCGAGCCGCCCCAGTACCGGACGAAACCGGGGATGGAGGGGTCGGGGTAGTAGCCGGGCTCGGGCGCGACGGCCGGGTCGCCGGCGTCGGCGAAGGGACGGTCCGTCATGGGGGTCTTCTCTCCTGGCAGGTCCCGACGAGGGCAGTGCGGGCCGGTCGAGCCCGCCACGGCAGACGAGTCGATCCGCGCGCACGGCCCGGCGCGCGCCCGGCGCTCGGCGCGTGCGGGGGCGCCACCGATGGGCGGACAGTCGCCGGACAGTCACAAAGGGTAGTACCTCACCGGAGCCAGGACGGGAAGTTCGTGATTCCCCGGACAGTGAAGGGTCGCTCAAGGTAGGGAACCCGGCGCACGGCAAGTGCTCGCGCGCCGTACCGTCCGCCGTTCACCACCCCTCACCAAACTTCCCGAAGAAATCCCGGAAACGTGTGTAAGAGCCGGTGCGGACCGCCCTCTCAAAGGTCACAGGGGCCCGGAACCGGGCGCCGCCCGAAGACAGAGAGGAAGACGATCATGGAGCGTCCCGTCAGCGTGGTCGAGCACGAGCTGGAGCTCAACCTGGTGCTCTCGCCGGAGCACAGCGTCCCCGTGCCGGCCCGGCTGTCCTACGGCAGCCACGACCCGTACGCGGTGTACATGACCTTCCACCTGGACACCGGGTCCCCGGTGACCTGGGTGTTCGCCCGCGAGCTGCTGGTCGAGGGCACCTTCCGCCCGTGCGGCCAGGGCGACGTGCGGATCTGGCCGACCCGCTCGGGCCGGCGCAGCGTGCTCTGTCTGGCCCTGAGCTCGCCCGCCGGGGACGCGCTGCTGGAGGCCCCGCTGCCGGTCGTCGCGGCCTGGCTGGAGCGGGCGCACCGGCTGGTCCCGCCGGGCAGCGAGCTGGCCGCGCTGGACATGGACGGCTCGCTCGCCGAGCTGCTCGCCTAGGCGTGCGCCGCAGCGTGCACCGGCACGTACGGCAGCACCTGCCCGGACCCGAACGCGAACACGAGCGCGGGTACGAACAGGAGCAGGAGCAGGAGCGGGACCAGGGAAGCAGGAGCGGCGCCCCCGCCGGTTCAGCGGGCCGCGGGGGCTTGCTGACGACCGCGGGCGGTGTCCGGGCCTCCGGCGTCGCGCTGTCCGGGCAGCCGGACCAGCGGTGCGCCGGCCGAACGCCGTCGGGCCCTTATCCGGACGGCGGCGGCGAGCAGGAAGCAGAGTCCGACCCACGGATAGACCGAGGTCGGCAGCTGGCGCCACGGTGACATGTCGAGGACTGCCTGGCCGACCGGCTTCGCGGCCCACATCGCGAAGGACAGGAAGGCGACCAGCGTGGCCCAGAAGACGGCCCGCCAGCGCAGCCGGCGCACGCCGGCCGGGCGGGCGTGCTCGACGGAGGCCTCGGCGGCGAGCAGGACCAGCATCGGCACGCACCAGACCCAGTGGTGGGTCCAGCTGATCGGCGAGATCAGCACGGCGGTGACGGCCGCGCAGCAGACGCCCCAGGCCTCGGCCCGGGGCAGCCAGCGGCCGCTGCGCGCGGCCCAGGCGGAGACCGCGAGGCCGGCCAGCGCGACCAGTCCGGCCCCGAGGGTGGCGATCGTGCCGGGGTCGGCGGTGTGCAGCAGGCGGGCGAAGGCGCCGCGCAGCGACTGGTTGTCGACGATCCAGGTCTTGCCGACCCTGGAGGAGTCGTAGAGGTACTCGGTCCAGAAGCCCCGGGTGGCGTCGGGCAGCACCAGGGCGCCGAGCAGGAAGGTGCCGAGGAAGGTGAAGCCCGCCACGAAGGCGGCCCTGATCCTGCCGGTGATCAGCAGGTAGACCGCGAACAGGCCGGGGGTGAGCTTGATGCCGGCGGCGATGCCGATCGCCACGCCCTTGCTCCGCCGCCCGTCCGGGCGGGTGAGGTCCCAGAGGATCAGGCAGGCCAGCGCGAGGTTGATCTGGCCGTAGCGGAGCGTGGTGAAGACCGGTTCGAGCCAGACCCCGAGGCCGGTCACCAGGATCACGCCGATCGGCCGCAGCTCGCGGCGCGGCCAGCCGGCCAGCTTGAACGACAGGTGGGTCAGCAGGGCGAGCAGCCCGACGTTGCCGAGAGTGATCGCCACCCTGAGGAACGGGACCGGGAACCAGGTGGTCGGGACGAACAGCATCGCCGCGAACGGCGGGTAGGTCGCGGGCAGGTTCCACTCGGTGACGCGCAGCGCGTACAGGTCGGTGCCGTCGGCCACGGCGGCGCCCTCGGCCCGGTAGACGATCATGTCCACCATCGAGGTGTGGACGAAGTGCCGGACCACCGCGTACACCAGCAGCGACACCAGCGCCACGGCGGAGGCGGCCAGCAGCGGGCGGCGGGGGGCCTCGCGCAGAGCCCGGACGGGAGCGCCGACGGCCCGGCGCAGCCGGTCCGACAGGGGGGCGGGCGAGGGGTCGGGTGCGGTCCGCACCGGGCTGCGCTCGTCTTGCACCGCTGTCACTGTCCACTCCGTCCAGGGCTGGGCCAACCAGCGACGATACCGGATGCGGTCCGGGCGGGACCGGACACGTTCGCCTACGCAGCGTGACAAAGCGGCCCTGACCGGCCGTACTCCGCTGCGGGCGGAGTACGGCCGGCCAGGACCGGGGACAGCGGCGTGAACCGGGCGATCGGGCAGAACGCGGAGGACGGGGAGGACGGGCCTCAGCCCTTGTACGCCCCCAGGGCCCGGGTGAAGTCCAGCGGCTGCTGGACGACGCTGCTGCACGTGGCGTCGGCAACGGCCTTGGCGCCGCCCTCGCAGGCCTTGTCCCGGGTGCCCGACCACATGGACAGCCAGGCCAGGTGCCTGGCCGCCGCGAAGTCGGCCAGCTGCTTGGCGTCGGCCACCGTGAAGACCTCGCTGGCGACGTCGTTGACGCCGATCATCGGGGTGACCGCGACCTTCCGCCAGGCGGCCGCGTCGTCCAGCCCGAGCACGCTCTTGACCTGGGCCTGGGTGGCGGTCGCCGCGGCGATCGCGTACTTGCCCATCTGGCCCTGCGGGTTGGGGGCGACGCCGTCGCCGAAGTCCATCGCCATGATGTTGACGGCGCCGATCGCGACCCCGTTGGCCTTGGCGCCGGCGACCAGGTCGACGCCCTCCTGGGTCAGGCCGGAGGGCAGCGCGGGCAGGGTGAAGGAGACGTCCAGGGCCTTGCCCTTGGCGGCGGCGGTCTTCTGGAGCTGGGCGATGGCCTGGGCGCGCCGGGTGTTGGCGGCGGCGTTGGCGATCGCCCCGCCCTCGACGTCGAAGTCCAGCCTGGTGAGGCCGTAGGCGTCCACGACCTTCTGGTACACGGCGGTCAGCTCGGCGGTCGAGCCGCAGGCCAGGGCGAGCTCGCTGCCGTTGGCCCCGCCGAAGGAGGCCCGGACCTCGCCGCCGGCCGCCCGCAGCGCGCCGATCTGGGCGGCCACCGCGTCGGCGGACAGCTCGCTGACACCGCCCCACTTGGGCGTGCAGCCGCCGCCGGACACCACGAAGGCGAGGTTGAAGTTCTTCACCCCGCTCGCCTTGGCGGTGGCGACCAGGTCGTACGGCGGGTAGAGCGAGGTGTCCACGTACGGGGCGAAACCGGCCCCGGCGCCGACCGGGGGAACGGGCACACCGGTCGCCGTGGGGGTGACGGTCGGGGTGGGGGTCGGCGCCGGGGTGGTCGGCTTCACCGTCGCGGTGACGGTCGGGGTGGCGGTCGGGGTGACGGTGGGGACCGCGGTGGTGGTCGGCGCGGCGGTGGCCGTCGCGCTCGCCGTGGGCGAGGGGGTGGTGGTCGGACGGCCCGAGGGGGTGGGCGCGGTGCCGTCTCCCGCCTTGCAGGAGACGTTGTTGATCAGGCAGCCGGACGGCTCGGCCTGGGCCCCGCCCGCGCCCTGGGCGACGAAGCCGACGACCACGCTCTTGCCGGGCTCCAGCCGCTTGTTCCAGGCCTCCGGCCTGACCGTGACGTGCTGCCCGTCGACGGTGAGGGTGGCGTTCCAGAGCGAGTCGATCTTCGCCCCGGCCGGCAGGTCGAAGCTGAGCGTCCAGTCCTCGATCGCGCTGCTGTCCGGGTTGGTGACCAGGTACTGGCCGGTGTAGCCGGAGTCCCAGGAGCTGGTGCGGCTGTAGACGGCACCGAGCGAGGCGGCGCTGGCCGAGGAGGCGAGGACGATCGTCCCGCCGGCGACCAGGGCGGCGGCGACCGCGGTGGCCCCGATGATCGCGCCCCGGCGGCCGCGCCTGCGGTGGCCGGAGCGGCGGGTGGGCTGGGTCGTCATGGCGCGTTTCCTCCGCGGATGCCTACGGTCGGCCACCGTCCGGGCGCGGCTGCGCAGGGACCTCCGGGCGGCCGGCCCGGCACGGTCGGGTGACCGGCGCGACCGACGCTAGCGGCGGTCCGGGGGCGGAACCGACGGGCTGAGCGAGGGGTAGAACTCCCTTAGGCCGCTGTTAAGGAACCTCCCCGGCCCACCGCCGCGGAGCGGCCGGTCCCAGGCCGGTCCCAGGCCGGTCCCAAGCCGACGCCAGGCCGGCACCAGAACGGTCCCAGGCCGGCACCGGGCCTCGGGGCCGGACCGGTCGGACGCCGGAACGGAACCGGAGGCACCGTCACTTCTGGAAGAGCGCGCCCCGGCTCCGCCGCCGTCCGGTGCGCGCGGGCTCCGCCGCCTGCGGCCCGGTGAGCAACCGCAGCCGGGTCTCGGCGCCGCCGAGCACCGCCGAGCGGCCGAGCGCGAGGTCGCCGCCGGTGGACTCGGCGAGCTTGCGGACGATGTCCAGGCCGAGGCCGGTGGAGCCCTCGCCACCGTGCCCCTCGCCGCGCTTCAGGGCGGCGGCCGGGTCGCTGTAGCCCGGGCCGGCGTCGCCGACCAGCACGATCACCGAGCAGTCGGTGGCCAGCACGTCCACCGAGAAGGCGGTGCCGATGGTGGTGTGCCGGAAGACGTTGCCGAGCAGCGCGTCGACGGCGGCCGCCAGGTCGCCGCGCTGGACGGGCACCGGCGCCGCCCGTTCGGCGCCGGCCAGTTGCCAGCGGCGCCCCTCGTCCTCGGCCAGTGCCGACCAGAAGGCGACCCGTTCCCTGATCACCTCGGCGGCGTCGCAGCCGACCGCGACGGCGGGCGCGTCCTCGGGGGCGCGGCGGGCCGAGCGGATGATCTGGTCGACCTCGCGCTCCAGTTGGGCGACCGCGTGCCGGGTGGCGTCGGCCGCGTCGCCCTCGCCGAGCGAGGCGGCGTTGAGCCGCAGCACGGTCAGCGGGGTGCGCAGCCGGTGTGACAGGTCGGCGGCCAGTTCCCGTTCCGCGGCGAGGAGTTGGACCACCCGGTCGGCCATGGTGTTGAACGCGTGGCCGGCCTCACGCAGTTCCTCGGGGCTGCCCTCGACCTGTTTTCCCTCCACCGGGACCCGCACCGAGAGGTTCCCGGCGCCGAGCGAGCGGGCGGCGGCGGCGAGTTTCCTGGCGGAGGCGACGATCCGGCTGCCCATCCGGTCGGCGACCAGGACCGAGATGGCGACCAGGCCGAGCGCCACGGCGGAGAGCACCTGCCAGGCCGTGGCGACGCCCCGGGTGAGGTCGCTCTCGGCCACGAACACCTCGACCACCGCGGTCCGTCCGGTGTCCACCGCGACCGGCTGGAGCAGGGCGTACCCGCCGGCCACCTGCACGGTGAAGGAGCGGCCCTGCCCGCCGGCGGTGGCCACGTCGGCCGCGACGGCACGGGCCTCCCCGAGCGTCGGGCCCCCGGGCTCGCCGACGGCCGGTCCGGCGGCACTCGTCCCGGCACGCACTCCGGCACCGGCCCCGGCCCCGGCGGCGGTGGTGCCGGAGCTGCCCGTCCCCGCACCACCGTCCCCGCCACCCGGCCCGGCGGGCTGCCCGGCCGCCGGCAGGTGGACCGCCATCCGCCCCTGACCGCCGGCGTCCGTGCTGGCCAGGGCCCGGTTGATCGCGTCCTGGTCGGTGGTGATCGCCAGGGCGGGCCCGAGCGCCGCCGCCTGCCGCTCGGCGGCGGTGAACGCCCGGTCCCGCGCGGTCTGTTGGACCATCATCCCGAGCGGGATGAGGAAGGCCAGCGCGACCATGGTGGTCCCGGCCACGGCGGCCTTGATCAGGGCCCAGCGCAGCGAGCGCCCGAAGCGCCTCATGTCCGGTGCTCCGCCGGACCCCCGGCCGCCTCCAGCCGGACCCCGACACCCCGGACGGTGTGCAGGTAGCGGGGGTTGGAGGCGGTCTCGCCGAGCTTGCGGCGCAGCCAGGAGAGGTGGACGTCGATGGTCTGGTCCCCGCCGTAGGTCTGCTGCCAGACCTCGGCGAGGATCTCCTTGCGGGGCACCACCACACCGGGCCTGGCGGCCAGGAAGGCCAGCAGGTCGAACTCACGGCGGGTCAGGTCGAGCGGCCGTCCGTCCAGTGCGGCCTCGCGCCGCTGGAGGTCGATGGCCAGCCCGCCGACCCGGAGCACTTGGGCGACGGGCGCGGCGCCGCCGCCGAACCGGCGCAGCACGGCGGTCATCCGGGCGCTGAGGTGCTCCCCGGAGAAAGGTTTCACCAGGTAGTCGTCGGCACCGTCGTTGAGCAGCCGGATGATCTCGGCCTCGTCGTCCCTGGCAGTGGAGATGATCACCGGCACGTTGGTCAGGCCCCGGATCATCTTGAGCGCCTCGCTGCCGTCCAGGTCCGGCAGGCCCAGGTCGAGGATCACCAGGTCACAGCCGACCTGGGCGACCTCCCGCAGCGCCTCCAGGGCCGTGCCCACGCTGCGGACCGCGTGACCCGTGTCGGTCAGGTGGCGGATGAGGGCGGAACGTACGAAGGGGTCGTCCTCGACCACGAGCACTGTTGCCATGGGCCTGCACGGTACGCCATCACCGGGTAATGGTCTGTACCTCGGGGGTGGGTCCGGACATTGTGCAACTGCCCTGCCGAATACCGGGGGTGCCGGTCTCCATCCGTATGGAAATACGGCAGGATGTGCGGACGATGCGGAACGGACTGGTACAGCTCGGCGCCTGGGCGGCGGCCACCGGGGCGGCGGTGGCCCTGTCCTGGCTCGGTGTGCACACGGTGCTGACCGGCGCCGCGTTCGAGCAGCCCACGGCCCTGCCGCTGCCCTCCGCGAAGGCCGACGGCACGCCGCACCCCGCGCCTCCCGCCACCGAGCAGCCGCGCTCCGCCACACAGTCCACCACCCCTTCCCCGGCGGCCTCCCCGACCACCGCCACCGCGACCACCACCGCCGCCACCGCCCCGCACGGCCCGGCCCCCGGCCCCACCGCCGCGACGCCCACCCGCAGGCCCAGCCCCACCGCCACCGCGACGTCGACGGTGAAGAGCTACCCGATCCCGGGCGGCAAGGTCGCGCTGGACCTGAAGCCGGACCGGGCCACCCTGGTCTCGGCCACCCCCGACCCGGGCTGGCAGATGCAGGTGTGGACCGACGGCCAGTGGCTGCGGGTCGACTTCACCCGGGGCGACGAGGCCAACTCCGTCATCGCCTCCTGGAACGGTCACGCGCCGATGGTGCAGACGGTGGTCCGCTAGCGGGACGGGCGCCCCGCCCACCCGGCACCCCGTCAGAACCTTTTTCGCCGGAACCCATCGGCGGAACCCCCCGTCAGAACCCCTCGCGCGGCCGGTATCCCGGCAGGTACGGCCCCACGTACCCCGCCCGGTCCACCAGCGTGTGCCTGGTCCCGCCCGGCACCCCGATGGTGGCCAGCACCACCGCGCCGTAGTCGTCCCGCGCCTCGTACGGCTCGGCCAGCGACAGCGCGCCCCGGTCCACCGCGTAGTCGTAGGCGTAGTAGACGTCGGGCACGCTCACCGAGAGGTCCAGCACCCCGTCCCCGTACCGGTCCAGGTACGCGGCCAGCTCCCGGCCGCGCGGTCCCGTGGTCCGCACCGGGGAGGTGAGCACGATCCGCGTGCCCGGCGCGGCGAGCACGTACGAGCGCGTCTCCCGGTCGCCCGTCTCCGGCCCCGCGTACGCGGTACAGCACAGCCCGAGCGCGGCGCAGTAGCGGCGGGCCGCCCGCTCGGCGTCGGCGACCGCGAAGACCACCGCGTCGGCGCGGCCCAGCGGCAGCGGCCCCGCCTCCGCCGGGTCCGGTACGAGGCCGGCCCCGAGCAGGACGGCTTCGGCGGCGGTGTCGGTCATGACTGCCCTCCCGGTAGGCGTACGGACCATCGTGGCCGCCCCCGGAACCGCGGGTGGGGCCCTGCGCACGGGGGTGTGGCTGGAGGGTGGCGCCGGGCCGACCCGCGCGCAACTGTTCCGTTTCCTCCTGGTCAAGCTGTGCCCCGGAACGGGAGAATCGGCCGCGCCGCTGTACAGAATGCCCACCACAGGACGGTGCCGCGATGCCCCCCGCCCACGCCCCGAGCTCCGCCGGCTCACCCGACGCCCCCGTCGCGCACGGTGCTTCCACCACCTTGCCGGGCAGCACCAACGACACCATCGACACCCTGGACGGCCGGCTGATCCGGCTGCTCGCCGAGGAGCCCCGGATCGGGGTGCTGGAGTGCTCGCGCCGGCTCCAGGTGGCCCGGGGCACCGTGCAGGCCCGGCTGGACCGGCTCCAGGCCAAGGGCGTGATCGGCGGCTTCGGCCCCGAGGTGGACCCGGCGGCGATCGGCTACCCGGTGACGGCCTTCGCCACCCTGGAGATCTCCCAGGGCCAGGGCGCGGACGTGCGGGCGCACCTGGCGAGCGTGCCCGAGGTGCTGGAGCTGCACACCATCACCGGGATCGGGGACATGCTGGTGCGGATCGTGGCCCGGTCCAACGCCGACCTTCAGCGGGTGATCGACCGGGTGCTCGGCTTCGACGGGATCGTCCGCTCGTCCACCGCGATCGTGCTGGAGAACCCGGTGCCGTACCGGATCCTGCCGCTGGTGGACCAGGCCGCCGCCGAGTAGGAGGGTCCGGACGACGCCACGCGCCGATTTGGCACAGACGCGAGGCGGCGGCGGTTGCCGCAAGATTTATGTATGAACGTTCTACAATCCTTCGCGCCACCGTCGGGGCCACCGATACCCACGGCAGCCGCGCCCTCCCCAGGATCGGCCCCCGCATGACCCACACCGTCGCGGCCGACGGTACCGCCCCCACCCTCATCGCATCCGCCCAGCGCGCCCTGCGCCTGCTGGAGGCGGCCGCCCAGTACCCCAAGGGCGCCACCGCCAAGCAGCTCGCCCGGGACACCGGCCTGGCCCTGGGCACCGCCTACCACCTGCTGCGCACCCTGGTGCACGACCGCTACCTGGAACGCCGCAGCGGCCTCTACCGCACCGGCCCCGCGGTCGCCGGGCTGCTCGGGAACGACGGCCCTTCGGCCGGCCGGGCCCGGCTCAAGGCACTGCTGGGCACGCTCGCCGACGAGCTGTCCGCCGCCGTCTACTTCACCTGGTACCGGCACGGCGAGGTGGAACTGATCGAAGCCGCCGAGGCCCCCGGCGCGCCGCTGACCGACCGGCGCCACTGGCGGTCCGGCGCGCACGCCCACGCGGCCGGCAAGACCCTGCTGGCCCTGATGACCGCCGAGGAGCGCCGGAACCACCTGGCCCGCTACCCGATGGTGCCGTTCACCCCCTACACCCTGCGGGACCCGGCGCACCTGCCGCTGCTGACCCGCCAGGGCCCGCGGCGGGCCGTCCCGGTCACCCAGTTCCAGGAGTACGTGCTCGGCACCGCGGGTGCGGCGGTGCCGATCGTCGCGGGCAGCGGCATCGGCGCGGTCTCGGTCTCCCTGCCGATGGCCCAGGCCCACCGGCTGGCCGGGATCGCGGCCCAGCTGCGCACCCGGCTCGGCGACGACTTCGCCGCGGTGGCCTTCGGGATCTGACCGGGCCGGGATCCGAGGGCCGGGACCCGACCGGCCGGAATCCGACCGCACCGGGTCGGGCTGCCCCCGTGCGGAGGGGGCGGGGGGAGCCCGGTCAGCAGGAGGGGACGCTGCCGCCGCTCCTGAGCGCCTCCAGGGCCGCGACCGACTCGCCCAGGGTGCCGACCGGCACCAGCCGCAGCGACTTCGGCGTGTTCACCCGGGCGTCCGCGCACTCGTCCTTGGGCAGCAGGAACACCGTCGCGCCGTCCCGGGCGGCCGCCTGCGTCTTCAGCGGGACGCCGCCGACCGGGCCGACGGTGCCGTCCTTGTCGATGGTGCCGGTGCCGGCGATGGTGAGCCCGCCGGTGAGGTCGCCGCCCTTGCCGTCGCCGGCCAGCTTGTCGACGATGCCCAGCGCCAGCATCTGGCCGGCGCTCGGACCCCCGACCTCCCCCAGGTCGACCTTGACCTTGACCTGGTCCGGCGACAGGTGGAGGAAGTTCAGGGCGGCCGCGGTGGCGGCGTCCTGCGACTCGGCCATCTGCTGGGCGGTCGCCTCGTCCGCCTTCACCGGATTGGTCTCCGGGTAGACCGTCTCGGTCGGGCGCACGGCCTCCTTCGGGTCGAACCACGCCCGCATCGAGCGCCAGAAGGTGTTCTTCTGCCCCGGGCTGGTCGCCGTGATGGTGACCATCCGCAGCTCGCCCTGCGTGGTGCGCAGCGGCGCCCCGGTGATGGTGAGCACCGGCTTGTCCTGGTACGAGCCCAGGGTGTCCGCGGTCAGGCCCGGCCAGGTGATCGTGTACGGCAGCGGAACGAAGGCGGCCACGCCGAACAGGGCGGCGACCAGCGCGCCGCACAGCGTGAGCGTGCGGGTCCGCGGGGAGGTGAGGGCCTTGGGGAGCTTGGTGTCGGACACAAGGGGAATCCAAACACACCCGACACCGTGCGCGGGCGCTACCTGAGGGCGTCGGCCACCTCGGTCGCCGCCTCCACCACCCGGGGGCCGACCCGCTCGGGCACCATGCCGTTCAGCATCACCACGCCGACGCTGCCCTCGATGCCGCTCAGCCCGAGCAGCGCGGCGGCCGCCCCGCTCGCCCCCGACTGCTCCTCCGCGCGGGTGATGACGAAGCCCTGCTCGGGCCGGCGCTGGCTGGGGAAGGTGCGCGCCTCCAGGATCGCCCGGCCGGCCGCGCTCTCGGTGAGCGGGTGGCGCAGTCCGGTCCGGTAGGCGACGTGGAAGTCGGTCCAGCTCGGCTCGACCACGGCGACGGCCAGTGCCTCGTTGCCGTCCACCAGGGTCAGGTGGGCGGTGGCGCCGAGGTCCTCGGCGAGGCTGCGCAGGGCGGGCAGCGCGGCCTCGCGCAGCAGCGGGTGCACCCGGTGCGCGAGGCGCAGCACGCCGAGGCCCACCCGGGCGCGCCCGCCGATGTCCCGGCGGACCAGACCGTGCTGTTCCAGGGTGGCCAGCAGCCGGTAGACCACGGTCCGGTTGACGGCCAGCCGGGCCGCCAGCTCGGTGACGGTGAGCCCCCGCTCGGAGTCGGCGAGGAGCTTGAGGACCCGGACGCCGCGGTCCAGGGTCTGGGAGGTCTCGGCAGTCACGACGGGGCAATCCTTTCCGCGGCGCTCGCGGGGCGGGCGGCGCCGTTCCAAGGCCGGTGTCGCGCGCAGGTGGGGGTGGCCGCGCTCGGGCCCGTACGGCGTCGTCCTTGACGCGCACGGCCCTGCGGCGCCGTCCCGCGGGGGTTGCCCGGCGGAAGAGCGTGGGGGAAAGGTAGTGAAGGAAATGACGCGACGGAAGTGGTTGTCCAAAATTCGGGCGTGATCGACGGCAACGCCGCCTCGAAATCCGGACGAACCCCCGCGATTCGCCGGGTGCGTCAGGGTGCGGACGCGCCCCCGGTCCGGAGTGCGGACACCCCGGGACGGGCGGGGCGGTGCCGCGCCCGTTGCCGAAGCGTTCCTCCGCGGGCTCCCGGGCGTGCTACTTGGCCCACTCCCGGATCTTCGCGATCCGCGCCGTGAGCTGGTTGGCGGTGGCCTGGGCGGTGAGCGGCCCGCCGCACTGGCGGCGCAGCTCGTTGTGGATGGTGCCGTGCGGCTGGCTGGTGCGGTGGTGCCAGGCGGCGACCAGCGCGTTCAGCTCCTTGCGCAGTTCCCTGAGCTCCTGGTGGGTGACCACCGGCCGCTGCTCGGCCGGCAGCTCCAGCAGGTCGGCCTCCTCGGCGGGCTTGGTCTTGCTGCGCTGGATCTGCCGGTGCTGGCGCTTCTGGAGCAGCATCTGCACCTGGTCGGGCTCCAGCAGGCCCGGGATGCCGAGGTAGTCCTCCTCCTCCTCGCTGCCCGGGTGGGCCTGCATGCCGAATTCCATGGCGTTGTAGAGCACCCGGTCGAAGACCGCGTCGGAGCCCAGCGCCTCGTAGGAGAACTCCTCGCCGCCCGCGCCGTCCGGCCCGTCATTGGCCCGCTCGGCCTCGGCGAGCAGCCGGTCCTCCTCGTCGAAGAGGCCCTCGCCCTCCTTCTTCGGCCGGTCCAGCACGTGGTCGCGCTGGACCTCCATCTCGTTGGCGAAGCCCAGCAGCATCGGGATGGTCGGCAGGAACACCGAGGCCGTCTCGCCGCGCTTGCGGGCGCGCACGAAGCGGCCGACGGCCTGGGCGAAGAACAGCGGGGTGGAGATCGAGGTCGCGTACACCCCGACGGCCAGCCGGGGCACGTCGACGCCCTCGGACACCATGCGGACCGCGACCATCCAGCGCGAGGTGCCGGCCGCGAAGTCGGAGATCCGCTGGGACGCCTCGGTCTCGTCCGAGAGCACCAGGGTGACCTTCTCGCCGCTGATCTCGCGCAGCATCTTGGCGTACGAGCGGGCGACGGTCTGGTCGGTGGCGATGACCAGTCCGCCGGCGTCCGGGATCGCCTTGCGGACCTCGGTGAGGCGCCGGTCGGCGGCCTGGAGCACGGCCGGGATCCACTCGCCCTGCGGGGACAGCGCGGTGCGCCACGCCTGGGCGATCAGGTCCTTGGTCATCGGCTCGCCGAGCCTGGCCTCCAGCTCGTCGCCGGACTTGGTGCGCCAGCGCATGTTGCCGCTGTAGCTGAGGAAGATCACCGGGCGGACGACGTGGTCGGCCAGCGCGTGCCCGTAGCCGTAGGTGTAGTCGGCGACGGACTTGCGGATGCCGTCGCCGCCCGCCTCGTACGCCACGAACGGGATCGGGTTGGTGTCCGAGCGGAACGGCGTACCGGTCAGCGCGAGGCGCTTGGTGGCCGGCTCGAAGGCCTCGAAGCAGGCCTCGCCCCAGGACTTGGAGTCACCGGCGTGGTGGATCTCGTCCATGATCACGAGGGTCTTGCGGGCCTCGGTCCGGTTGCGGTGCAGCATCGGGTTGACCCCGACGCCCGCGTAGGTGACCACGATGCCGTGGTAGTCCCTGGACAGCGGCCCCGAGGAGTACCCCGGGTCCAGTCTGATGCCTATCCGCGCGGCGGCCTCGGCCCACTGCTTCTTCAGGTGCTCGGTCGGCGCGACGACGGTCACCTGCTGCACCAGGTGGTTGTGCAGCAGGTACGAGGCCAGGGTGAGCGCGAAGGTGGTCTTGCCCGCGCCCGGGGTGGCGACCGCGAGGAAGTCGCGCGGCTGCGTCTCGATGTACTTGTCCAGCGCACCCTGCTGCCAGGCCCGCAGCTTGCCCGCGGTGCCCCAGGGGGCGCGGCCGGGGAAGGCCGGGGAGAGGTGGTGCGAACCGGCGGGCGCGGCATGGCCGACGGACCGGACGGGCGCCTGCGGCTCCGACGTGTCGGAGAACAGCGGCATCGAGGAGGCGGCGGCAGTACTCACGGTCTCCGAGGGGGGATCATCGCAGGTCAGAGGCGGTTTTGCGGCCTCGCCCCGCGGTCGGGCGGCAATCGGACACAACCCGCCCAGCGTACCGGCCCGGCGCCGTTCGGGCCTCCAGGCGAGGCTCCGCGCCGGGCCCGCACGGCCGGAAATCGCTGTGACCCGGATCACACCGGAAGTCCCGTGGAACCCGGTAATCACCCCGGGCCCCGGCACTCTCACCAGGGTGAGGCCGCACCACCCCCACCTGCCCGAGTGCGGCCTCGCACCGAACCGAAGGGACCCACCCGTGCGCACCGTCGAAGAGACCGTCCAGGCCCGTCTGATCCTCTCCCTCCACCGTTCCGTCCGGCTGCGCGTGGTGCTGTCCTACCTGCCCGAGGACCCGCTGGCCGTCCGGATGGCCTTCCCCGCCGAGTTCTCGCTGGACGACGCCGAGGGCCAGAGCGCCGAGGACATCGTCTGGGTCTTCGCCCGCCAGCTGCTCTCGGCGGGCATCGAGCTGCCGGCCGGCGTCGGCGACGTCCACGTCCGGCCCTCGGTCGGCCGGCGCACCGTGGTCGAGCTGCGGGCCCCGGAGGGCACCGCGATGCTCCAGTTCGACACCGCCGACCTGCGCCGCTTCCTGTGGCGCAGCCGGCTGGTCGTCCCCGAGGGCGAGGAGCACCTGCACCTGGACTCCGACCGCGCGCTCGCCCAGCTGCTGGGCTGACGGGCGGCCCGGCGGCACGGCCGGGACAGCGGCGCACGGTCACCCGGGTCCGGGGCCCGGGGACTGTGACCCACCGCTCAGCCCGACAGCCTGCGCATCAGCCGGACGCCCTGGGCCGCCGTGAGGTGCGGCAGGTAGGCCTTGCCGATCGCCCTGGTGATCCCGGGCAGCGCGGCCGGGTCGGGATACGCCATGTACATCGGCCGGTACTCCGGCTGGAACTTCGCCTTGAACGCCAGCAGCGAGCGGAAGCCGTACACCGGCTCCAGCACCTTGCCCATCCAGTCCAGCATCCGCTGCAACCCGGTGGGCTCCCCGTCCTGCCCGGTGCGGGCCAGCGGGGCTCCCGACAGCGAGAGGAAGCGCGCGCCCTCCTCCTTGAAGCCCAGCGCGGCCGAGGCGATCAGGAACTCGCTGACGCCGCGGAAGCCGTCCGAGCGGCGGCGCATGAAGTCCAGCGTCCAGCCGACCGGCACGCCGTCCTCGTACACCGGCATCCAGCTGGTCAGCCCGTGCACCACCCGCTGCCCGTCCACCGCGATCAGCACCCGCACGTCCGGGTCGTCCAGCTCCTCCAGCCCGCCGAGCGTGAAGCCCATCTCCGGCAGGCCCTTCTCCGAGACCCACTCCTCGGAGATCGCCCGGATCTGCTCCCGCAGCGCGAGCGGCGCCTCGTGGTACGCCCACCACTCGGCCGAGATGCCCTGCTTGCCGGCCTTGTTGAGGGCGGTGCGGATGTCCTGCCACTTGCGGCCGGTGAAGGCCAGCTCGGGCAGCGGCACCACGGTGTCCTCGGCGACCTGCACCGAGCGCCAGCCGAGCTGCGCGGCGGCGGTCCTGGTCTCGCCGCAGACGCTGTAGAAGCACGGCGTCCAGCCGCGCGCGTCGCAGTACCGGGCGAAGCCGGCCACCGCCGCCGCCCGGTCCTCCGGGGCGCCGAACGGGTCGCCGGTGGTCAGCGCGACGGTGCCCACCACCCGGTAGGCGACGGCCGCCCTGCCCCCCTCGTCGAACCAGTAGTGGTTGCCGTCCCAGGTGGCGATGAACGAGAGCGTCCCGCCGCCGTGCTCGGTCAGCAGCGCCCGCGCCCTGGCGGCCGCCGCCGCGTCGGTGTGCAGCACCGGGCGGCGGAAGGCGGACAGCAGCACGGCCAGCGCGACCGCCCAGAAGGCCAGCCCGCAGTACGTCTCCAGGAGGCGCGCCACCGGCCCGACCGCGATCGGGTAGTCCGGCAGCAGGTCGTTGTACGCGGGCGGCAGGAACTGGGCCGGCAGCCCGGCCACCAGCCGGCGCGCGGTCGCCCCCGGCTCGAACTCGCCCGCCACCAGCCGCCCGAGCCCCACGTACGCGGCCGCGGAGGCGAGCGCCGCGCCGCCGAGCACCAGCGCCAGCCGGCGCACCGAGCGCCCGGCCAGCCGCAGCGGGAACCGCTTGCGGGTGGCCAGCAGCAGGACGGTGGTCAGCAGCGGCAGCAGCAGCGCCTCGACGAAGTACTGCACCACGTCCCGGCCGACCGGCCCGGCGTCCAGGTACAGCCAGCACAGCAGCGCCGCCCAGAGCAGCTCGGTGGCCACGGTGACCAGCCAGGCGAACCGCAGCCCCCGGCGCAGGCCCTCGGCGAGCACCAGCAGCAGCGCGGGGAACAGCGCGGCCATCATCCGGCCCGGGGTGTCGAAGATCCGGACCACGGCGTGCGCCCGGGCGCAGTCGTGCGCCGACACCGCGCAGAAGTCGGCGACCTCCTCCGGGCTGAGCCGGTGCGAGAGGTACAGCTCCGAGAAGGTGTTGAACGGCCCGCTGGCGTTGTCGTACAGCGAGGCGATCAGCGGCCCGAAGGCCGCGGCGACCAGGCAGAGCGCGACCAGCACCCGGGTCTCGGAGTGCGAGGAGCGGTGACTGCGCAGGTGCGGACGGCCCCGGCTGACCAGCGCGCCCAGGCCGAGCCCGGCCAGCGCCGCGGCGCACCGCTGGACGCTCTGCAGGTGGCCCACGTACAGCGTCATCACCAGCGGGACGAGCAGCACCAGCAGGTGCAGCCGGCGGCGCCAGAGCACGGTGAGCCGGTAACCGAGCACCCCGGCCAGCGCGAACAGGCCGACGGCGGGGCCGACCGAGATCTGGTCGGCCACCGAGACCGTCCACGGCTCCCCCGCCGAGGAGCCGAACGCGACCAGCGCGGTGCCCAGCAGGGTGCCGACGACCTGCCCGCCGACCAGCACCGCGAGGGTGCGCGGCCGCCCGAGCCGGTGCTCGGCGGCCGGGCCGACCAGGAGCAGCAGCAGGCTGGTGAACACGTACGAGCCGCTGCCCGAGCACCAGAACACCGAGGTGACCGGCGTCCACCAGTGGCCGTCGGCCAGCGTGGACGTTCCGACCCCGGCCCGTTCCAGCAGCCGGTCGGACGGGCCGTGGGCCAGGCTGCCGGTGGCCGCGCCGAGCAGCCAGAGCCCGGCCAGCAGGGCCAGCGTCAGCGGCGCCGAGCGCAGCCGGGCACCGAGCGCCCTGGCCGCCCGCCGGACCCGCTGCGGGCGCGGCTCGGGCGTCCGGGTGGCCGGGGCCCGGTCGGTGCCGCGGCCGGTCGCAC
>NZ_MSJQ01000352.1 GCF_014596515.1 Streptomyces sp. CBMA156
CCCGGGGCGTGCGCCCCCGTCGGGGCGCGTCCGGATGCGAAGTCCCAGATGAGGAGCAGTACTGATGAGCGCGGACGGCCGCTGGATCCGGCCCGAGTCCACCCGCAAGCCCGTCCTCGGCGGGGCCGGGCCGACCGGGGCGGCCCTCGGCGAGCGTGCCCGCACGGCCGCCGGGCCCGCCCCGGCCGACCGGCGCCGCCGCAAGCCGGGCCCGCCCCCGGTGCCGCACCCGGCCCGGCCGGTCCTGCGGGCGGACTGGCTGTCGCTGCTGGCCGTGCTGCTGGTGCAGGCGGCGCTCTCGTACCACCTGATCCTCAGCAACACCGCCTTCATCGACGAGGGCACCTACATCTACGCCGGCTACCAGGAGGTCGCGCACCTGCGGCACGGCACCCCGGTGTCGACGTACGAGACGTTCTTCTCCGGCTCCCCGCTGATCTACCCGGTGGTGGTGGCCGTCGCCGACTTCCTCGGCGGGCTGAACGGCGCCCGGCTGCTGAGCCTGGCGTTCATGCTCTCCGCCACCGTGGCCGTCCACCTGGCCACCCGGCGGCTGTACGGCTCGCTCGCGGCGTTCTGCGCGGCGGCGGCCTTCGCCTCGCTCGGCCCGACCCAGTTCCTCGGCGGCCTGGCCACCTACGACGCGATGGCGCTGGCGGTCCTCGCCTGGGCCGGGTACTTCGCGGTGCGGCTGACCACCGGCGGCGGGTACCCGAGCCTGGTCGCCTCCGGGCTGCTGCTGGCGCTGGCCGGCGCCACCAAGTACGCGGCGCTGCTGTGGGTGCCGGTGGTGGCGGGCATCGCGGTGCTGGCCGGGCCGCGCGGCTCGCTGCGCGCCCGGGAGGCCTGGCGGCGCGGGCTGCTGCTCCTGCTCACCTTCGTGGTGGCGGTCGGCGCGGTGGCGCTGGCGGCCGGCGAGAAGTACGTCAACGGCTTCAACCACACCACGCTCCAGCGCGCCCCCGGCCACGACTCGTACTCCTACGTGGCCTCGGAGGCCGCCCGCTGGGTCGGTCCGCTGCTGGTGGTGGCACTGGCCGGGGTGCTGGTGCAGCTGGTGCGGGCGCGGCGGCGCGGCGGCGCGGCCTGGCCCGAGTTCTGGCTCGCCACTCTGCTGCTGCTGGCCGGGCTGATGGCGCCGGTGAACCAGATCCGCATCCACACCTGGCTGTCGCTGCAGAAGCACGTCGACTTCGGCGCCTGGTTCTCCTGCATCGTGGTGGGCCTGGTCCTGGCCCGTACGGTGCTGTGGCTGAAGGGCCGGCTGCACCTGGTGGCCGGGGTCGCGGCCGCCACCCTGGTGGTCGGCCCGCTGGCCTGGGTGGGCGCGGCCCAGGGCCGGGAGATGAACGGCGAGTGGTCGAACTCGACGGAGTTCGTCGCCGCGCTGGAGCCGTACATCGTCAAGGGCGAGGACCGCTACCTGGTCGAGAACTACAACGTCCCCGCGTACTACCTGCGCAAGCAGACGAACTGGCAGCAGTGGCACGACCTGGTGGCCGTCTTCCGGCGGGACCCGGACACCGGCCAGATGCAGAACGGCGTGCCCGCGATCCAGGCCGGGATCCAGGCCCACGAGTGGAAGGTCGTGGTCCTGGACTTCACCCAGACCGCGGCCATCGACAAGGCGATCCAGCCCACCCTGAAGGCCGCCGGGTACCGGGTGGTCACCGTGGTGACGAGCGGGAAGCACGGCCGGTACACCATCTACGTGGCACCCGGGTACGACAAGAAGCAGTGAGGCGCGGCGGCGACGGGCGCCCGGCGCCCGCGGCCCGCTCAGAACGCCATGGTGTAGACCATCAGGTCCAGCCCCGGGTACGGCGACCAGTCGCGTCCGGGGGTGCGCAGGAAGCCGACCCGCTCGTAGATCCGGTGGGCGGTGGTCATCTCGGGGCGGGTGGAGAAGGCCATGCCGGCCAGGCCGAGTTCGCGGCTGCGGGTGACGGTGGCGCGCACCAGCGCCTCGCCGACGCCGCGGCCGCGGGAGGCGGCGGCGGTGGAGAGCATCCGTATCTCGCCCTCCCGCGGGGAGGCGATGTCCGCCCACTCGGTGCCGCCGACGGCGAAGGTCACGCAGCCGAGGACCCCGGCACCGGCCGGGTCGACGGCCACCAGGAGCTCGGCCTCGCGGGCCCGCCGCGCGGCGTCGCGCAGCAGCTCGACGTAGTCGCTGGTGGGCTGGGTGAAGCCGTCGCCGACGAAGGCCTCGACGGTGATCCGGCCGGCGTCGTCGAGGTCCTCGGGGAGGGCCTGGCGGATGAGGAAGTCCATCGGGCCAGTGTGCCGGAACCCCGTGCGGCGCGGACCTCCGGGGTCGGGCGGCCCGGGGGCAGCGGAGCGGGCACCGGTCACCGGTCCGTCAGTCCTCCCTGGTCGCCAGGTGCTCGACCCCGTTCCAGCCGTCCGGCCGCAGCCGTCCCTCCTGGGCCCGCCAGAGGCTGGTGGAGCAGTTGTGCACCGGCCCGAGCGCGGTGAGCTGCTCCTCGGTGAGCCGGTCCAGCGCGTAGCGGAGCATCAGCACCGTGCAGTCGTGCGCGACCAGCAGGACGGGCCGTCCGGCCTCCTCCTCGCACAGGTCCCGCAGCACGCTGCGCACCCGCAGCGCGACGTCGGCCCAGGACTCGCCGCCCGGCGGGCGGTAGTACAGCTCGCCCATCTTGCGCCGGCGGGCCGCCTCCTCCGGGTGCTTGGCCTCGATCGCGGCCTTCGGCAGCATCTCCAGGACGCCGAGTTCGCGGTCGCGCAGCCGCTCGTCGTAGCGGACCGCGAGGGTGACGGGGACGGCGCCGAGCCCGGCGGCCTGGGCGAGCGCGATCCTGGTGGTCTCGGCGGTGCGCGCGTACGGCGAGCACCAGACGCTGCGCGGGCGGTCGGCGCTGGGCAGGCCGGCCCACCAGTGGCCGAGCGCCTGGGCCTGCTGCCGGCCGTGCAGCGACAGCGGGATGTCGGCGTCGCGGCAGCTGATCGGGACGCTGAGCGCACCGGTGGCGTCGGCCAGCTGGAACTCGACGTTGGCGGTGGACTCGCCGTGCCGGGTGGCGATCAGCACGGACGGCAGCCGGCCGGCCGCCACCGGGCGGTGGGCGGTGGCGTGGAGGTGCGGGTTCTGGGGGGTGACGTGCTGCTGGTGCTGGCTCTGGGTGGACTGGTGCTGGCCGTTGAGGGTGGTGCCGAGTTCTGCCATGGCCGCGAGCTCCCCGTGGTCGATCAGGTTCCGGCCGGATGCCGGTCCGGTCTGGTGGTGCCCGGCGTGCACGCCTGTTCATACATATGATCGCGCCGCCTTCTCCAGTGTTCACGGAGAAGGCGGCGCGATCACAGGGCGCGTACCGGGCGAATCAGTGCGCCGCTACAGGCTCCGGCGCGTTCTTCGGCTCCTCCTCGCCGGCCTCGGCGCTGTAGTCGGACGGCCTGGTCTCGTCCGGGCCGTCCGGCGCCTTGAGCGCCCGCAGCACCAGGGTGAGCGCCACCGCGACGAGCAGGTTGAGCACGAAGGCGGTCAGGCCGATGTAGCCGATCTCGCCGATCCCGGGGATCTCGGCCGCGCTGCCGCCGAAGTGCTTGGTGGCCGGGCTGGCGATCCCGTACGCCTTCCAGGTGCCGTACCCCATGCCGGCCGCCCAGCCGGCGAACAGCGCCCAGTGGTGGAACCAGCGGGTGAACAGGCCGCCGACGATCGCCACGAAGGTCTGGAGGATCCACAGCCCGCCCAGCAGCTGGAGGTTGATCGCCGCCTGCTTGTCCATGCCGAGCACGAAGATCAGCGCGCCGACCTTCACCAGCAGCGAGACCAGCTTGGCGATCCGGGTCTCGTCGGCGGGGGTGGCGGCGGGCTTGAGCCACTCCTTGTAGACGTTGCGGGTGAACAGGTTGGCCGCCGCGATGGACATGATGGCGGCCGGCACCAGCGCGCCGATGCCGATCGCGGCGAAGGCCACGCCGGTGAACCAGTCGGGGAACATGTCGGCGAACAGCTGCGGCACGGACAGCTGGGCGTTGAACCCCTTGACGCCCTTGCCGACGCCCGCCGCGATCGCCATGAAGCCGAGCAGCGCCAGCAGGCCCAGCATCAGCGAGTAGGCGGGCATGATCGCCATGTTGCGGCGCACGGTGTTGCGGGACTTGGAGGCCAGGACGCCGGTCACCGAGTGCGGGTACATGAACAGGGCCATCGCCGAGCCGAGCCCGAGCGTGGCGTACGTCCACTGCTTGTTCTCGGGGATGGTCAGCGAACCGGCCTTGGCCTCCTTGAAGTGCTGCGCGGCCGAGTCGAAGATGTGCCCGTAGCCGCCGAGCCGGATCGGGATGTAGATCACCGCGACGATGATCACGATGTAGACCAGGGCGTCCTTGACGAAGGCGATCAGTGCCGGGGCGCGCAGGCCGGAGGAGTAGGTGTAGGCGGCCAGCACGCCGAAGGCCAGGAACAGCGGCAGGTCCTTGACGAACCAGTTGGCGTTCTGCCCGCCGCCGACGCCCAGCACGTCCAGCACGGCCTGGATGCCGACGAGCTGCAGGGCGATGTACGGCATGGTGGCCAGGATGCCGGTGAGCGCGATCACCAGGGACAGCGGCCGGGAGCCGTACCGGCCGCGCACGAAGTCGGCCGGGGTCACGTAGCCGTGCACCCGGGAGACCGACCAGAGCCTGGGCAGGAAGAGGAAGACCAGCGGGTAGGCGATGATCGTGTACGGCACCGCGAAGAAGCCCGCGGCGCCGGTCGCGTACACCGCCGCCGGGACGGCGACGAAGGTGTACGCGGTGTAGAGGTCACCGCCGAGCAGGAACCAGGTCACCCAGGTCCCGAAGCTGCGGCCGCCCAGGCCCCACTCGTCCAGGTGCGCGGCGTCGTCCGCGCGGCGCCAGCGCGAGGCGAGGAAGCCCATCACGGTGACCAGGACGAAGAACAGCACGAAGACCACGAGGGCCGGCACGTTGACGTCCCTCATCGCGCACCGTCCTTCCGGGCCGCCGTGCGGGCCTTCTCGTCCCGGGTGATCAGCAGGTAGGCGGCGACGGTGAACACCGCCGACACCGGCACCCAGAGCAGCTGGTACCAGTAGAAGAAGGGCACCCCGGCCACCGCCGGGTCGCTCTTGCTGTAGGAGGACACCCAGAGCATCGCGACGATCGGCACGAGCAGGGCGAGGCCGGCCAGTACCCGCTCGGGCGTCACCGCGGGGACGGGCCTCCCGGGTGGCTCGGGCATGACATCTTCGACGGCAGGGTGATCAGAGGGCATCTTCGGCTCCGCTCCGGAGGGGTTCCCCGTCGGCGCCGCAGCCCGGCCGGCGCGAAGCCGTACGGGCCCGCCGAGCAGCACCATCGGTGATCGGCAGTCAGATCGGTACGGCTGCGCAATCTAGAGCATGGGGTGATCCGTGTCACCGGAGTTGACGCAACTTCCCACCAGACGGACGTAACCGACCGGTGTCCGCCGTCGAAGGGCGCAAAGGAGCCGTCGGCGGGGGCGCGGAAATACGTTGTCATGGCAACGGAAAAGGATTCGCCGTCGCCGGACGTCATCAAGCTGTCGGCGCGCAACGCAGAAGGCACCGGCGCGCGAGTCGCGTGCGCCGGTGCCCGAAGTGCGGTGGGGGAGTGCGGTTACTCCGGACGCTTCAGTCGGGTGATGAACTTGTAGCGGTCGCCGCGGTAGATCGAGCGGACCCACTCGACCGGATCGCCCTCGGCGTCGAAGGAGTGCCGGGAGAGCTGGAGCATCGGCAGGCCGAGGTCGGAGCCGAGCAGGCCGGCCTCGCGCGGGTTGGCCAGGGTGGTCTCGATGGTCTCCTCGGCCTCGGCCACGGTGACCCCGTACACCTCGCGCAGCGCCGCGTACAGCGAGTTGTGCCTGGCCAGGTTGCGGCGCAGGGCGGGGAAGCGCTTGGCGGACAGGTGGGCGACCTCGATGGCCATCGGGTCGCCGTTGGCCAGCCGCAGGCGCTCGATCCGCAGCACCCGGCCGCCGGGCTTGATGTCGAGCAGCGGGGCGAGCCGGTCGTCGGCGGTGATGTAGCCGATCTCGATCAGCCGGGAGGCGGGCTCCAGGCCCTGGGCCCGCATGTCCTCGGTGTAGGAGGTGAGCTGGAGGGCCTGGGCGACCTTGGGCTTGGCCACGAAGGTGCCCTTGCCCTGGATGCGCTCCAGCCGGCCCTCGACGACCAGCTCCTGGAGGGCCTGGCGCACGGTGGTGCGCGAGGTGTCGAACTGGGCGGCCAGGGCGCGCTCGGGCGGCACCGGGGTGCCGGCGGGCTGGGTCTCGGTGAGCTGCAGCAGGTGCCGCTTCAGGCCGTAGTACTTGGGGACGCGCGCGGTCGGGTCGGTGCCGGCCTGCGTCGGGAGGTTGTTCACCTCGGGGCCGTTGACCTGGGCCGTGGTTCCCCCGTCGCTGCTCATCGGACCTGTTCTCCCGCTTCTCGCGAGGCCTTCGCCGACCCCGCCACATCGTTAACGGCTCACATCGTTGCATGTATGGCTACGGAACGAATACCTCATCACGCGATGAACGATGTGCGGTGTCGGCTTGATAACGGGTGGTCGAGATCGGTCGAACAGCCGTTGACAGGCCCATTGGTCTAGGCCAAGCTCCAGGCATCTGGTCTACACCACTAGGCCGGTCACTATGAATCCCCCCACCCGTTCGAAGGGGTCGGCGGCACCTTTCCCCCCGCTTTGTGTGGGTCTGCCGCTACCGTCCGACGGGGGCACCCAGGCATCCCTCAGGAGGATGGCGTGAAGCGTCAGCTCATCGCGGCGGTCGGCGTCGCAGCAATGGTCGTCGGCCTGGCGGCTTGTAGCTCGGACGGCAAGGACAGCGGCGGTTCGTCCTCGGCGGCCAAGAACTACGACGGCAAGACCCTGACCGTGTGGCTGATGGACGGCTCGGCCCCCAAGGGCTGGGAGGAGAGCGTCAAGGCCGACTTCGCCGCGGCCTACCCGGGCGCCAAGCTCGAGGTCCAGACCCAGAAGTGGAACGGCATCGGCCAGAAGGTCACCGCCGCCCTCTCCGAGGGTTCGGTGGACGTCCTGGAGATCGGCAACACCCAGACCGCGGGCTACGCGGCCACCGGTGGTCTGCTCGACATCACCAAGGACAAGTCCGACCTGGGCGGCGCCGACTGGGCCGCCAACCTGAACGAGTCCTCGATCATCGACGGCAAGCAGTACGCCGCTCCGTGGCTGTTCACCAACCGCGTGGTGACCTACAACAAGGACATCTGGGCCAAGGCCCAGATCGCCGCCCCGCCGAAGACCCTGGAGGAGTTCTACGCCGACCTGGACAAGGTCAAGGCCGTCCCCGGTGTCAGCGACGCCCTCTACATGCCCGGCCAGGAGTGGTACGTCTACTTCGGCCTGCTGACCAGCGAGGGTGGCAAGGTCGCCAAGAAGGAAGGCGACAAGTGGGTCGGCGGCCTGTCGAGCCCCGAGGGCCAGAAGGCGTTCGAGACCTACAAGAAGCTGCAGAGCCACTCGGTCACCGCGCCGAAGGACAAGGACGAGGCCACCCCGCAGCAGAAGGACCTCTTCGCCAAGGGTGACATCGGCACCATCATCGGCCTCGGCTGGGAGATCCCGAAGCCCGAGGAGCTGGCGGCCGACAAGATCGGCTACTTCGCCCTCCCCGGCGCGACCGCGGACAAGCCGACCAGCGTCTTCCTCGGCGGCTCGAACCTGGCGATCGCCCAGCAGAGCAAGAACCCCGAGCTCGCCAAGGGCTTCCTGAAGATCGCGATGAGCGACAAGAACGAGGGCCTGATCGCCTCCTCGGGCCTCATCCCGAACAAGGTCTCGCTCAACAGCAAGGTCACCGGCGACTTCGCCAAGGCCGCCCTGCCGGCCTCCGCCAACGGCGCGACCACCCCGAACGTTCCGACCTGGACCAACGTCGAGAACGAGCCGAACCCCATCAAGGAGTTCCTGACCGCGGCGCTGAACGGCGACCCCGTCGCCGCGGCCAAGAAGGCCGACGACGAGATCGCGAAGCGTCTCAACCAGAAGCAGTAAGGCAGTTGAGCGGCGTCGCTCACCGGCTCCCGGCGGGGGGTCGGTGGGCGGCGCCTTCCGTCGTGGTCGGGTTTGCAAGGAAGAGAGAGCGATGGCTGCGCAGTCGGAACGGGTGCAGACACAGTCCCCGGAGTCAACGAATTCCGTGGTGGCGTCGACAGACAGGTCCACCACCCCCGGTGCCGAACGCACCCCGAAGAGGACCGGCAGAACATCGGGCGGGCCGAGTACGGCGTCCAGGTTCGCCCCCTACCTGCTGCTGCTGCCGGCCCTCGCGGCGACGCTCGTCCTGCTGATCTGGCCGCTGATCGAGACCGTCGTGGTCTCGTTCCAGAACCTCAACAAGCGGCAGTTCATCCAGCACCTGACCGAGTGGAACGGCTTCGCCAACTACACCGATCAGCTCGGCAACTCCGAGTTCTGGGCGATCACCCTGCGCACGGTGATCTTCACGGCGGTCAACGTCGTGCTGATCATGGTGTTCGGCACGCTGATCGGCCTGCTGCTCAACACCCTCGGCAAGGGGATGCGGCTGCTGCTCTCGGTCGGCCTGCTGCTGGCCTGGGCGATGCCGGTGGTCGCCGCGACCACCGTCTACACCTGGCTCTTCGATCAGCACTTCGGCGTCGTCAACTGGTTCCTGGACAAGCTGGGCTGGCACTCCATGGCCAACTTCAACTGGACCAGCGGCCAGTACTCCACCTTCTTCGTGATCATCCTGCTGATCGTGTGGCAGTCCGTCCCGTTCGTGGCGTTCAACATGTACGCGGGCCTGACCACGATCCCCAAGGAGCTCTACGAGGCCGCCCGGATGGACGGCGCCGGCTCGGGCAAGATCTGGACCTCGGTGATCTACCCGATCATGAAGCCCTTCCTCCTGGCCACGACCTTCCTCGAGGTCATCTGGGTGTTCAAGGCCTTCACCCAGGTCTACCTGATCAACAAGGGCGGCCCGGACGGCCTGACCCGCACCCTGCCGGTGCACGCCTTCCTGGAGGGCATCGGGTCCCAGCGCTTCGGCGTCGGCTCCGCCATCGCGGTGCTCACCATCCTGATGCTGGGTGCGCTGATGGCCTACTACTTCCGCATCATTCTCAAGCAGGAGGACGAGCTGTGAGGCGCTCGCTTTTCGGACGCACCTGGCCGAACGTGATCGCGGTCGTCCTCTTCGTCTTCTTCATCTTCCCCGTCTACTGGATGTTCTCGACCGCGTTCAAGCAGAACAAGGACATCGTCAGCCGGGACCCCGTCTTCCTGCCGCTGAACGGCACGTTCGAGCACTTCGACCGGGCCGTGCACGTCCCGCACTTCTGGACGTACGTCACCAACAGCCTGATCGTCACCGTCGGCGCGGTGGTCGGCTCGCTGCTGATCGCCACCCTGGCCGCCTTCGCGATCGCCCGGATGCGCTTCCGCGGCCGCAAGAGCTTCGTCCTCGTGGTGATGGCCGCCCAGATGGCGCCCTGGGAGGTCATGGTCATCGCGGCCTACCTGATCGCCCGCAACAACGACATGCTCAACAGCCTGGTGCCGCTGACCGCCTTCTACCTGATGATGGTGCTGCCCTTCACGATCTGGACGCTGCGCGGCTTCATCGCCGCGGTGCCGAAGGAGCTGGAGGAGTCGGCCATGGTGGACGGCTGCACCCGCACCCAGGCCTTCGTGAAGGTCATCTTCCCGCTGCTCGCCCCCGGTCTGATGTCGACCTCGCTGTTCGGCTTCATCACCGCGTGGAACGAGTTCCCGTTGGTCAACATGCTGAACAAGAAGGAGGCGGCGCAGACCCTCCCGCTCTGGCTCTCCTCCTTCCAGACCGCGTTCGGCACCGACTGGGGCGCGACCATGGCCGCGTCCACCCTGTTCGCCGTGCCGATCCTGATCCTGTTCATCTTCCTGCAGCGCAAGGCGGTCAGCGGCATGACCGACGGCGCCGTGAAGGGCTGAGTCAACGTGAGCATCCTCGTTCCCACCGTCACGGACAGCGACCAGCTGCACCGCGACGCCCTGACCGTCCTCCAGCCCGGCTTCGTCGGCACCGAGCCGCCGGAGTGGCTGCGCCGCCACCTCGCCGCGGGCCTCGGCTCGGTCGCGCTGTTCGACCGCAACGTGGTCGACCTCGACCAGCTGTCCGCGCTCACCGGGGCGCTGCGCGCCGAGAACCCCGACCTGCTGATCGCCATCGACGAGGAGAGCGGCGACGTCACCCGGCTGGAGGCGGGCTCCGGCTCGTCCTGGCCCGGCAACCTCGCCCTCGGCGCGATCGACGACCCGGCGCTGACCAGGGACGTCGCCCGCGAGCTGGGCCGGGCGCTGGCCGCGGCCGGCGTCAACTACAACTGGGCGCCCACCGCGGACGTCAACTCCAACCCGCGCAACCCGGTCATCGGCGTCCGCTCCTTCGGCGCCGACCCCGAGCTGTGCGCGCGGCACACCGCCGCCTGGGTCGAGGGCCTCCAGTCGGCCGGCGTGGCCGCCTGCTCCAAGCACTTCCCCGGCCACGGCGACACCGCGGTGGACTCGCACCACGGCCTGCCGGTCATCGACGTCGACCTGGACGTGCTGCGGGCCCGCGACCTGATCCCGTTCCAGGCGGCGATCGCGGCCGACACCAAGGCCGTGATGACCGCCCACATCATGATCCCGGCGCTGGACCCGAAGCTGCCGGCCACCCTGAGCCCGGCCGTGCTGAGCGACCTGCTGCGTGCCGCGCCGGCCGACGGCGGCCTCGGCTACCAGGGCCTGATCGTCAGCGACGCGATCGAGATGGGCGCCATCGCCGACACCTTCGGGATGGGCGAGGGCACCGTGCTGGCCCTGGTGGCCGGCGCGGACGCGATCTGCGTCGGCGGCGGGCTCGCCGACGAGGAGACCGTGCTGATGCTGCGCGACGCCATCGTGGCGGGCGTGCGCTCCGGCCGACTCGCCGAGGAGCGGCTGGCGGACGCCGCCGAGCGGGTCCGGGCGCTGGGCAGCTGGGGCCGGATCGCGGCCCAGGGCGAGCGGGTCGAGCCTGACCTGGCGGTCGGCCTGCGGGCCGCGCGCCGGGCGCTCAAGGTGGTCCGGGCGCCGGGCCGGGCGGCGTCGCCGGTGAGCGAGCGCCCGTACGTGGCCTCGTTCTCGGACGAGCCGAACATCGCGGTCGGCGACGTCACCCCGTGGGGCGTGGCCGGCATGCTGGCCGACCGCTTCCCCGGCACCCGCACCCGCGAGGTGTCGGCGGCCCAGGCCGCGCCGGAGCTGCTGGACGCCCTGGTCGGCGAGGTGCTGGCGGGCGCCGAGGGCCGCCGCCTGGTGCTGGTGGTCCGGGACGCGCACCGGCACGCGTGGATGTCCGCCGCGCTGGACCGCCTGGTGGCGGCCCGGCCGGACGCCGCCGTGGTCGAGATGGGCCTGCCCCAGTCCGAGCCGGTCGGCGCGCTCTACATCGCCACCCACGGCGCCGCCCGGGTCTGCGGACTGGCGGCCGTGGAGGTCCTCACCGGACAGCCGGGAGCGGTCGGCTGAAACGATCGACGAGACGTCACCGGCCGTGTCCGGCAGACGTCGGCCGACGGGCCCGTCATGCGCATGTCGCATGGCGGGCCCGTTCCGTTTTCCCCGCGTTGACCTGCAAATCCGTCAACTGACCGTGTTCCCTCAAGTGGGCCTTAAATCCACCTTAAGATCTACTTACGGTGACGGAACGACAACTGGCGGCCACGCGGTACAACAGCTCTGCAACGGCCGCCCTAAGTAAGGCTTTTGGTCGTTGACACCACCTATGGTCTAGGCCAGAGTCCAGTCATCCGGTTCGAATTTCAACCTCGCCGGATGTGGTATCGGCCCTCCCCGAAGCTCTTCGCCGCCCCCTGTCCGGTTCTCCGCCGCGGGCGCCAATCACGCTGCCGGCGGGCAACACGGCTCTACACCCCTCGGAGGATGGCGTGAAGAAGCGTCAGCTCATGTCGACGCTCGGGACCATGGCACTGGCGGTCGGTCTGACAGCCTGTTCCTCGTCCGGCACACCCGCGTCGGACGGCGGCAGCGCGAACGGCTCCGCCGACGCGAAGGCCGCCGGCGGCACCGTCACCGTCTGGCTGATGGACGACGCCCAGAAGAACTGGCCGGACCTGGTCCAGCGGGTCAACGACGAGTTCGCGGCCAAGTACCCGAACGTCAGCCTCAAGCTCGTCTACCAGGGCTGGGCCGACAAGGTGGGCAAGCTCGACAAGGCCATCGCCGACGGCAACGCCCCCGACGTGGTCGAGCTGGGCAACACGGAGACCATGAAGTACGTGCTCTCCGGGGCCCTGGCCCCGGTGGACCGCAGCACCTTCGACAACTCCGACAGCTGGATCAAGGCGCTCGCCAACACCTGTACGTACCAGGACAAGCTCTGGTGCGTGCCCTACTACGCCGGCGCCCGCGTCGCCATCTACAACTCCTCGACCTTCCAGCAGGCCACCGGCAGCGCCGACTTCCCGAAGAACGAGGCGGACCTGCTGGTCGCCCTGGACAAGATCGCGGACAAGACCAAGGGCGACAAGTCCTTCTCCCCGCTCTACCTGCCGGGGCCGTACTGGTACGCCGCGATGAGCTACGTGGCCGCGTACGGCGGCGGCATAGCCAAGTTCGACAGCTCCGGCAACTGGCACGGCACCCTGCACGACCCCAAGTCCCAGCAGGGCATCAGCCACTTCGTCGACCTGGTGCGCAAGTACAACAAGGGCGACCTGGCGCAGAACGAGCAGAACCAGTTCGAGGCGATGGCCCGCGGGCGCACCGCGTCCTTCTACGGCAACGGCTACGAGGCGGCCAGCGTCACCGCGCCGGTCACCGGCGACCCGAGCATCAAGGACGCCGTCAAGCTGGCGACCATGCCGGGCCCGGACGGCAAGCCGCTGCCGACCTTCATCGGCGGCTCCGACCTCGCCGTCACCGCCAAGTCCCAGCAGGTCGCACTGGCCACCGACTGGGTCCGGATGTTCACCAGCACCAAGTCCGAGCAGGCGCTGGCCGACAAGGACATCCTCCCGAACAACCTCACCCAGCTGAACCCGCTGAAGAACAAGCCGGCCACCGCGGCGGCCGCCAACGCCGTCCCGGACGCCTGGTTCACCCCGCTGGCTCCCGGCTGGGGCGCGATCGAGAAGCAGAAGATCATCCCGGACATGCTGACCGCGATCCTCAAGGGCAAGTCGGTGGACCAGGCCACCAAGGAGGCGGACGCCGCGATCGACCAGCTGATCAACAAGACGTCCTGATCAACAAGACGTCCTGACCGACGGGGCGTCCTGACCGTCAGGGCGTGCTGACCGGTCGTCGCGCCCCTCGGCGCGCCCCTCCCGCTTCCGGCAGGGGCGCGCCGAGGGGCGCGCGGACGTTCCGGCGGAGGTGCCCGGCGGCAGGTGCGCCCGTAGGATTGCGGCACGCAGAACCGCAGCGAGTGTGCGGACTCGCCGCCCGTGGAGGTCCCCGCCGGGCAGCCGCCCGAGCGGGGTCGAACCGTCACATCGGAGGCAGACCCAGATGTCCGACCCGCAGACTGTTTCCGTCCCCGGCCGGATCATGGCGGCGGAGATGGCCGAGCAGCCGGTTGTCCTCCAGCGCATCCTCGACGAGGGTGCCCCGAAGATCCGCGAGGTCGCCGCGCAGATCGCCGCCCGCAGCCCGCGCTTCGTCCTGCTCACCGCGCGCGGCACGTCCGACAACGCCGCGCTGTACGCCAAGTACCTGATCGAGATCCTGCTCGGCAAGCCGGCCGGCCTGACCTCGATGTCCACCACCACCGCGTACGGTGCCAGGCCGGACCTCACCGACGTCCTGGTCGTCACCGTCAGCCAGTCCGGCGGGTCGCCCGACCTGGTGGCCTCCACCAAGGCCGCCCGCGAGGCCGGTGCCATCACCCTCGCGGTGACCAACAACGCCGCCTCGCCGCTGGCCGAGGTCTCCGAGTTTCACATCGACGTGCTGGCCGGCCCGGAGAAGGCGCTGCCGGCCACCAAGACCTACACCGCCGAGCTGCTGGCGCTCTACCTGCTGGTCGAGGGCCTGCGGGGGGGCGACGGGGCGGCCGCCAAGGAGCTGCCGGGGCTGGCCGCCGGGGTGCTGGCCCGCAGGGCCGAGGTGAAGGCGCTCGCCGAGCGCTACCGCTTCGCCCAGCGCCTGGTCATCACCTCGCGCGGCTACGGCTACCCGACCGCCCGTGAGGCGGCGCTCAAACTGATGGAGACCACCTACATCCCGGCCACCCCGTTCTCCGGCGCCGACCTGCTGCACGGCCCGCTGGCGATGGTGGACAACGTCTCGCCGGTCATCGCGATCGTTCCGGACGGCAAGGGCGGCGAGGCCCTCCAGCCGGTCCTGGACCGCCTGCGCGGGCGCGGCGCGGACCTGGTGGTGGTCGGCCAGCAGGCGCAGGTGGAGGCCGCCTCGGCGGGCTTCGCACTGCCGGCCGGCGTGCCGGAGGAGGTGCAGCCGATCCTGGAGATCCTGCCGCTCCAGCTGCTGGCCTACGAGGTCACCATCGCCCGGGGCCAGGACCCGGACGCCCCGCGCGCCCTGGCCAAGGTCACCGAGACGAGGTAACCCGGTCCGGACGCGAGCCGGCCCCCGGTCCACAGTCGTGGGCCGGGGGCCGGCTCTCTGAGCGGCGGAACATGGTTCGGGGGGCCGCGAGCACGAGGTCGCGGGTCCAGGGGCCGCGGGGCCGAAAACACTACGGGCCACGGCGCCGACACGGGACCCTCAACCCATGCGGCACCGTAGCCCGGAGCTGTCGTCGGGCACCGGAGTCGACCGAGAACTGTGCGGGGTCCTCGCTCGGCGGCGTCCGACCGAGGAGGGGCCGCGCGCGGTCAGGGCAGTTGCGCGGGGGCCTCTCCTTGGTGCCCTTTCATTGTGGACTAGACCAATCTCGGTTGTCCAGGCCTCTCGGCAAATTGGTCTAAACAACTTCAGGGGGGCGGCCGGCCCCGCGGAGCCCCCGCCGAACCCCTCGCCGGGCTGCCGGCCGGACCCCGGCGGAAGCCCGCCCACCGGTCCGCCGCGCCCCGCCGGGACCGGCGGCGCTACCCTCGCCATGTGCCCTCGCTGAACGAACTCGTCCGCCGCCACACCACCCTCACCGGGACCGATGTGGAATGGCTCCACCACCTGGTCGCGGAGTGGCAGCTGCTCTCCGACCTCTCCTTCGCCGACCTGGTGCTGTGGATCCCCACCTGGGACGGCATCCGCTACGTCTCGGTGGCGCAGATGCGGCCCAACACCGGGCCCACCTCCTACCAGGACGACATGGTCGGCCACCTCGTCCCGCGCGGCCGCCGTCCGCTGCTGGACGCCGCCTTCGACGAGGGCAGGATCGTGCGCGAGGGCGACCCGGAGTGGCGCGAGGAGGTCCCGGTCCGGGTCGAGTCGATCCCGGTCCGGCGCGAGGGCAAGGTCCTCGGGGTGATCGCACGCAACACCAACCTGCTGACCGTCCGCACCCCGAGCCGGCTGGAGCTCACCTACCTCCAGAGCGCCTCCGACCTGGCCCAGATGATCGCGGCCGGCTCCTTCCCCTACCCCGGCGTCGAGCAGGCCGACATGGACGCCGCGCCCCGGGTCGGCGACGGCCTGATCCGGCTGGACGCGGACGGCGTGGTCACCTACGCCAGCCCCAACGCCCTCTCCGCCTACCACCGGCTCGGCCTCACCACCGACCTGGTCGGCAGTCACCTCGGCCGGGCCACCGCCGACCTCGCCCCGCCGTCCCGCTCGGCCGTCCACGAGGCGCTGGTGAAGCTGGCCAGCGGCTGGGCGCCGCGGCAGACCGAGGTGGAGGCGCAGGGGGGAGTGGTGACCCTGCGGGCGATCCCGCTCAAGCCCAAGGGCATCCTGACCGGCTCCCTGGTGCTCTGCAGGGACGTCACCGAGCTGCGTCGCCGCGACCGCGAGCTGATGACCAAGGACGCCACCATCCGGGAGATCCACCACCGGGTGAAGAACAACCTCCAGACCGTCGCGGCCCTGCTGCGGCTCCAGTCCCGCCGGATGGATTCGGAGTCCGGCCGGGCCGCGCTGGACGAGGCGGTGCGCCGGGTCGGCTCGATCGCCATCGTGCACGAGACGCTCTCCCAGGCGCTGGACGAGAAGGTGGCCTTCGACGAGATCGCCGACCGGGTGCTGTCGATGGCGATGGAACTGTCCCAGGACGGGCGGGTGGCGACCCGCCGCAGCGGCAGCTTCGGCATCCTGTCCGCCGAGGTGGCCACCCCGCTGTCGATGGTGCTGACCGAACTGCTCCAGAACGCCCTGGAACACGCGTTCGGTCCGACCGCCTCCGGGAACCTGGAGATCAGCGCGCTGCGCGGACGGGCCCCCGCGACCGGGATGGGCTGGTCGGACAGCTGGAACGGCGGTGCCAGGCCGGAGGAGTACCTGTTGATCACGGTGCAGGACGACGGTCGCGGGATGCCGGAGGGGTTCGACCCGAAGACGGCCGGCAACCTCGGTCTCCAGATCGTCCGGACGCTGGCCACCGGCGAACTGGGCGGCACCTTCGACATGGTGGCCGGCCCGAACGGCGGGACCAAGGTGATCCTGGAGATCCCGGTCCGCTGAGGATCCGCTTCACTGAGGATACGGTCCGCTGAGGCTCCGGTCCGAGGGGACCCGGGCCTGCCGGGAATCCGTGGCGCGAAGGAGCGCGGCGGGGGCGCGCACTCGGCGAGAGCGCCGGGTGAACGCCCCGCGCGCCGGAGTGCGGAAACAGAAACGAGGCCCTGTCGACCGGGGGGGGGGTGGGTCGACAGGGCCTCTCAACCCGTTCCGGCCGTCGGGGGGAGTCGGCCGGAACGGGGGCTCTGGGTGGTGCGACACCTCGCCGGTGCATTGCACACGGTGAGCGCCACAGCTCCACAATATTGCTCTAAGTGAACAGTATCAAGTGGCCGGGCGGGTCCGGTGTCGCGGAACCCGACTGGGCCGGGTCCTTTGTTCGGAAGGCTTCACCAGGAGGTGCAGGGAAGCCTTTGATCATGTGTCGATCGGTACTGCGGTGGCCGTCGGTGCTACGGCGTGTGATCAGACGGTGCTGATCAGGCGGTGCGGGCGCGGTTGCGGGCGGCGCGGCGCTTCATCGCGCGACGCTCGTCCTCGCTCATGCCGCCCCAGACGCCGGCGTCCTGACCGGTTTCGAGAGCCCACTGGAGGCACTGCTCCATCACCGGGCAACGGCGGCACACGGCCTTGGCTTCCTCGATCTGCAGCAGAGCAGGACCGGTGTTCCCGATCGGGAAGAACAGCTCCGGGTCCTCTTCGCGGCAGACAGCGCGGTGGCGCCAGTCCATGGTCGTCCAACTCCTCCTGCCGCGGGGGGTGGCCCGATCGGCATAATCGAATGGCTTGTGAATGTGAACGCTTTCACGAATCCCGCAACAGCAAAAGAGACCAAAGGCCTACCGGGCCCGGGTGGTCTGTGCTGGGGGGGATTCGGCGATTCGAGGGACACCCCGCGGTCGGCGCTCCTGTACTTCCGGAGTTGCCGTCGCTGCGATGTGTCCCGATCGCCATGTAGAGGTTCGCAAACCTCGGGCTCGGATACAACCCCCTTCGGGGAGGAATTTTGGATTCTTCGGTGTCGCCTAGCTCACAGCCAGTACTTCTATGGAGTGAAGGGGGCTTGTGCGTTCGAGAAGAAGGAGGAACCCCCCTTCCAGTCACACAATCACACGCAGTGCCCGCCGTACGCCTGTGAAACTGACGCGACTCCTGTCTCCAAGGTGGTCGCCGTCGACCTGGAAGGGGCTGGGTTCCTCTGAAACCAAGGTGAAGTGTCTGACGTCGTGATAGGAGACGACGTGCTTCCCCGAGGGGCCGGCCGGAGGGGCGCCGTCGCTCGAAGACGTGTACGACCGCAGGATCTGACGGACCGTTCGAGCAGTGCCGAACGCCGTCATCCGGGTGATGCCGAAGACGTCCAGGTCCGTGTCGAAGGAGGCGAGTGGTGAAGGGTAGACCGGACGGTTGCCGAGGAACGTCCAGGGAGAGGTGTTGCTGACTATCGACAGGACCAGGCCGGGAACCGGCGCGCGGCCCGGCAGTTCCAGGGAGACCGGGCCGGAGCGGCGCTGGTCACGCTGGGTGAAGTAGTGCCGGAGCGCCTGGCCGACGTACAGGGCGTGGGTGGACTTGCGCCCGGCTCTGCGCTGGTCCTCGACCCGGCCGACCACCCCGGCGTCGAAGCCCAGCCCCGCGGTGAAGGTGAACCAGCGGTCCGGCAGGCCGTCGGTCATCGCCTTGCCCAGCCCGATCGGCCGCTCGCGGCCGTGTTCCAGCGCGTCCAGCAGGGCGCCGGTGGCCTCCACCGGGTCGTTGGGCAGTCCCAGCGCGCGGGCGAACACATTGGTCGAACCGCCCGGCACCACGGCCAGTCGCGGGACCTTCTCGCCCGGGCCGTGCGCCAGCAGCCCGTTCACCACCTCGTTGACGGTGCCGTCACCGCCCAGCGCCACCACCAGGTCGACCGCGCCGTCCTCCGCCGCCTCGCGGGCCAGGTCGCGCGCGTGGCCCCGGTACCTGGTCTCGGCGACCTCCAGCTTGAGGTCGCTGCGCAGGGCGTGGATCAGGACGTCCCTGGTCCGGCCACTGGTGGTGGTGGCCTTGTGGTTCACGACCAGGAGAGCGCGCATGGGGAAAGCCTACGGGTCGGTACGCACCGACCGGCGGCTACCCTGCTGGAGTGACCGCAGAAACCTCCGCACCCGTACCCGCGGCCGGCTCCGGCCGCCCGGCCTCCCTGACCCTGGGAGCCGCCATCACCGCCCTGGAGGGCGCCGCGCTGGCCCTCGTCGGCGTCTGGGACATGGTGGCCGCGCTGTCCGGCGAAGCCAGGCACCTGGCCCTGAACGAGTTCGGCGGAGCGGTGATCGTGCTGCTCGGCGTGCTGCCGGTGCTGGCCGCCCGCGCGCTGCTCAAGGAGCGCCGCTGGGGCCGCAGCCCGGCGGTGCTGACCAACTCGATCTGCCTGCCGGTCGCCTACTACATGGTCGAGAACGGCGGCGCGATGGTCGCGGTCGGCGCGCTGATCGGCGTGCTCGGCCTGGTGGGCATCGGCTGCCTGCTGAACCCGAAGTCGACGGCGGCCCTGTACGCCCCGTCCGAGGACTAGGGCGCGCAGGGCCGACGGGGCGCGCAGGGCCGACCGTGCGGCCGCCCAGCCCGAGCTGAGCGGCCGTCAGTCCTACTCCTCCACCAGCAGCTTCTCCCGCAGCTGGGCCAAGGTCCTGGCGAGCAGCCGGGACACGTGCATCTGGGAGATCCCCACCTCGGCGGCGATCTGCGACTGGGTCATGTTCCGGAAGAACCGCAGCACCAGGATCTTCTGTTCCCGGGGCGGCAGTTGGGCCAGCAGCGGCTTGAGCGACTCGCGGTACTCGACGCCCTCCAGCGCCTCGTCGGTGGCGCCCAGGGTGTCCGCGACGGCCGGCGACTCGTCGTCGCTGTCCGGCACGTCCAGGGACAGCGTGGAGTACGCGTTGGCGGACTCCAGGCCCTCCAGGACGTCCTCCTCGGAGATCCCCAGGTGCTCGGCCAGCTCGTGCACCGTGGGGGAGCGGCCGTGCCGCTGGGAGAGCTCGCTGGTCGCCGTGGTGAGCGACAGCCGCAGCTCCTGGAGCCGGCGCGGGACGCGCACCGCCCAGCCCTTGTCGCGGAAGTGCCGCTTGATCTCGCCGACGATGGTCGGCGTCGCGTAGGTGGAGAACTCGACCCCGCGCTCGTGGTCGAAGCGGTCCACCGACTTGATCAGGCCGATGGTGGCGACCTGGGTCAGGTCGTCCAGCGGCTCGCCCCGGTTGCGGAAGCGCCGGGCCAGGTGCTCGACCAGCGGGATGTGCATCCGCACCAGCTGGTTGCGCAGTTCGACCCGCTCCGGGGAGCCCTCGGGCAGTGCGGACAGCCGGACGAACAGCGCGCGGGCGGCCTCCCGGTCCGGGGCACCCGAGCGGTGCGAGACCTGGGTGGGCACGGCGACGTGCGGCCCGGTCTCGTTCGCCGCGTTCGCCTCGCCGGCCTCGTTCGCCGAGGCCGGCGCGTCCGTCGTGTCCGTCGTGTTCGCCTCGTCCGTCGCGCTCGCCTCGCCGGCTTCGTCCGTCGCGGCCGTCTGGTCCACCGGGTCCGGAGGGGGCGTGGAGGCAGGCGTCGGCTCGGACGTCGGCTCGGTGGGGTGGCTCATCCGGTGGGCGTCCTTCGGGTGCGCTTCGTCGTTGGCGGCGAGGCCGGGAACGCTCGCCTGGGTCGGTACGGCAGGTCCCGCCGTCGCGAGGCCGGTACGGTCCAGATCACTCACGGCCATTCCCCCGTTCCGTTCCGGGAGCACCGGGGCCGGTGGCCCCGGAATCGTCTCGTTGGTCGTACCGCATGGGTGGCGGTACCGGGAGCCGTCCGTCGGTCCCCGGAGCGGGGAGCGGCGGACGGCCCTTGCGCGGGTGGTGCTCGGTGCTGCTCGGTCGTGCGGTGCGGTGCGGCGCCCGACTAGTGGGCGGGTGACCCGCCGCGCTTCTTGTGCAGGCTGATCGTCACGGTCTTGTCCTCGGCGACCGAGGAGTCGACCTCGCCGGCCAGCGCGGAGAGCACGGTCCAGGCGAAGGTGTCCCGCTCGGGGGCCTTGCCGTCGGTGGTCGGTGCGGCGACGGTCACCTTCAACGAGTCGCCGACCAGCCGGAACTCGCAGGACAGGACGGAGCCGGGCACCGCCTGCTGGAGCAGGATGGCGCAGGCCTCGTCGACCGCGATCCGCAGGTCTTCGATCTCGTCGAGGGTGAAGTCCAGCCGGGCGGCCAACCCGGCCGTCGCTGTTCGCAGGACGGAGAGGTAGGCCCCGGCTGCGGGCAGCCGAACCTCCACGAAGTCCTGAACACCGAGATCGCCGTCGATCTTGGACACCCTTGCCTCCTGGGTGACGCGCTGTGCTTTCTTGGTACCCCGCTTGTTACCGCTTGCTACCCCCGAAGGGGGTCCGGCGTCGCGGATCCGCCATCGCTCTGCCTTCCGCACCCCGGTTCGGGAGTTACTCATGGTAAGGCATTGCGACGCAGGGTGGCAGACCCTTTCTCCGGACTGCGGAAGGCCGTTCAGGGCCGCCCGACGGCGGTCAGCGCCTCGTCGGTGAGCCGGTACACGGTCCACTCGTTCATCGGCACCGCGCCGATCGACTTGTAGAAGTCGATCGAGGGCTGGTTCCAGTCCAGGACCGACCACTCCACCCGCGAGTAGCCGCGCTCGACGGCGATCCGGGCGAGCTCCAGCAGCAGTGCCTTGCCGTGGCCGCCGCCGCGCGACTCCGGGCGGACGTAGAGGTCCTCCAGGTAGATCCCGTAGGTGCCGCGCCAGGTCGAGAAGTTGCGGAACCAGACCGCGAAGCCGACCGGCTCGCCGGTGACGTCGTCCTCGGCGATCAGACCGTACAGCGCCGGGTCGGCGCCGAACAGGGCCTCGTGCAGCTGCTCCTCGGTGGCCTTCGCCTCGTGCAGGGCCTTCTCGTAGTCCGCGAGTTCGCGGACCATGGCGTGGATGACGGGGACGTCGGTGGCGACGGCGGTGCGGATCATGCCTGTGAGCCTACTGCTCGGGACCCGTCTCGTCCCAGGCCTGGAGGGAGGTCTGGTCGACGATCCGGCCGTCCCGCAGGCCGGCCATCGAGGACATCAGCACCCGGACCCCGTCCGGATACCGGCAGGACTCCAGGAAGGCGGCGTGGTCGCCCTGGACCACCACCTGTTCCAGCTTGTGGGTCATCTCGCGGCCGTAGATGTCGTCCAGCATGGCGCCGATCTCCTCCCGCCCGTGCATCACCAGGGGGTGGCTGGGCTGGGTCCTGCGATCGACCATGCGCAGTTCGGCGTCCTCCGCGTAGAGCGCCAGGAGGGTCTCGGCGTCGCGGCGCTCGATGCCCTCGCGCAGCGCGCGGGTGTCGAAGGCGGTGGGGGCCGCCATGGTGGCCATGATCTCGCTCCTCCGGTCGGGTTCCGTCGGCTCGTACCTCCGAGCGTACGCCCGGCGCCGGGGCCGGAGGAGCGGGACCGGGGGCGGTCAGCGGGCCGGTACGGTGCGCAGGTAGTCGGCCAGCGCGCTGATCGCGGCCGGGTTGCGCGGGCTCTCCACCAGGTCGACGTAGTCCATGACGAAGATCCGGCCGTTCTTCACCGCGGAGACGTTCGCCAGCGGCGGGAAGGACGTGAGGAACTTCCGCTTCTCCTCGGCGCCGGGCGTCGCGTAGTCGTTGATCACGATCACCTCGGGGTCGCGCTCCACCACGCTCTCCCAGCCGGCCGTGACCCAGGTGTCGGCGAGGTCGCCCATGATGTTGGTCCCGCCGGCCCTGGCGATGATCTCGTTGGCGGCGGCGAACTTGCCCGCGGTGTACGGCTTGTCCTGCCCGCTGTCGTACAGGAAGACGGACGGGCGGCGCTCCGGCTGCGGGACGGCGGCGATCTGCGCCTTGAAGCCGGCGACCAGCTTGTCGGCACGGTCCTTCACGTCGAAGATCTCGCCGAGGTTGGCCAGGTCGGTGTAGAGCGCCTCCAGCGGGTCCATCACGCCGCGCTCGGTGCCCTTGCCGCTGCGGCAGGACTCGCTGAGCACGTACGAGTCGACGCCGAGCGCCTTGAAGGCCTGCGGGGTCACGCCGCTGCCCTCGTCGAAGCCGTAGTGCCAGCCGGCGAAGACCAGGTCGGCCTTGGCGTCCAGCGCGATCTCCTTGCTGAGCACCTTCTTGGAGAGCCACTTCGTCTGCTGGTAGCCGTCCTTCCAGGCGACCTTGTCGAGCTGCCCCTTGTCGTCGGGCATCACGTAGCCGGCCATCCGGTCGGCGAGGCCGAGCGAGAGCATCAGTTCGGTGATGTTGACGTCGTTCGTCACCACCCGGGCGGGCTTCCGGTCGAAGGTGAGTTCGTCGCCGCAGTTGCGCACGGTCACCGGGTAGTGGGCGGAGTCGGCGGCGGCCTCCTTCGGGGCGATCTCGGCGCCGCAGGCGGTGAGTCCGAGGACGAGCAGGGCGGCGGTGGCAACGGCCTTGGTACGCACGGTGGTTCCTTCGGAGGGGGCGGATCAGGCGGAGTGGTCGGAGGGGGCGAGGCGGTCGAACAGCAGCTGGAGGGCGCCGGTCACCGGATGCCGCACCTGGGTGCCCCGGACGCCGAACACCTCGGCCAGCAGGGCAGGTTCGAGCACCTCGTGGGGCGGGCCCGAGGCGACGATCCGGCCGTCCCGCAGCACGTACAGCAGGTCGCAGTGGCCCGCCGCCAGGTTGAGGTCGTGCAGCGCGGTGAGCACCGTCGGGCCGGCCTCGCGGGCGAGCGCCAGCACCTCCAGCTGGTGGGCGACGTCGAGGTGGTTGGTGGGTTCGTCCAGCACCAGCAGGCGCGGCTCCTGGACCAGCGCGCGGGCGAACAGCACCCGCTGCTTCTCGCCCCCGGACAGGCTCAGGAAGCCCCGCTCGGCGAGGTGCCCGGCGCGGACCTTGCGCAGTGCCCCGGCGCAGCGCTCCTCGTCCCCGTCGGACGGGGCGCCGAAGCCCCGGCGGTGCGGCAGCCGGCCCATGGCGACCACCTCGGCCACCGTGAAGTCGAACTCGGCGGAGTGCTCCTGGGTCAGCGCGGCCACCCGGCGGGCCGTCTCGCGCGCGGTGAGCGCGTGCAGGTCGTCGCCGGCCAGCCGGACGACGCCGCCGGCCGGCTTCAGCACCCGGTAGACGCAGCGCAGCAGGGTCGACTTGCCGCTGCCGTTCGGGCCGACCAGGCCGACCACCTGCCCGGCGGCGGCCGCCAGGCTCACCTCGTGGACCAGCCGGGTGCCGGCCAGCTCCACCGAGACGGCGTCGACGGCGAGGTCCTGGGCCAGGGCCGGGCCGGTGGTCCCGGCCGCTTCGGACGGCGTGGTCACGTCGGTCATCGGGTGCCTCCGAAGGCCTGGCCGCGGCGGCGCATCATGATCAGGAAGGCGGGTACGCCGAGCACCGCGGTGAACACCCCGACGGGCAGTTCGGCGGGCGCCAGCAGGGTGCGCGAGGCGATGTCCACCCAGACCAGCAGCAGTGCCCCGGCGAGCGGCGCGATCACCAGCACCCGGCGGTGCCCGGCACCGACCAGCATCCGCGCCAGGTGCGGCATCAGCAGTCCGACGAAGCCGATCGCCCCGCTGACCGCGACCACGGTGCCGGTGACGGCGGCGGTCACCACGAACAGCTCGCGGCGCAGCCGGTCCGGGTCCACGCCGAGCGAGGCGGAGGTCTCGTCGCCCATCGCGAGGGCGTCCAGCCGCCCGGCGGCGCAGGCCAGGTAGGCGAGGCCGGCCAGCACCGTGACGGCGGCGATCGGCACCTTGCCCCAGGTGGCGCCGCCGAGGCTGCCGAGCAGCCACATCATGGCGTCCCTGGCGGCCTCGCCGCGGTCGGCGGCGAAGACCATCAGGGTGGTGGCGGCGGAGAAGCCGTAGGACAGGGCGGTGCCGGTGAGCACCAGGCGCAGCGGGGTGAGCCCGTACGCGGTGCGGGCGGCGAGGTACACCAGCGTCATGGCGGCCAGCGCGGAGCCGAAGGCGGAGGCGGAGATCGCCCACACCCCGAGCGAGGCGAAGGCGCCGAACAGCAGTACGGCGTTGGCGCCGACGGCCGCGCCGGAGGAGATGCCGAGCACGAAGGGGTCGGCCAGCGCGTTGCGCACCAGGGCCTGGACGGCGACCCCGCAGGCGGCGAGTCCGGCGCCGACCACGGCGGCCAGCACGGTGCGCGGCAGCCGGATCTCCCAGACGATCGCGTACCCGGCCGCCTCGTCCGCCTCCAGCCGGCCGCCCGTCAGCCCGGCGCCCAGCAGTCGCAGCACCCGGGGCAGGCCGAGCCCGGAGGAGCCGAGGGCGACTCCGCAGACCAGTGAGAGCAGCAGCGCGGCGGCGAGGCCGGCGGCGAGCGGGACGACGGGTATCCGGCGGGTGGGCGGGCCGGCTGCACGGTCTGCGGGTGCGCGGTTCACGGGTGCGCCTTGCCTCGGGCCGCGGGTGCGCCGGGCCGGGCGCGGGCCGGGGGCGTGCCGGGGCGCCGGTCCCCTCGCAGTCCGCGGCGAGTTGTCGGGAGGTCAGCGGCCGGGGGCGATCGGGCTGGCGCGGCCGTACGGGCGGGTACGGGCCGTGCTCACCGTTGCGGGTCAGCGCCGGATTCACACCGGACTTCCCCCTCGGACGCCCTGGCAGCATAACAGCCACTCAGGGCAGGCAACCCTTACCGGGCAGGGCCGGACGTGGACGCACGACCGCCCCCGTCCGGCGGTGCGGACGGGGGCGGTCGGGTGGCGACGCGTCAGGCTCAGGCCTGCTTGGTCTCCCAGAAGATCTTGTCGACCTCGGCGATCAGGTCCAGCAGGGCCTGGCCGGTGGCCGGGTCGGTGGACGCCTTGGCGGCCGAGGCGGCCTTCAGGGTGTCGTTGACCAGCTGGTGCAGCTGCGGGTACTTCTCGAAGTGCGGGGCCTTGAAGTAGTCGCTCCACAGCACCGAGATATGGTGCTTGACGGCCTCGGCGCGCTGCTCCTTGATGATGACGGCGCGGGCGCGGAAGTGCGGGTCCTCGTTGGCCTGGTACTTCTCCTGGGTGGCCTTGACCGACTCGGCCTCGATCCGGGCCTGCGCCGGGTCGTACACGCCGCAGGGCAGGTCGCAGTGGGCGTGGGCGGTGGCGCGCGGTGCAAACAGACGAGAGAACATGGGAGTCCTTCCTTAGATCGTCTTCCCGCGCCCGAGATTACCCTTCCGTCCTCCCGGTTTCGCGATCGGGCGGTGGGCCTAGGGCGAAAGACGGACCAGGAAACGGGCCAATCCGGACATCGAACAGGTGACGGCCCGTACGGCAGACTGGTGCGGGCCGAGCGGGAGGAGGAGCCGTGGCGCGGAGCACGCGGCCGGAGGGCGCCGGAGCGGGGCGGCGGGGCCGGGGCGGCGTGCTGCCGCTGGGGCTGGTCGACGTGGCGGGGCCGTCCATGGTCCCGACCCTGCGCGAGGGCGACCGGCTGCTGGTCCGCTACGGCGCGCCGGTCCGGCCGGGCGCGGTGGTGCTCTTCCGGCACCCGTTCCAGCAGGACCTGCTGGTGGTGAAGCGGGCCGCAGGGCGCCGGGCCGAGGGCTGGTGGCTGCTGTCCGACAACCGTCCGGTGGACAGCGACAGCCGCAGCTACGGCGCCGTGCCGGACGAGCTGGTGCTCGGCCGGGTGCTGCTGCGGCTGCGTCCCGACCCGGTCTGGCTGGCGCCGGGCCGCCGGCTGGAGCGGCTGCTGCTCACGCCCCGGCTGGCCCGGCTGCCGGGCCTGGCCCGCCGGTTCGGCGTGTGGGTCGAGGAACTCTAGGCCCCGGCCGCGGCCGCGGCCTCCTGGCGCTTGCGGGCCCGGTAGGCGGCCACGTTGGCGCGGGTCGCGCAGCGGTCCGAGCAGTAGCGGCGGGAGCGGTTGGTCGAGGTGTCCAGATAGGCGTTGCGGCAGGGCGCGGCCTGGCAGATGCCGAGCCGGTCGGCGCCCAACTCGGTCAGGTGGACGGCCAGGCCCATGCAGGCCACCGCGCTGAAGTGCGCGGTGGCGGTGGGCGAGTTGTCGGCCAGGTGCAGGTGCCAGCGCGGCCGCCCGGCGTCGTCCAGGAAGTCGTGCCCGGAGATCAGCGGGCTGACGGGGTACTCCATCAGCAGGCTGTTCAGCAGGTCGACGCCGCGGATCTCGTCCCCCTCGGCGGCGGCCTCGAAGACCCCGCGCAGGCGGGTCCGCACGGCCCGGAGCCTGGGCAGGTCGGACTCGTCGGCGAGCGCGGCGGCCCGCGAGGAGTCGGAGAACAGGCCGCGCACCGCCTCCACGGAGGTCAGCGCGTCGGTGCCGCGCTCGGGCTCCTCGGTGTTCACCAGCCGAACGGCGAGATCGGCGTACGCGGCGAGCTCCACAGGGGTCCTTCCAGAATTCGGTAACGGGCTTACTGCCTCCAGCCTATTACCCGGGCGGGACTCCACCCTACGGCCCGGGCGGAAAACGGTCGGCGCCCGGCAGGGGAGGCCTGCCGGGCGCCTGGGGCACGGGTTCAGAGCACCTTGGACAGGAAGGCCCTGGTCCGCTCGTGCTGCGGGTCGGTGAGCACCTCGCGGGGGTTGCCGGACTCGACCACCACGCCGCCGTCCATGAACACCAGCGCGTCGCCGACCTCGCGGGCGAAACCCATCTCGTGGGTGACGACCACCATGGTCATGCCCTCCTCGGCGAGGCCGCGCATGACGTCCAGGACGTCGCCGACCAGCTCCGGGTCGAGCGCCGAGGTGGGCTCGTCGAAGAGCATCAGCTTGGGCTTCATGGCCAGCGCGCGGGCGATCGCGACGCGCTGCTGCTGGCCGCCGGAGAGCTGCGAGGGGTAGTTCCGCGCCTTGTCGGCGAGGCCGACCCGCTCCAGCAGGGCCATCCCGCGCTCGCGGGCGTCGGCCCTGCTCTCGCCCTTGACCTGGACCGGCGCCTCCATGACGTTCTCGACGGCGGTCATGTGCGGGAACAGGTTGAAGCGCTGGAAGACCATGCCGATGTCGCGCCGCTTGAGCGCGACCTCGCGGTCCTTGAGCTCGTGCAGCCGGTCGCCCTTCTGCCGGTAGCCGACCAGCTCGCCGTCCACCCAGAGCCGGCCGCCGTTGATCTTCTCCAGGTGGTTGATGCACCGCAGGAAGGTCGACTTGCCGGAGCCGGACGGGCCGATCAGGCAGAACACCTCGCCCTTCCTGACCTCCAGGTCGATGCCCTTGAGCACCTCGACCAGGCCGTAGGACTTGTGCACGTTCTCGGCGCGGACCATGGGCTCGGCGGACGCGGCGGCGCCGGCCGGGGTCTTGGTCAGGTCGGTCATACGTGACCACCTCCCTCGAGGCCGGGAACGACGTCGGCACTCGTCTTCGGGGCGGGCTTCCCGGCGAACAGTCCCCGCAGCCGTTGCAGCGGGGTGGGCGGGAGGGTGCGGTTGGAGCCTCGGGCGTAGTGGCGCTCGATGTAGTACTGACCGATGGTCAGCACCGAGGTGAAGAACAGGTACCAGAGGCTGACCACGATCAGCAGCGGGATGTTCTGGTAGTTCCTGGAGTAGATGACCTGGCCGGCCCGGAAGATCTCCTCCAGGGAGATCACCGAGACCAGCGAGGTGGTCTTGAGCATCGAGATGGTCTCGTTGCCGGTCGGCGGGATGATCACCCGCATGGCCTGCGGCAGGACGATCCGGCGCATGGTCTGGAACCGGCTCATGCCGAGCGCGTGCGAGGCCTCGGCCTGGCCCTCGTCCACCGACTGGATGCCGCCGCGGACGATCTCCGCCATGTAGGCGGCCTCGTTGAGGCCGAGGCCCAGCAGTGCCGCGACGAACGTCGGGATCAGCACGTTGGTCTGCTCGGACCAGAACTCCGGCCCCCACGGGACGCCGATCGACAGCTTGGCCCAGATCAGGCCGAGGAAGTTCCAGAACACCAGCTGCACCAGGACCGGGGTGCCGCGGAAGATCCAGATGTAGACCCAGGCGACACCGGCCAGCAGCGGGTTCGGGGACAGCCGCATCACCGCGAGGATGATGCCGCCGACCACGCCCATGAGCATGGCGAGCACGGTCAGTTCCAGCGTCACCAGCAGGCCGTGCATGATGCTGTCGTGGAACAGGTACTGACCGACGATGTCCCACTTGAAGGCGGGGTTGGTGAAGGCGGCGCTCAGCAGCATGGCCGCGAGCACGGCGATGACGACGGCGCCCGCCCAGCGTCCGGGGTGGCGGACCGGGACGGCCTTGATGATCTCAGGCCGCCCCCTCTGCGCCGTCCCCTTGTCCAAAGAGTTCACGGTGTGGCCTCGGGGGAGAAGATGAAGCGTACGAGGGTCAGCTGACGGCGCCGTTGACGGCCGACTTTTCGATGGCACCGGCCTCGACGCCCCACTTGGTGAGGATCTGCTTGTAGGTGCCGTCGTCGATCAGCGACTGGACGGCGCCCTGGATGGCCGGGGTGAGCTTGGAGCCCTTGGACAGGGCGACGCCGTAGGGGGCCGTGCCGTAGGTCTCGCCGACCTTCTCCAGCTGGCCGCCGGACTGCTTGATCGCGTAGTCGACGACCTGGGAGTCGGCCATCAGCGCCTGGTCGCGCCCGGAGACCACGGCGTTGGTGACGTCCGTCTGGAGGTCGAACTTGTCGCCGCCGTTCTGGACGCCCGGCTTGCCGGCCTTGGTGCAGTCGGGGTCGCGGGTGTCCTTGATCTCGTCGGCCTGGGTGGTGCCGGTCTGGACGGCGACCTTCTTGCCGCAGAGGTCCTTCGGGTCGACCTTCTCCGGGTTGCCCTTCTTCACCGCGACGGCGCTGCCGGAGTTGAAGTAGGTGACCATGTCGACGATCTGCTCGCGCTCCTTGTTGTCCGTGAAGGACGACATGCCGAGCTGGAACTTGTTCGACTGGATGCCGGGGATGATCGCGGTGAAGCCGGAGTCCTGCACCTCGGCCTTCAGCCCGAGCTTGGCGGCGATGGCGTTGGCCAGGTCGACGTCCATGCCGATGACCTTGCCGCTGTCGTCCTTGAACTCGTCCGGCGCGTACGACGCGTCGGCGCCCACCACGAGCTTGCCGGCCGCCTTGACGTCGTCCGGGACGAGCGCGGCGAGCTTGGGGTCGGCCTTGACCTCGTTGACGGTGGCGGAGGCGTTGGGGGCGCCGCCGCTCTCGGTCTTGCTGCTGCTGCAACCGGTCAGCACGAGGGAGACGGAGGCGGCGACCACGCCGGCTGCGAAGAGCCGGTTGCGCTGGGTACGGGCGGTCATGAAGGGGGATCTCCATCCTGGGGGAGAGAGGTCGGGCGGAGCGCGCCGCGGGAGCGGCGCACCGGAACAGCGAGCCGGACGTCCGGGTACGGGTGCGTGTTGCCGTACGTCGTCGTACGTGCAGGCCGGGTCGTGCAGTTGCCCGGGTGCGCGGGAGCCACCCGGGGCCTTACGAGGTACTGCTTCCGCCACCCTCCGCCGAGGTGGACGTTGACCGAACCGCCTCGACCAGGGGCCGGCTCGATCCGAGATGGGGGGAATCCTGCCATCTGATGACGGTCAGGTGGCCCTCATCCAGATCAAAATCGGATAACGAGGGGTCACGCTGTCCGCTATTCGGACTTATTCCGTGACCCTGTCACTCTGCGCATAAGTATGCGTACCGGTCGGTGTCGTTCCCGGAGGCCCGCCGCTCGCGGCCCGGATGCCGCCGCCGGTGGTCCCGGCCTGCCGGGCCCACCGGCGGGTGTGTCAGAATTCGTCACCGGGTGACCCCCGAACGCTCGAACCAGACCGACGAGCCCCGACAGGCTCGGGGTGCTCAGGAACGGAAGCCTCAACGCGGCTCCGTATCCGGGGCTCCGACTCCCTTCGGATCTGTTTCACTCCTGCGGGTACGCGTGCGCTCACGCCGTCCGCCGCCGCCGGAGCCCGGTGTTTCCGACTCCGGGCCCCTGAGCGCGACGGCGCGGCGATGAACCGTGCGTGACGAGGACGAAAAGGCATAGGTGCGATGCCTCCGTCCGACCTAGGCTCGGCCCGGAAGCAAAACGCGGGCAACACCAGACCCCATAAAACCCTCATCCGAGGGCGCCGCCCGACGGCAGCGCCCCGACCCTGAACACCCGGGCCCGCTTCGGCGTACCCGGTTTCCGGTTTCCGGACGGGTCGTCCTGTCCGTCGGCCCGTGCGTCCTCGCCGATCAATGACGAAGAGGTCATCGTGGCAGCGGAGATCATTCACAGCAGCACCCAGGACACCGACGATCCGGTCGACGCGGTCTTCGCGCTCCACCGCGGCGGCAAGATGGAGATCCGGGCGACCGTCCCGGTGCGCGACGCGGACGACCTGTCCCTCGCCTACACCCCCGGTGTCGCGCGGGTCTGCACGGCCATCGCCGAGCAGCCCGAGCTGGTCAACGACTACACCTGGAAGTCCAACACCGTCGCGGTGGTCACCGACGGCACCGCGGTGCTGGGCCTCGGCGACATCGGCCCGCAGGCCTCGCTGCCCGTGATGGAGGGCAAGGCCATCCTGTTCAAGCAGTTCGGCGGCGTGGACGCGGTGCCGATCGCGCTCGCCTGCACCGGGGTCGACGAGATCGTCGAGACCGTGGTCCGGCTGGCGCCCTCGTTCGGCGGCGTCAACCTGGAGGACATCTCCGCTCCCCGCTGCTTCGAGATCGAGCGCCGGCTCCAGGAGGCCCTGGACATCCCGGTCTTCCACGACGACCAGCACGGCACCGCGATCGTCACCACCGCCGCCCTGTGGAACGCGGCCAAGGTGACCGGCCGTGAGATCGGCTCGCTGCGGGCCGTCATCTCCGGCGCCGGCGCGGCCGGCATCGCCATCGCCAAGATGCTGGTCGCGGCCGGCATCGGCGACGTGGCCGTCTGCGACCGCAAGGGCGTGGTGTACGAGGGCCGCGGCGATCTCACCGACGTCAAGGCCGAGATCGCCGGGCGGACCAACCGCTCCGGCCTCAAGGGCTCGCTGGCCGACGCGCTGGCCGGCGCCGACGTGTTCATCGGCGTCTCCGGCGGCACCGTGCCGGAGGAGGTCGTCGCGACCATGGCCGAGGGCGCGTTCGTCTTCGCGATGGCCAACCCCAACCCGGAGATCCACCCCGAGGTCGCGCACAGGTACGCCGCGGTGGTCGCCACCGGCCGCAGCGACTTCCCGAACCAGATCAACAACGTGCTGGCCTTCCCCGGCATCTTCGCGGGCGCCCTCCAGGTCCGCGCCTCCCGGATCACCGAGGGCATGAAGCTGGCCGCCGCCAAGGCGCTGGCCGGCGTCGTGGCCGACGAGCTGACGCCGCAGAAGGTCATCCCCTCGCCGTTCGACGAGCGGGTCGCGCCGGCCGTCACCAAGGCCGTCGCCGAAGCCGCCCGGGCGGAGGGCGTGGCGCGGATCTGACGATCCGGCCGCACATCCGGCCGACGGCCCGGGGCCGGGACACGCGTCACACGTCCGCGTGGTTCCCGGCCCCGGCCGTCGGGGCTATCGTCCGGGGCATGTTCGCTGCCTACGCCGCACGTACCGACGCCGCCGACCCGCTGAGCGGGCTGGAGCTGGGCGACCTCCCCGAGCCGCAGGCCCGTCCGGGCTGGAGCGTGGTCACGGTCAGGGCCGCCAGCCTCAACCACCACGACCTGTGGTCGTTGCGCGGGGTCGGCCTGCCCGCCGAGAGGCTGCCGATGATCCTCGGCTGCGACGCCGCCGGCGTCGACGAGCACGGCAACGAGGTGGTCCTGCACTCGGTGATCGGCCAGAGCGGCCACGGGGTCGGCCCGGACGAGCCGCGCTCCATCCTGACCGAGCGCTACCAGGGCACCTTCGCCCAGCGGGTCGCGGTGCCCACCTGGAACCTGCTGCCCAAGCCCGCCGGGCTGAGCTTCGAGCAGGCCGCCTGCCTGCCCACCGCCTGGCTGACGGCCTACCGGATGCTGTTCACCAACGCCGGGGTCAAGCCCGGTGACACCGTCCTGGTGCAGGGGGCGGGCGGCGGGGTGGCGACCGCGCTGATCGTCCTCGGCAAGGCGGCCGGCCTGCGGGTCTGGGTCACCGGACGGAACGAGGCCAAGCGCGCCAGGGCGGTGGAACTCGGCGCCGACGCGGCCTTCGAGAGCGGCGCCCGGCTGCCGGAGCGGGTGGACGCGGTCCTGGAGACGGTCGGCGCCGCGACCTGGTCGCACTCGGTGAAGTCGCTGCGCCCGGGCGGCACCATCGTCATCTCCGGGGCCACCTCGGGCCCCGACCCGAGCGCGGTCGAGCTGAACCGGATCTTCTTCCTGGAGCTCAGGGTGATCGGCTCGACCATGGGCACCAAGGAGGAGCTGGCCGGGCTGCTCTCGTTCTGCGCCAACACCGGCGTCCGGCCGGTGATCGACTCGGTGCTGCCGCTGGCCGAGGCCAGGGACGGCTTCGCCCGGCTCGCCGAGGGGGACGTCTTCGGGAAGATCGTCCTGAGGCCCTGAGGCCCTGAGGCCCTGAGGCTCCGGCGTCGTGACGCGCGGCGGCCCGGTGTCCCCGTCGGGGAGCACCGGGCCACCGACGCCGTCCGGTTCCCGCGGCCGGCTCAGCCGAGCAGCCGCTTCAGCCGCTCGCCCGCGGCGCCCAGCACCGCCTGGGCCTCGGCCAGCTTGTCCGCGCTCACTCCGCCGTCCCTGGCCGTGTCGCGGACCTGGTCGCGGAAGCGGTCGAGCAGCCGCTCCAGCTCGCGGGCCGGGTCCCCGGCCGGGTCGGTGCGGGCCCACGCCGGAAGGTCGGCCGGGGTGCCGGGCCCGTCCTCGTCCAGGTCGATCCTGGTCACGGTGACCTGCTCGGCGGCGTCGGCCGGTGCGGCCGGCCCCTCCGCGCCCTGGCCCCAGCGGGCCGCGTCGGCCAGCCCGGCCAGGCTCTTGGTCAGCTCGGACAGGCCCTCGGCCAGCCCGGTCGGCCAGTCGCCCTTCGCGGCGTGCTCGCGCACCTGCTGCTCGACCCGGCGCTTGATCCGCAGCGCCTCCTGCTGCGCGGCGTTGCGCGAGGCCTTGGCCTGCTCGCGCAGCCGGCGGGCCTCCGCCTCGGCGGCCTTCGCCTTGGCCTTGGCGGCCTTCTCCTGCTCCCGCGCGCGCTTGGCCTGTTCCTTGGCCTGCTGCTTGAACTGGGCGAACTCCTCCTTGGCGCGCTGCCAGGACTCGTTGTCGCCCCAGGGCCCGGCCCACGGGTCGCCGCCTTCGGTGCGCTCCGGCCGGGGCGCCTGCTTGGCGGCGTTCCACAGCTCCTCGCGCAGGTCCTTGGCGCTGTCCCTGACGTCCTCGCGGATCGCCCCGGCGAGCTGTGCCACGGAGTCGTGGATCTCCAGCTCCAGGTCGTCCAACTCGCCCTGTCTGGCTTCGAGTTCGGTGCGGCCGGCGTCGGTCAGCCGGTACACCTTGCGGCCGCCCTCGGTGCTGTGGCTGACCAGGCCCTCCTGTTCGAGCTTGGCCAGTCGCGGGTAGACCGTCCCGGCGGAGGGGGCGTACAGGCCCTGGAACCGCTCCTCCAGCAGCCGGATCACCTCGTAGCCGTGCCGCGGCGCCTCGTCCAGCAGCTTCAGCAGGTAGAGCCGCAGCCGGCCGTGGCCGAACACGGGAGTCATCTCAGGCCTCCTTCGTGAGGTTCGGCGTACCGGGGCCGGCCGGCAGCTCCTTGACCACCACCGGGCCCTCGTCCTCGGACTCGGGGCGGCGCAGCACGGTGACCGCGCCGGAGACGGTGGTGACGTGGAGGCTGCCGCGGCCCTCGCCGAGCCGGCCGGAGATCTTCTTGGCGCCCCAGGTGCTGCTCATCTGGAGTTCCTCGAAGGTGCTGGAGACGTCGCCGCTGGTGGAGCCGGCCTCGACGGTGGCGTCGGCCAGCGAGGGGATGCGGACCACGACCGCGCCGCTGACCGTGTTGACCTTGACCTCGGTCTCGCCGGCCACGTCGAGGTCCAGGGTGACGGCGCCGGTGACGGTGTTGGCCTGGACCCGGTCGGCGGTGCCGGCGATCACGGTGAGCTGCCCGGAGACGGTGTTGACCTTGAGCCGGCCGCCGACGGCCTGGGCGTCCACGTCGCCGGTGACGGTGCTGGCGTCGATCCGGCCGGTCACCCCGGCGAGGGTGGTGTCGCCGTTGGCGCTCTGCACCGAGACGTGCCCGTCGACGCCGCTGACGGTGGCGTGGGCCGACACGGTGCCGACCTTGACCTCGACCTCGGCCGGGACGGTCACCGTCACGCCGGCGATCCGCTTGCGCTTGAGGGAGCCGAAGAAGCTCTTCACCGAGCCGACCGACTTGAGCCAGTCACCGAACTCGCCCCAGCTGTTGATGTCCTTGTAAGTGACCGTCAGGACGCCGTCCACCAGGGTCACGTGCAGCGGGTCGCCGACGAGCTCGGTGATCTCCAGGCGGGCCGGGCCCTCGGCCGCCACCACGTTCACGGTGCCCTCGATGGTCCGCACGTGCAGCGCGCGCACCGTCTCGTCGAAGGTGATCCTCTCGGGGCCGTCGACCGTCCACTGGCTCATCTCTGCCGCCTCCCTCGTCGATCGCGATGTATCGCGTTCTCTTTTAAAGACGATATATCGCGTGCTGGCAGAGTCAAGCGTGTGCACCCCCGTCCCGACCCCGATCCATCCCCGATCCGTCCCCGAGGTCTCCCCTACGGGGGGCGTTCGGAACGGCGCCCGAACATGCGCGGGGCCCGGGAGGCGGTTGCCTCCCGGGCCCTCGGCGGGCGTCACCCGGTCACTCGTCGTCCTCGTCGTCGAGCCGCGCGAGCCAGGTGGCCAGCCGCTCGACCGGGACCTCGAAGTCCGGGTTGAGGTCGACGAACGTGCGCAGCTGCTCGGCCAGCCACCCGAAGGTGACCTCCTCCTCGCCGCGCCGGTTCTCCAGCTCCTCGATGCCACGGTCGGTGAAGTACACGGTTCGCTCCGGTCCGGTGGGGATTGACCTGGTCAGGATAGTCCGGTCAGCTCGCCCGCCAGGTGCTGACGGTGACCTTGGCGGCCCCGGAGACCGGGTCGGCCTGCTCGATCGCCGCGATGGCGACGTTGCGGGTGACCCGGTCGCGGACGCACAGCAGGCGGCCCGGCGCGGCCCGGTTGAACGAGAGGTCGGTGTCAGGCCGGGAGTCGATCGCGGCGGCGCACTCCTCGGCGGTGACGGCCGGCTCGGTGATCACCGCGAAGTCCGACTTGTCGTCGCCGTAGCTGGTGAAGGAGTTGGCCCGGTTGCCGCCGGTGCCGCCGGCGTTGATCACCCCGAGGCCCCACTTGAGGTCGGTGGAGCGGGGCACCACGGTGCCGGAGTCCAGGTCGATCCGGTAGGCGTCGGAGGAGTACTCGGCGCTGGGGATCGCCAGCGACTTCTTGTCCAGCATCGCGGAGTAGCCGGCCGGGCGGGCCGGGGCCGAGACGGTGCTCTGCCCGGACTTCGAGGGCGCGGCCGTCACCGGGGCGGCGGAAGGGGTGGCGGAGGCGACGGCGGAGGGGGACGCGCTGGGGGAGGAGCTCGGCTTCGTCGGCTCCTGGCTCTGGGACACGGTGGCCGCGGCGGCCGGCTTGTCGTCCTTCTTGCCGTCGTCGCCCAGCTTCTTCATCAGCACCACGCCGCCCGCGGTGCCGCCGACCGCCATCACCAGCGCGACGGTGAGCAGCACCTTCCAGGACACCCCGCCCCTGCGTCCGGCTTCCGGTGCGGGCGCCGGGTCGGAGCTCACCACGGGGCCGGGCGGCGGGGTGTCGTGGGACGGCGGCTCCGGCCGGAGCCGGACGGTCGGCGGGGTGGGCGGCACCGGCGCGGTCGGGGCCCCGGTGGGCGGCTGCGGGGCGGCGTACGAGCCGATCGGCGGCGGGCCGAAGCCGGGCGGG
>NZ_MSJQ01000353.1 GCF_014596515.1 Streptomyces sp. CBMA156
GACGGCGCCGACGGTCCGAACGGCGCCGACCTGGCCCGCGCCGCCCTGGCCGCCGCCCTCGCCCCGTACGAGCGGCCCACCGGCGTCCACCTGCGCACGGCAGCCTGGCTGGTGACCGCCGCCCGCCCCTGACCGCCCACCGCACGGACGAACCGCAGGCCCGGACCGCCCCGTTGGAGGCGGCCCGGGCCTGCGGGTGCACCCGGGAAACCGCCGGCGCCTTCCGCCCCTCGCCCGACGGTCCCCGGCCGGGTCCGTCCGCGCGGCCACCCCGACGACCTACGACAGTGCGGGGATACCTAAGCCGCGGACGCCGACGGGCCGGCTAGGTCGTCGTGCGTCGGTGTGCGTCGGTACCGGAAGCAGTCGGATGACCGATGCCTGCCCCCTGCCCTCCCCGCCACAGTGGTGGTGTTGCTCCGCGAGCGAAGCGCCGGAGCGCCCCCAGGAATGCAGAGAGCAGAGGAGATCATTCATGAACCTGCGGAAGACGGCGATGCGGCTCGCGGTGGGTGCCGCCACGGTGGCCGGCGTGCTCGCCGCCACGACGACGAGCGCGAGCGCCGACGTCCTCACCTCGATCCAGACCGGCGCCGGCAAGTGCCCCGCCAACTGGGTGTGCCTGTGGAGCGAGAACAACTTCATCGTGGGGAACCCGAAGGGCGGCACCGACTACGGGGCCATCGGCGCGAACCAGAACATCCCGGACATGGCGGCCATCAAGCTGCTGACCGACGAGCACCGCTGGAAGGGCATGACGGACGAGGCCTCCTCGCTCGTGAACAACACCGGGAGCCACATCTGCTTCTACGAGCACAACAACTACGGCGGCGCGGAGTTCAAGGTCGGCCCCCACGAGCAGTGGGCCTCGGTCCCGTCGTGGATCAACGACAAGATCAGCTCCTTCAAGTTCTGCTGATCCCTCGTGTTCCCTTCCCTCCCTTCCCTCCCTCGACCTGAACGGATCGTCATGAAGCTCTCCAAGAACCTGGCCAAGCTCAGCCTGGTCACCGCCGCCGCCGTCGGGCTGCTCGTGACCGGGGCCACCTCCGCGAGCGCCACCAACGTCTACAACATGGGCCACGGGGCCGGGTCGTGCCCCAGCGGCTACATCTGCCTGTGGTCGGAGGGCAACTTCATCGAGGGCACGTTCTACAACAACGCCAAGTTCGGGGCCTTCGCGTCGGACCAGAACACCGGCGACATGGGCAAGCTCCAGAAGGTTTCCAGCACCGACAAGGGCATGCAGGACATCGCCTCGTCGGTGGTGAACAACACCGGGAGCCACATCTGCTTCTACGAGCACAACAACTACGGCGGCGCGGAGTTCAAGGTCGGCCCCCACGAGCAGTGGCCCTCCCTGCCGTCGTGGATCAACGACAAGATCAGCTCCTTCAAGTACTGCTGACGCCGCCCGCCTTTCCCTCTCACCTAGACCTGAACGGATCGTCATGAAGCTTTCCAAGAACCTGACCAGGCTCGGCCTGGCCGCCGCCACCGCCGTCGGGCTGGTCGTGACCGTGGCGGGATCCGCCAGCGCCAACACGATCCTCGGCGTCGGGCAGGGCGCAGGGGCGTGCCCCACCAACTACGTCTGCCTGTGGTCCGAGAACGGTTTCGTCGGCAACACCGGCCCCTCCTACAAGTTCGGGTCGCTCGCCTCGGACCAGAACATCGGTGACCTGGGCAAGCTGGAGAAGGACGGCGCCTTCTGGAAGGGGATGCAGGACATCACTTCCTCCGTGCTGAACAACACGGGGAGCCACATCTGCTTCTACGAGCACAACGACTACGGCGGCGCGGAGTTCAAGGTCGGCCCCCACGAGCAGTGGCCCTCCCTGCCGTCGTGGATCAACGACAAGATCAGCTCCTTCAAGTACTGCTGACCCGACCGGGCACAGAACGTGCCGCAAGCGCAGGCCCGGACCGCATCCACTGCGGTCCGGGCCTGCGGTCTTGTCGCTCAAGGTCCTGTGAGCCGGCCCGGTGCACGGGAAGTCGGTGGGGTCGACTTCTGGTGCTGGGTGGTGGTTTGGGTGCGGCAGTGGGTGAGGGCGTATTTGATGCGGGGGTCGGGGTTGGGGGTGGTGGTGAGGAGTTCGCCGGCTGTGACGAGGGTGGTCCAGTACTGGGTGGGGTTGCCGGTGCGGGGGAGGGGGCGGGCGGCGGCGAGGGAGAGGTAGGCGGTGGTGAGGTTGCCGGTGGTGAACCAGCGCTGGAGGCCGTGCTGGTGGCCGGGGCGGATGCCGCCCATGGCGCCGATCGCGGTCAGGAACAGGTCGACGACGGCGAGTTCGGTGTCGGTGAGGGACTTGGGGATGTCGAAGATGCCGAGGGCTTCGAGGACTTCGCCGGTGTCGGTTTCGGAGTTCGGGCGGGGGTCGGCGAGGAGAGCGTCGTGGCATTCGGCGAGGCGGCGGGTGGTCTCGGCGAGCGGGATGGCCAGGGCGAGGCAGACGGCGCGGGCGGAGGGCAGGGGCTTCTGGGTGCGGCGGGCGAGGAGCGCGTAGGTGGCGGCGGGGGTGTGGCCGCGGGTGAGCGCGTGGCGGGCGACGGTGGTGAGGTTCATGGAGGGTCGGGCTTTCAAGCGGTGAGGAGGGAGGGGGTGACGGCGGGGGTGATGAGGGCCCAGGTGAACTTGCCGATGCCGTCGGGGAGGGTGGCGCTGCCCCAGCGGTGGGCGAGTTCGTTGACGAGGAAGAGTCCGCGCCCGTGCTCGTCGTCCGGGGCGGCCGCGCGGAGCGTGGGGTGTTCGGTGTCGGCGTCGTGGACTTCGATGCGCAGGAGGTGGTCGGGGGTGAGGGTGAAGCGGATTTCGATGTGGTGGTCGTCGGGGGTGTGGGTGTGCTGGACGGCGTTGGCGAAGAGTTCGCTGAGGAGGAGTTCGGCGGTGTCGGTGTAGCGCTCTCCGTCGGACAGGCCGGAGAGGTAGGCGCGGAGCAGGTAGCGGGCCAGGGGCGTGGATTCGGTGCGGGAGTCGAGGCGGGCGACGAACATGCGGGGGCGGCGGTTGGTGAGCATGGGGGGACCTCGGAGGGAGGGGGTGCGAAGGGGGGTGTTGCCGGTCGGGGGGTTGTGGTCAGCCGACCGGAACGGGGACGCCGTGGATGAGGAGGGGGAGGCCGGTGCCGTGTTCCCAGGCGTCCCAGGCGTCTTCGACGCGGCGGTGGTGGTCGGTGGTCATGGCGTTGCGGAGGCCGGACCGGGGGATCCAGTGGAGGGTGCGGATCCGCTGCGGTGGCTGGTGGTGGCGGACGTTGTCGGCTTGCCGGGGTGTGAGCATTCCGCCCGCGTAGACGAGGTCGAGGCTCTCGGGGGTGTCGGCGGCGGGGGTGTAGTCGATGGTGAGGATGGTGCGGAGGGGAAGGACGAGCCCGGTTTCGGTTTCGAGGTGCCGGCGGGCTGCGAGGTGGAGGAGTTCGCCCTGTTCGGCGAGGCCGCCGGGGAGGGTGAGGCCGTCCGTGTCGATGGGTTCGAGGAGGAGGACGGAGAGGTCGTGCGAGCCGTCGGGGTCCTCGCGGAGGACGAGGGTGTGATGGCCCGAGCGGCGGGTGGGGGGCTTGGTCGTGATGCGGGTCGTGCTCAACTCTGCTCCAGGCATGAGGGTTTGACGGTCACAGCGGTCGACGGTGCGACGTCCCACAGGCACCGGGTGTGATTTCCCCGGAGGGCGCGAGGGAGCCCAGGATGTTGCGCTGTGCGCCCGGCGAATCACCGGGTGTAGCCATGGTGGGGGTTCATCCCCTACGATCGGAAGCGTTTGAACTCTCTAATCGCTCTGACTTTAAGTTGAGGGTGATCGTGAACCGTCGCACACTTGATCCAACGTCATCACCCCTGGCAGCCCTCGTTGTTCATATCCGCACGTCACGGGATGTCAAAGGGTTGACTCAGGCCGAGCTGGGGAAGCTGGTCGGGTACTCGAACGTCTACATCTCGAACGTGGAGACGGGAAAGCAGGCTCCGAGCTTAAACTTCGTCAAGCTCTGTGAGGCTGCCTTGGGGACAGATGGCTCGCTCGAACTCCTGTGGTGGAGTTGGAAGAATGGATCATTGATTCCGGGGTTTCCCGAGTTCGCGGCCAAAGAGCGTGAGGCCCTGGCTATCCGACTCTTCGAGATTGACATGGTGCCTGGCATACTTCAGCACTCGGACTACAGCGCTGCTTACGAGTCGGCACCCGTTAGGCGCGGCGAAGCAACCCAGGAGCAGGCAGACGAGCGTCTCAGGCTGCTGTCCGCGCGACAGCAGCTTCTCGATCGAACATCGGTGATCCACGTGGTTCTCGACGAATCAGCCTTGAGGCGTCCGATCGGCGGACCGGCTGTCATGGCACGCCAGTTGAAGTTCTTGGAGCGCCTGGCTGCACGACCCGGCATCGTCGTGCAGGTTGCCCCCTATGCGCTTGGTGAGGAGCGGCCCTTCTCTCATTCGGTCACGCTGCTTACCTTGCCGAACCGGGCCATGGTTGGGTATACCGAAACGCTTCAGCGGGGCTTCCTGGAGCAGGATGCCGAGGTCGTGTCAGCGTGGGCCGGTAAGTACGATCGACTCCAAGTGAACGCACGGAACCAACCGGACAGCCTGGTCGCGATCCGGGAAGCGCGGAAGGATTTTGAACGCTATGCAACTTGACCTGACCGGTGCCGGGTGGCGGAAGAGTACATACAGCAACGGGCAAGGTGGCTGCATTGAAGTTGCAGACGGCTACCCGGGCGTCATGCCAGTCCGAGACTCCAAGGACCCGAAGGGGCCTGCCCTCGTCTTCCCGGCCAAAGAGTGGGAGTCGTTCGTCGTCGCAGCCCGCAGGGGGGAGTTCGGCGAGGTCTGAACCCGCTGGCCCGGACCGCGACCGGTCCGGGCCAGCGGCGTTGGTGGAGGCAGTGGCGGGTAGAAAGGTCCGGTAGCACGGTTGCTGCTCAGTCGTGGTGCAGCATCGTTGAGTGGCCGGCGAGGTGTGAAGGGACTCGGCATGAGTGAGAACGTTGACCTGACAGGTGCTTCTTGGAGCAAGAGCAGCTACAGCAACAATGGCGGAACCTGCGTCGAGGTAACAGCAGACTTCCCCGGCCTGGCCCCCGTTCGTGACTCCAAGGACCCTCACGGCCCGGCCCTCGTTTTTCCGTCCGAGGCGTGGGCGTCGTTCGTCGCTGCCGTCCGCAGTGGTGAGTTCGGTGAGGTCTGAGAGGGGCGTCATGGCTGACCGGGTAGATCTGACCGGCGCTTGCTGGGTCAAGTCCTCGTACTCCAACAATGGCGGCAACTGCGTGGAGGTCACCGCCGACTTCCCGGGCCTCGCTCCTGTCCGTGACTCCAAGGACCCTCAGGGGCCGGCGCTGGTCTTTCCGTCCGAGGCTTGGGCGTCGTTCGTCGCCGCCGTCCGCAGCGGCGAGTTCGGCGATGTCTGATCCAGAGTCTTGAACCGCAGGCCCGGGCCGTTCATGGCCCGGGCCTGCGGCTTTGGTGGAGGCAGTGGCGGGTAGAAAAGCCCGGTAGCGCGGCTGCTGCTCAGTCGTGGTGCAGCATCGTTGAGTGGCCGGCGAGGTGTGAAGGGACTCGGCATGAGTGAGAATGTTGACCTGGCAGGTGCTTCTTGGAGCAAGAGCAGCTACAGCGGCAATGGTGGACAGTGTGTCGAGGTGGCCCACAACTTCTCTGGCCTGGCTCCCGTTCGTGACTCCAAGGACCCTCACGGCCCGGCTCTCGTCTTTCCGTCCGAGGCCTGGGCGTCGTTCGTCGCCGCCGTTCGCAGTGGTGAGTTCGGTGAGGTCTGACTGACTGACGGCCCCTGCGGGCGGGGTGCCCCTGACCGACCCTAGGGGGTGGCCCATCCCTGAGGGGGAGCAGCTCATCGTTCGAAGGTAGGTCCAGGGTCGGAGCCGGTCCGGACCGTGGGCTGACGACCCGGTGCCCGTTCAGCTGTCAATGTGTCAGTTGCCGTCATTAACAAGGGTGTTGTATGCGTCCTTCGGCATGGACACGGGAAGGCGGACGGGCATGGCGGAACACAGGGGCGGAACGGGTCCGGGCGGTCGCGGGCGCACGGGGCACCGGCGCGGCCGCCCGGCCGCGCGCCTGGTGGCGCTCGCGCTGGCGGGCGCGGGCCTGGTGGGGGTGACGGCCCCGGTGGCCGGTGCCCTCGGTACAGCGGTGCCTGTCGGAGTGGTGACGGTGACCGCTGCCCAGGACCCGGCGCAGGACGCCGCAGGCCTGGGGCCGCGCAAGGGCGTCGACCCCAGGGCCCTGGACGCCGCGGTGCAGGCCATCGTCGACTCCGGCGGCGCCTCGGCCTCACTCGCCCGGGTCGGCGAGTACGGCCGCACCCGGTGGAAGGGCGCCGCCGGTACCGCCGACGACGCGACCGGCGCCCCCGCCTCGGCGACCGGCCGGTTCCGGATCGGCAGCGTGACCAAGACCTTCGTCTCCACCGTCGTCCTCCAACTGGTCGCCGAGGGACGGCTGGGCCTGGACGACCCGGTGGAGCGGCTGCTGCCGGGCGCGGTGCCGAACGGCGAGAACATCACCCTGCGCCGGCTGCTCAACCACACCAGCGGGCTGTTCGACTACACCGAGGACCACGCCTTCGACCCCACGGCGCCCGGTTCCCTCGAACGATGGCTGGAGTCCGGCCGCTACACCCGCTGGACACCGCAGCAGCTCATCGCCCTGGCCGACAGCCACCCGGCGTACTTCCCGCCCGGCCAGGGCTACCACTACTCCAACACCGACTACATCCTGGCCGGACAGATCATCGAGCGGACCACCGGCCGCACCTGGCAGCAGGAGGTGGAGCGTCGCGTCATCCGCCCGCTGGGCCTGACCGGCACGTCCATGCCCGACCACGAGACGGCCGTCCCCGGCCCGCACGCGCACGGCTACTTCGACCTGCCCACCGGCCGCGTGGACGTCACCGACCTGGACCCGAGCATGGCGGGCGCGGCCGGCGCCGGGATCTCCACCACCGCCGACCTCAACACCTTCATCACCGCCCTGCTCGGCGGACGGCTACTGCCCCGGCCGCAGCTCGCCGAGATGATGACGGTCACCCCGCAGAGCCAGGGCGGGTACGGCCTGGGCCTGGAACGGACCACCACCGACTGCGGTGAGCTCTGGGGCCACACGGGCGGCATCCCGGGCTTCAGCACCTTCCTGTACACCAGCCCCGACCTGCGCCGTCAGCTCTCCGTCTCGATGAACAACAGTGGCCTCTCGACCCCGCTGCCCACCCGGAAGGCCTTCGAGAAGCTGGTGGGCGCCGCGACCTGCACCGGCTGACCCCGCTCGGCCGGCACTGTTCCCAGACCCGAGAGGTGCGCCATAGCTGACCGCGTGGACCTGCCCGGTGCTTGCCGGGCCACGTCCTCGTACTCCAACAACGGCGGCAACTGCGTGGAGGTCGCTGCCGACTTCCCTGATCTTGCTCCCGTCCGTGACTCCAAGGACCCTCACGGCCCGGCTCTCGTCTTCCCCTCCGAGGCCTGGAAATCCTTCGTCGCCACCGTCCGCAGCGGCGAGTTCGGCGACGTCTGACCGACGTCGAGCGCGAACGTCACCCACGCCCGCGAACGCCGACGGCCGACTTAGGTCGTCGGCGCCGGTTCCATGTGCAGTGGGCCGCGGTCCCGTCGTGGATCAACCGCAAGATCAGCTCCTTCAAGTAGTGCTGACCCGACCGGTCGCAGCAAGTGCCGCAAGCGCGGGCCCGGACCGCACCCACCGCGGTCCGGGCCCGCGGCTGCCCCCGCGGCCCGCCTGGCACGACAGTGCTCCGCTGCGGTCTGCCTCCGATCAACTCGACTGATCCGCACCGATGTTGGGCGGGTTCGGAATCGGATTCCCGAAGTAGTCGTGCTTGGCCCCGTCGTGCTCGCCTCCCATTCCGGCCCCGCGCGCGGGTGAGCCGTCCTTCAGGCGTACGTCGTCCGGGGCGACCGGCTTGGCGGACGTGAACATCGGATCGGCGTGGACGCCCGCGGCATCACGGCTGTAGTCGGTGGGCCAGTAGAGGTTGTGGCTGTAGGTGCTGTCGGCGTCGCTGATGAGGGCGCCACCGCCGGCCGCGCCCACGAACACGTTGTCCTCGAAAATGACGCCGGTGAGGCCGTTGTTGTGGACGAGCTCGGTGCCGGACCGGTCGGTGACGATGGTGTTGCGGTAGACGCGCGTGTCGATGGAAGCGGCGCACGAGACGGTGACGACGCCGTAGGAGGACGTGTCCGTATTCCGGTCGTTGATACTGATGTTGTCGTGGACGCGATTCCCTTTGCTCTCCATACTTTTGTCGTTGCAGACGAGCAGGAATCCGCCCTCGTTGTCATGGCTGTAGTTGTACTGGTAGACGTTGCGGTTGTTGCCGCCGTCGATGTCGTACGCCATGGAGTCCAGCGTCCCGTGGCCATGGGTGACCTCGTTGTACTGGTACAGCACGTCATCCGAGTCCCAGGCCCAGACACCGGCGTTGTAGTGCTTGGGTGACCGCATGTTGAACCCGTCGACGTAGTTGTGCTCGACGAGGGCGCCGCGCGAATCCTGCACGACGATGCCGTCGCCCCCGACGTCGTACACCTTGTTGTCCGTGAACGTGACTCCAGTGGACTGCCTTTGATTCGCCCCGGCCTTGTGCCCCCAGGTGGAGGAGGTGCCGATGCCGGTACGGTCGACGGTACGGACGGTGGAGCGGCTGACGCGGATGTCGTCGAACCAGGTGGGGGTCTTGTCCCCGTTCGCGGCGAAGAGGATCCCCCCGCTTGGGTCCGGGTCCTTGGAGTCGTCCCCGTTGACGTTGTGGATGTCGACGTCCTCGACGACGAAGTGGTGGGCGACGCCGTAGTCGGTGAGTTCGACGTAGAGGCCCGCGCGGTGGTCGGTGGTGGTGATGGGGCCGGTGTTGGAGAGGTCGAGGTTGCGGATCTCCCACTGTTCGGTGTTGAGGAGGTGGAGCGCGGCGCGGGCGCCCCCACCCTCGATGTGCGGCTTGCTCTCGCTCTCGCTGCCGTAGGCGTCGATCCGGACGGGCGCCCCGTCCGCTCCCTTTCCGTGGAGCGTGAGCATGCCTTTGCATCCCGTACCGCGCTTGAGGAGGAGGCGTTCGCCGGGGGCGAAGGTGTGGGCGCCGGCCTGGGCGAGGGTCCGCCAGGGGGCGTCGGGTGAGGTCCCGGCCGCGGTGTCGTCACCGGGCTGGCAGTCGAGGTAGTAGGTGGCGGGGGCGGCGGTTGCCGCGGGGGTGGCGGCTGCGGCCAGGGCGGTGGCCAGCAGGAAGGCACGTAGGGTCATGGACCGGAACGTAGCGCCGGACCGACCCGAAACAGCCGATGGACGCTCCGGCGGCCTGGGCGCCGTTCGCCGTCGCCGTCGGTAGTGGCGAGTTCGGCGAAGTCCGAGCCCGGCGTTCGGAACCGCAGGCCGGGTCTGCGGTCTTCGGTGTGTCGGAGGTCCGGTCTGGCGCATTCGGCTTTGGTTCGGGCGAGTTGAGCGTCGGCGGGTCGGATACGGCCGTTGAGCCGGGTGATGAGGGCCTGGTTGGTGTAGACGGTCTGAAGCCAGCCGCCGCCGCCCTCTCGGACCGGCTCGTAGGGGGTGGGGAAGGAGCCGGGGCCGATCACCCTGCTTTCGGCCACCGGAGGCCGTCCGACCTGGGCCGTTCAGCTGCGATTCAACGTCGAACGGCGGACTCCTGCTGGTGGATCGTGCACGGATCATGCTGGATGGTGGGGACCAGCCGTGCGCGCATGCCGACGACTTTCGGCGCGCCGCCCCGTGCGGCCCCGCATCACCGAGGAGCCCCCCTCATGCACCGTCAAGTCCCGCGCCTGCTCGCCGTCGCGTTCACCGCCGTCCTCGCCGCCTCCGGTGCCGTCACCCCGGTTGCTGCCCATGCCACCACCGGGGCCACGACCCCCGCCGCCTTCCGTGCGCCGTCGCCCGCTGTCTATCCCGACCCCGTCCTCGCCACCGGCACCGCCGGCACCGGCGCGTACCGGGACTTCGTCCAGGCCCTGCGCCTTCGCGCCACCAACGGGCAGGTGTTCTACCAGGGCATCTACCGCACCCGGCCGGAGGCCGTGAACGACTTGTTCCCCCTGCACCTGACCGCCGGGACGGGCGCCCGGGTGGACCTCATCGTGCGGGCCAGCAACCTGTACGTCGTCGGCTGGTACCTGCCGGCCGGCGACACCTTCTACGCGCTCACCGACAAGCCTGAGCCCGTCTACAACCCCACCGGGCACACCACCCCCGTCCCCACCAAGTTCGACGGCAGCTACATCACCCTGGAGAACAAGGGAACGGTCGAGCGCGACAGCGTGTCCCTCAGCCGCGACAAGGTCAACCAGTCCGTCATCGACCTCGCCGCCCCCACCACGGGCACACCCCCCAAGCTGGACGTCCCGAAGGCCTGCAACGCGCTCCTCGTCCTCATCCAGGACACCAGCGAGGCCGCCCGGTTCAGCGGGATCCAGAGCCTCGTCACCGCCGGCTGGACGGGCACGGTCGGCAACCGCCCGTTCATCAAGGCCCTGGAGAACGACTGGGACGGCTTCTCCGGCTGGGCGATCAAGAAGCAGGCCAATCCCCAGACGCTCCCGCACACGGTCGGCGGCGTCACCGTCACCACGCTCGCCGACGCCCAGCAGTACCTCGCCATCGTCAAGTCCTGACCCCACGAAGGAGACCACCATGACCGGGGTGCACCCCCTCTTCGAGCCCTTCGACGGCTCCCCGCTCAGCAACGATTGGACACTGTCCAAAGGCGTGCAGGTCGACGCCGACGGACTCCGGCTGACCACCGACGAGCCGGAACAGGCCGGCCTCGCCCTGCTGTCCGCGGAGTCGTTCCCGGCCGGCAGCGACCTCGTCATCGACTTCGACTACGCGGTGACCGGCGGGCAGGGCGTCGGCGGCCTCGGTGACGGCTTCTCCGTCCTTCTCCTCAAGAGCGGTACCGATGCCCCGGGGGCGCACGGAGCCGGGCTGGGCTACTCGTTCGTCAACTACGGGAAGCTCTACGAGTCGGGTGTGGCGGACGGATACGTCGGCATCGGCTTCGACACCTTCGGCGACTTCGCGACGGGGCTCACCGGCACCGGCGGCACGGACCGCCGCCCGGACGACGTCGGCGTGCGTGGCGCGGGCAGCCGCTTCGAGGGCTTCCCCTGGCTGGGCGGCGCGGCGGTCGAGGGCGGCTTCCGAGGCGGCTGGGCGGACGGCCGGCACGCTCAGGTGTGGGTGGCCGGCGGCCACCTCAGGGTGACGCTGTGGAGTGCGGACCGTCCCGAGCCGAACGTGGTCGTCAAGGACCTGGACGTGCGGGCGCAGTTGAAGGAACCGTTCATGATCGCCTTCGCTGCCGCCACCGGGGACGCCACGGCCGAGCACCGGATCCGCAACGTGGAGGTGACCCTTCCCGCCTCGGTGTCGCTGGGCGTCGACGCCCCCGCCGAGGTGAAGCCCGGCGAGCCCCTCACGTACACCATGACCGTCTGGATCACCGGCCTGAACGATTGCCCGGACGCGGTCGTGCATGCCACGCTCTCCCCGCACCTGACGGTGCTCGAGGGGCCGGGGTGCTCGGACTTCAACTACGCTTCGCATGGGCAGGGGTCGATCGTGTCCGGCGTGTTGACCCAGCCCGTCTCGTTCCCCGCGCCGACCGATGCGGCGGACAAGCCGATGGAGACCGTGACCTTGCGATGCATGCCCGCCCCGGGCTACGAGGGCGACGTGCAGTTCGACGCCTGGGTGACGACCGAGTCGCGCGTCAACACATCCGACCAGTCGCGGGATTCGAAGCGCACAGTCGTCCGGTCCTGACGACTGGTTCTCCCGTCCGGCGAGCGGTCGGGAGAACCAGCCGGGGAACCCGTCCGGCGACTACTTCTTCGGGTTGTCCACAAAGAACTTGCTGTTCTTCTTGTCGAAGTGCAGCGTCTGGGGCTTGTCCAATTCGAGGCTGACCTCCGCGTAGGGCCCCCATGTGTCCACGGTGACCGTGCCGTCCTCCTTGTGCTTCGTCAGGAACACGTAGACCGTCTCGTGAGGAGTGAACTGGGTGCGCTGTTGGGGGCCGGTGGGGGAGACGGCGAGTGGTTTGAACGCGCCGGCGCTCAGGCTGCTCGCCTGGGAGAGACCGAGGTTCCACGCCTTCTCGGTATCGTTGCGGATGGTGTAGGTGCCCTTCGCGCCGGTATCCGTGGTGCGCGCCATCGTCGTCCCGTCGAAGGCATAGACGACGCCGGTGTCTGCGGGCGGCGGCAGGAGCGGGGCGGTCTGGGTGATGGTGGCCCCATCCTTGAGCTGGGTCTGCGTCGCGTACACCGAGTATTTCAGCTCCCATGTGACCTGGTTGGTGGGCAGGGGGGAGAAGATCTGCCACGCGATATCCGCGGGGTTGCCTCCACCGGGGACGCCGTCGCCGCCGTCGACCTTCTTGGCGATGGCGACCTGTTCCTTCAATTCCTTGGCGATGTAGCCCGCGTCGGCCAGGGGATCGATGTTGAGAGTGAAAATGGCCATGGATGCTCCTTCTGGTGGCGTGGGTGGGGCGGACGGGATCACGGCCCCGATTCATTCAATACGCTGGACGGGTCGCAATGAGTGTGTACACAATCAACATCACTCGAAAGGTCGATGCTTGACCGTTTCTGCAAGATCAAATTATTGGCTGGGGGCTCAGGGGGCGATTCGTGACCACACCTGGTAGTCGCCGCTGTTGCATTCGCGGCCGTACGCGCTTCCGTCGCCGCGGCTGTCCAGGCAGAGGCCCGTGCCCTTGCTCCTGTAGGAGTAGGAATCCTTTCCTCTTTCGGTTACGTACCAGTGCATGTAGGGGTTTTGCGCATTGCAGGTGGTCTGGTAGACGTTGCCGTCTTGGCTGCCGTCGAGGCACTTCCCGGTGCCGTCGGACATGATGGCCAGGGTCCCGTCGTTGAGGGATTCCAGTGCGAACCTCTGGTAGAGGTCGCCCTCCTTGCAGTCTCGTGTGGCGAAACCCCTGTCGATGTTGCTCGCTGTCAGGCACAGGTGGGTCTGGAGGTCCTTCAGGACGTAGCTGGGCGCGGCGTGCGCCGGACCTGCCCATATCAGCATGAGGGCCGCGAAGGCCGTGCTGCCGGAGATTGCCCTGATGGTACTTCTTTTCATGATCGCCTCCTCGGTGGCGGCGGTGCCCCGAAAGTCGGCATGGGTGGAACGGGCGTTGAATTCCCGTTGCGGTCATGGTAGGTCGGATGCGGCGACCGCGCAGAATTGGAGATTTTCGGAAATTCCCGTATGTGCATCCGGGGGCCAGGAACGGGTGCGGCGACAGAGGCATTATGACGTTGAAATGATGGGGCGGCGAGGCCGGGACTGGACTCCGCCCGCAGCCTGGCTGGTTGCCTCCACACGCCCGTGACCGCCCACCGTCCGAATGAACCGCAGGGCCCGGACCGCGAACGGTCCGGACCCTGCGGGCGAAACTCGGTGCGGCGTCACGAGCCGGCGGTGGCCGCCTCCAGGGTCGTGGCCATCACCGGGCTGGTGAAGGTGTTCGTCGCGTCGCCCGTGGAGGGGTGGTACGAGCCCCACTTGAGGTAGTTCCGGTCGCCGTCCCAGGTGGTGCCCTTGAACGTGCCCGAGCCGGTGGTGAACGTCTGCTTCACGCCGTCGAACCAGAAGTCGATGGTGCCGTCGGTGCGCCCCAGGCGGATCTTCAGCGCGTACGAGTGCCACGTGTTGTTGGTGGTCTGCGCGGTCCACAGCGAGTGCGACACGTGGTTGATGTCCCACTCCTGGAGGCGCACGCGCCCGTTGACGATGTCGATCTCGATCGGGTGGTTGGCCGTGTCGGTGCTCGGCGAGCACTTCAGCTGGAACACGTACCGGCTGTTGGTGTCCTGGATGTCCACCTTGGACGACCAGCCCAGGTAGAAGGTGTCGCCCTCCTTCAGGTCCGGGCTCAGCGTCTCGCAGCGCTCCTCGCCGGCGGCCTGGAAGGCCCGCCACACGTTGCCCTTGACCGCGTCCTTGACGACGCCGAAGTTGTTCGCCGCGCACTGGACCGCCTTGAACGAGGACGGGCCCGTGCTGGTGCTCGGGGTCCACAGGACCTGGCCGGCCGCGCTGCTGGGCGTCACCCCGGCGCAGGTGATCGCGAACGTGCCGAGGGCGACGGCCGCGGCGGCGGCCTTGCGGCGGTGGGTCAGAAGGGACATGCCTCTCCCGGGGGGATGAGTGGCCGATACGAGCGATCAGTGATTCGACCACTGCCGGGCCCGTCCGGCCACATGGAGCGGCCGGCGGAAGATCCTTTTCGGACACTTCCGCCGGCCGCCCCGCGGACCTGAACCCGGCCCCGACCTCGTCCGTTACGGAGTGCGCGGCCCCCCGGTGCCTCCAGCACTCTCGGCGCCCTCGTCGTACGAGGACGTCCCCTCGTCCAGCAGTGGCTCCTGCGTCTTCAGGTGCGCCGGGGCCAGCGCCCGCAGCGCGTGGTAGCCGGTGATGACGACCAGCGTGCCCAGCGCGATGCCGCTGAGGCTGAAGGTGTCGGTGAACTTCAGCGTCACGTTGCCGATGCCGATGATGATGCCCGCCGCCGCCGGCACCAGGTTCAGCGGGTTGCGCAGGTCCACCCCGGACTTGGTCCAGATCTGCGCGCCGAGCAGGCCGATCATGCCGTACAGGATGACGGTGATGCCGCCGAGCACCCCGCCAGGGATCGCGGCCACGACCGCCCCGAACTTCGGGCACAGGCCGAACAGCAGCGCGAAGCAGGCCGCGGCCCAGTAGGCCGCCGTCGAGTAGACCCGGGTGGCGGCCATCACGCCGATGTTCTCCGAGTACGTGGTGTTCGGCGGGCCGCCGACCGCGGTGGAGAGCATCGAGCCGACGCCGTCCGCGGAGATCGCGGTGCCCAGCTTGTCGTCCAGGTTCGAGCCGGTCATCTCGCCGACCGCCTTGACGTGCCCGGCGTTCTCCGCGACCAGCGCGATCACCACGGGCAGCGCGACCAGGATCGCCGACCACTGGAACGACGGGCCGTGGAAGGTCGGCAGGCCGATCCAGTCCGCCTTGCCGACGCCCGACAGGTCCAGGCGCCAGTGGTCGGTCATGTGCCCGCCGCCGTCCACCGAGTGGATCTTCCCGAAGACCCGGTCGAACAGCCAGGAGATCCCGTAGCCGAACAGCAGCCCCAGGAAGATCGCCACCCGCGACCAGAAGCCGCGCAGGCACACCACGGCCAGACCGGTGAACAGCATCACCAGCAGCGCCGTCCACTGGTCCTGCGGCCAGTACGTCGAGGCGGTCACCGGGGCCAGGTTGAAGCCGATCAGCATGACCACCGCGCCGGTGACGATCGGCGGCATCGTGGCGTGGATGATGCGCGCCCCGAACTTCCGGACCGCCAGCCCCACCAGGAACAGCGCCGCGCCCACCACGAACACCGCGCCGGTCACCGTCGCGCTGCTGCCGCCCTGCGCCCGGATCACCGCCGCCACACCCACGAAGGACAGCGAGCAGCCCAGGTAGCTCGGCACCCGGCCCTTGGTGGCCAGCAGGAAGATCACGGTCGACACGCCGGACATCATGATCGCGAGGTTCGGGTCGAGCCCCATCAGCACGGGCGCCACGAAGCTCGCCCCGAACATCGCCACCACGTGCTGGGCGCCGAGCCCTGCCGTGCGGGGCCAGGAGAGCCGTTCGTCGGGACGGACCACCGCCCCCGGCGCGGGCGTGCGCCCGTCACCGTGCAGCTTCCAGCGCACGCCGAGATCCATGGTGAGGTTCGCTTTCTCTGTACTTCCGAAGAACTGTCCGCACCATTGTGGTGTCCGCTGCGGGTCCCGGCGGTCACCCGGTCCCCGTGTGAGCTGCGGATACGTGTGGTAGCGCCCCGGAAGCCCCCGGATCCGGCCCGCTCAGCCCTCGCGCCGGATCCACTCGCTGCCGCCCAGCGGATAGTCGTAGCCCGGCCGCCCGACGCCCGAACTGGTCCGGAACGGCTTGCCGTTGGCGTTGACGAGCATCGTGCCCCGGCGCCCGCCGCTGGACCAGTCCAGGGCCAGCTCCCAGCGCACGTCGTGCGCCCGGGTGTGCGCGGTGACGTAGAGGACCTTCGGATCGGACTCGCTCACCTTGAACGGGAAGTCGCGCTGACCGCCCCGCGCGGTCACCCCGGGACTGCCGCCGTCGAGGTCGACGTCGAAGGACGCGCTCTCCACGTCCCCGCCGCAGCCCACGCCCATCGCGTAGTCGTTCCAGGCGAGCGGCGCGCCCTTGGTGAGGAAACGGACGTGCAGCGCCTCCAGGACGACCGTCTCCTTCCCGGTGCCCTGGACGGTCAGCGCGACCTGCTGCTCCCCGGAGGCGACCGCGCCGAGGGCCGCCGCCCAGCGCGGCGCCTCCTGCTCGTTGGCGGGCGGGCCGACCTGCCGGGGCGGGAGGTCGACGAGGAAGTGCTGGTAGCACGGGTTCTCGTAGCGGTACGGGCGGGTGGCGACCTTCAGCGGCGCGGGGTCGGCGGTGGGGGTGGAGGTGGCGCCGGGGGAGGCGCCGGCCGGGGACGCGCCCGCCGGGGCCGATCCCGTGGGGGCGCCAGGGACGGCGGGTGCGCCGCTCCCGTCGTCCGGGGCGGCGGAGCCGGTCGCGGCGGCGCCCGGGGCCGAGGAGCCGGGGGAGGGGGAGCCCTGGGCGGGGGAGGAGGCCCCCGCCGTCGAGGGTGTGGC
>NZ_MSJQ01000354.1 GCF_014596515.1 Streptomyces sp. CBMA156
ACCGCCGGCCGCCTCGCCGTCCGGCGCGGCCCCGTCCCGGCGCTGCGCGGCGTGGACCTCGCACTGCGCCCCGGCGAGATCACCGCCCTGATGGGCCGCAACGGCGCCGGCAAGTCCACCCTGCTGGGCAGCCTGGTCGGCCTGCACTCCCCCGCCTCGGGCAGCGTCCGGGTCGGCGGGCGCACCCCGCACCGCACCCGCCCCGCCGACCTGATCCGTGAGGTCGGCCTCGTCCCGCAGGACCCGCGCGACCTGCTGTACGGCGAGTCGGTCGCCGCCGAGTGCGCCGCCGCCGACACCGACGCGGGCGCCGCCGCCGGCACCTGTCGCGCCCTGGTCGAACGCCTGCTGCCCGGCATCGCCGACGACACCCACCCGCGCGACCTCTCCGAGGGCCAGCGGCTCACCCTCGCCCTCTCCGTCGTACTCACCGCCAGGCCCCCGCTGCTGCTCCTGGACGAGCCGACCCGCGGCCTCGACTACGCCGCCAAGGCCCGGCTGGTGGAGATCCTGCGCTCGTTGGCCGCCGAGGGCCACGCCGTGCTGCTGGCCACCCACGACGTCGAACTGGCCGCCGAACTCGCCCACCGCACGGTGATCCTGGCCGAGGGCGAGATCGTCGCGGACGGCCCGACCTCGGAGGTGGTGGTCTCCTCGCCGGCCTTCGCCCCGCAGGTCGCCAAGGTGCTGGCGCCGGGGCCGTGGCTCACCGTCCGGCAGGTCGCGGAGGCACTGGGCACGGGGGCGCCGGGTACGGAGGCGCTGGGCACGGGGGCGCCGGGTACGGAGGCGCCGGGCGCATGAGTACTCGTCCCGTCCCGCTGGGACGCCGGTCCGTCGCGGCACTGCTGTCGGTCTCCCTGGTCGGTGTCGCCGCCTTCGGCTGGCCGCTGCTCGCCTCGACCGGATCGGCGCTGGTCGGCCACTCGGCGGACGCGCCGTGGCTGTTCGCCCTGCTGCTGCCGCTTCTGCTCGCCGTCGTCATCGCCCAGATCTCGGAGGGCCGCTCGGCGGGCGGCGGGGCTCCCGGCCTGGACGCCAAGTCGGTGGCCCTGCTGGGCGTGCTGGCGGCGGCGGGCGCGGCGCTGCGTCCGCTCGGCGCGGGGACGGCGGGGCTGGAGCCGATGTTCTTCCTGATGGTGCTGTCCGGACGGGTGCTCGGCCCGGGCTTCGGCTTCGTGCTCGGCTCGCTGTCGATGTTCGCCTCCGCGCTGCTGACCGGCGGGGTCGGGCCGTGGCTGCCGTTCCAGATGCTCGCCATGGGGTGGGTCTGCCTCGGCGCCGGGCTGCTGCCCGGGGCCTCCGCCCTGCGCGGCCGCCGCGAACTCCTGCTGCTCGCCGGGTACGGAGCGGTCGCGTCCCTGCTGTACGGCACGATCATGAACCTCCAGGGCTGGCCGTACATCGGCGGCCTGGCCGGCTCCATCTCCTTCGTCCCCGGCGACCCGCTGCCCGCCAACCTGGTCCGCTTCGCGGCGTACTGCCTGACCACGTCGCTGGGCTGGGACCTGCCCCGGGCCGTCCTCACGGTCGTCCTGTGCCTCACCCTGGGCACCCCCGTCCTGCGCGCCCTGCGCCGCACCACCCGCCGCGCCGCCTTCGACGCCCCGGTCACCTTCCGCCCGCCGGAGCCCTAACGGCACGCCCCGCACACCTGCCCGGCCCCGGCGACGGGCCGCCCGCACATCCCGCCCCGCCCGGGGCACTCGTGCCTGCGCGGCCCGTCGCCATCCTGCCTGGGTGCCGGAACGACCGGCACCTTGGCGATCCGCGCCGCCACGATGGCGCCGACGCTGTGCGTGACCCTGTCCGGCAGGGGCGCAGCGATGATCCCCGCCAGCGCGTCCCGCGTCCACCCGCCCGCGAGCAGCCCCTCCACCCGCGCGGCCTGGTCGGTGAGCGGCTTGCCCGCCAGGGCCATCCTCGGCTCCCGGCGGCCGAGTTCGAGCAGCAGCGCCATGCCCGCCGTCAACTTCTCGGAGGGACGGACGGAAGGTTCTTCCACATCCTTCGTTTCCGGTTCCTTGGACGGGCTTCCCGCCTTCCCGCCGCCTGGCTTGCCTGGAGCTGGGGCACCGGCGGCCGGAGGTACGGGAAGCGGCGGCAGCGTGTGCGCCGCCTTGCCCGTCACCGGCACCTCGTGAACGGAGACGACCGTCCGCACCTGCCCGGTCAGCGGATCGCGCTGCGTCCGCCGCACGTAGTGCCCGGCCGCCTCCAGCTCCCTGAGCGCCCGCGCGACGGTCGTCCGCCCTTCGACGCTCTTGGCGGCGAGCGTCCGGACGTCCTCACGCGCCCCGTCCGGCAGGCTGAGCAGGTAGCTCAGCAGCCCGCGCGCGGCCCAACTCAGCGCGTGCTTACGGACGACGTGGCCGTTGTCGAGGATCGTGTACCCGGGGGCGTGCTGCGGGATACGATGAATCTGCATCGTGGAGGTCTCTTCTCCTGGTGTCGAACCCCGGGGTGTTGGCGCACCGCCGGGGTAACTCTTGCCCGATCGCCGAGCGCCCTTCCGAGCGCCCGGCATCGCAATCTTCACCGTAATGCCGTAACACCCCATCAAACTCCAATCAGGATCACCCATTCGGACGGCGCCCGCGCGCAGCCCCCAGCGCGCCCCTGGGCCCGCAAGCCCCGGGCTGGTTAATGACATTTCGTCAATCGACCGGCATGGCTGATATTTCGATTGAAGCCGTTGCAGACGAGCGTTACGGCGTGGCCAGCACTTCCCCGAGGCGGTCATGTGCTGCGCCGGGCAGGGACTGGTGCAGGGCTGCGGCGCGAGTGCGGATCAGTCCGTCGCGGTATGCGGGGGGAAGCTTCTCCCAGACACTGACGGCCTTGTCCACGGCGCCGGTGAGATCGCCATCCGTGCGAAGGCAGGAGGCGGCGTCCATTTCCAGGAGAGCGCGGGTCATGATCGACGGGGACAGGGTGAGTGCGAGCGCAGCTTCCTGCTCGGCGTAGGCGTCGCGGGTGCGGCCCATGAGCGTGAAGGCCTGGCTCAGGTGTACGTGGTGCTTCTGCCTCGGGTAGCCGAACCAGGTGTCGGCGGCTTGGGCCCCGTCCAGGTGTTCGGCGATGTTGCAGGCGTCGGCGACGGCTCGCAGGGCGCCCTGATGGTCACCGGCCGAGGCGAGGGCGCGGGCGGTGACGGCGGCAGCCAGGGCTGCCGAGGCGGTCGGCGAGTCGCCACTCTCGGCCCGCGCACGGGCAGCGAGGCCGGCGGCGGCGTTCGCGGCGCCGTAGTTCAGCGGGACCATGGCATGGCGGGCGAGTACCCAGCCGAGCATCTGCTTGTCACCGGACTCGCGGGCGGCCTGTTCGGCGGTGGCGAACCAACCGTGCGCGTCGCGCTGGTCGCCGCGATCGTGCTGGATGATGGCGACCAGCCCGGTGATGCCGGCCGCCGTGTGCGCGAGGTCGGTTCGGGTACCGGCCGGGTGCGGGCGGCCCAACACGTCGCGCAGGAGGTCGAGATCGTCCTGCATCTGACCGAGGACAACAAGCGGCGGGCGCCCGCGGTAGCCGCCGCGGTGCCGCTCGAAGGCTCCGTCGAGATAGGCGAGGTCGCCGGCGTCGGAGCCGGACAGCCCTGCGTTGATACCTGCGCGCGCTTCGGCGATGCCCGGCACCGTCGCGAATCCCGTCGCCAGTGCTGCCGCGCCGAGGAAGCTTCGCCTCTTCACCGTCTTCTCCTCCTCTCCGTCAACGCCGTCAGCATGACGGGTTGCCCTGCGCCAGCGCCTGGAGGCGACCACCGCCCGGACGATGTCCTGGGACGTCAGCTCGTAGCCTTCGGCCAGCAGCTGGTACCACCGGGGAGTCGGGAGCCTTTTCTCCCTCTCCCATCGCTTCAGGTTTCCCGCGTCGAACGGCTCCCCGGCCTGGAACTGTTCCAGGAATAAGGCCTGTTCTTCGCGGGAACGGCCGGTGGCTTCGCGGCGCTCCCGAAGCAGTACCCCGATGCCGTCCGGTGCCATCATGCCTGCCCCCTGCGCATCTGACTGTCCAGTGCCCGAACCTGGCCCCCCTAAGCGGCCCCCGCGCAGAAATGGCCCCCTCGGTGGCACCAGAGTTCGTCGCATTCAGTGGAGTTGACTGTCTACCAGCAAATCACGCGGGCCAGGCGAAGTCCTAGGTCTTCTCCACTCCCGCCCGATTGACGCATCCCGTGCAACCCTGCCCCCGAAGGGTTTCCTCACCATGCGCGTATTCGCCGCCGCCTTCCCCATCGCCCGAGAGCCGGCATCGGTGCCGTTCACCCGCAACAAGGTGGCCGAACTGCTGGCTCGCTGGCATGTCCGGCTGGACTCGGACTCCACCACGGCGGTCACCGTCGTCGCCTCCGAGCTGGTCACCAACGCCGTCTGCCACACCGACAGCGCGGCTCTGACCGTGGGCGTGCTCGTGAACCCGATGAGGGACCGAGCGCTGATCGCGGTCTACGACAGCTCCCCGGTGCTTCCGAAGACCAGGGAGAGCAGCCCCGACACGGAGGACGGCCGGGGAATGTTCCTGATCCAGGAGCTGGCAACGCGCCACGGCACCGAACGCACGGCACGGGGCAAGCGGGTCTGGGCCGAAGTGGCCCTGCCCGAGCAGCGCCTGGGACGGCGCCGGCTCATCGACCTGGTGCTCCCCGCGCCTGGCGGCATCACCCCGGTCAGCGGAGTCAGTGTTCCCGCGCGCGCAGCCCTCGCCAACCGCGACCGCCGCGGAGCTTTCCGCACGGCGTCCTGGGCTGCGCTCGACATCGCCGCCCTCGGCATGCTCGGACTCCTGGTCCACCACACCGCGCCCCACCTCGAAGGGACTCTCCCCGTCAGCACGCCGGATCGGCTCATCAAGGACGGCCACCGATGAGGGCCCGCCCACTCGCGATCCCCGGGGCGTTCGCCTTCGAATCGAACGCCCACCGGGATGTTCGCGGTGCACTCCAGGAGTTCTACCGGGAGGACGTGTTCCATTCGGCTACCGGCCAGACGTTCAGCGTGGCCCAGGCCAACACCGTCGTCTCCCGCCTCGGCGCACTCCGCGGCATCAGCGTCACCACCGCCGACCACGCCAAGTACGTCACCTGCACCAAGGGGTCGGTCCTCGACGCCCTGGTGGACCTGCGTACCGGATCGGCCGCATTCGGCACTTGGCGCCTGGAGCACCTCGATTCCGAGCGGCGGACCGCCCTGTACGTGCCGCCCGGTGTCGGGCACGCCACCTTCGCCCTCGCGGACCGGTCCAGCGTGACCTACCTGCTCAGTGAGCTGCACCGTCCCGAGCAGTTCCTGACGATCGACCCGCTCGATGCGGACCTCGCCATCGAATGGCCGACAGAGCCCGCCTCCATCGTCACGAGCAACAGCCCGAGCCTCGCCGAGGCACTGAACCGCAAGCTGCTGCCCGCTCTCACCGGCTGAACCTCCACCACACCTCACCCAGAATCGGTGGCTCCCATGGAGAACATCCTCATCACCGGCGGCGCCGGCTTCATCGGATCGCACTTCGCCCGCCGCCTCATCGACGCCGACGACGTCGCCAAGGTGACCGTCCTGGACGCCCTCACCTACGCGGGCAACCTCGGCAACCTCGACGGCATCACCGACTCCGAGAAGTTCACGTTCGTCCAGGGCAGCATCCTCAACCGCACCCTGGTCGACGCCCTGATGGAGACCCACGATGCCGTGGTCCACTTCGCCGCCGAATCCCACGTCGACCGCTCCCTCACCGACGCCGGGAGCTTCGTCTCCACCAATGTGCTCGGCACCCAGATGCTCCTCGACTCCGCCCGCCGCATCGGCACCCGCAAGTTCGTCCACATCTCGACCGACGAGGTGTACGGCTCCCTGCCCACCGGCACGGCCTTCGAGACCGACCCGCTGAACCCCACCGTGCCGTACTCGGCGTCCAAGGCAGCCTCCGACATGATCGCCCTGGCCTACCACTCCAGTTACGGCGTGCCGGTGTGCGTGACCCGCTCCTCCAACAACTACGGGCCCCGCCAGTTCCCGGAGAAGCTGATCCCGCTGTTCGTCACCAGGCTGCTGGCCGGCGAGAAGGTCACTGTCCACGGCAACGGCGAGCACGTCCGCAACTGGCTGCACGTCACCGACAACTGCACCGGAGTGGAGCTGGTCCTCCACAAGGGCATCCCCGGCCAGGCCTACAACATCGGCGGCGGCACCGACCTGACCACGATCGAGCTGACCGGCATGCTCCTGCGCGAGACCGGTGCCACCTGGAAGCAGGTCACCTACGTGCCCGACCGGGCCGCCAACGACATCCGGTACTCCATGGACTGGTCCAAGCTCGCCCAACTCGGCTACCAACCCCGACAGGACCTGTCGGCCGGCATTGCCGAAACCGTGGACTGGTACCGCCGAAACCCGGACTGGTGGGAGAACGCCGTCCCCGCGCGGGCCGCTGCGTGAGGGGCCGGAGCCTGGAGACCCCGAGCACGGCGGAGCCTCACCGCATCCTGGTGACCGGCATCGGCGGAGCCCCCGGCCTCGACCTGGCACTCACCCTCCTCAAGCTCGGCCACGAGGTCATCGGCACCGACTCCAACCCGCTCGCGCCGGGCCTGCTCGCTCCCGGCATCACTGCTCGCACCATCGCCCGCGCCGACAGCCCGCTGTACGCCGCGGACCTGATGGAGCTGGTGCACGACCTCGAACCGGACGCCCTGATGTGCTGCGTGGAGAACGAGCTGCCGCAGCTCGTCCACCTGCGCGGACACCTGGGGCGCGCCGGCGTGCGAACCTGGCTGCCGCCCGCGGCCACCGTCACTGCCGCGGGCGACAAGTGGGAGTTCCACCAGACGATGCTCGTCGCGAGGGTACCCACCCCGCCGACATGGCTGCCCGAGCAACTCGACCAGGTCCCCGAGGGCATCGAGCTGGTCGTCAAACCGCGTCGGGGCCAAGGTTCCAAGGACGTGCACTTCTGCCGCACCCGTGAGCAGGCCCGCGTGCTGTGCGAGCTGGTGCCTGCCCCGATCGTCCAGCAGCGTGTCACGGGAACCGAGTTCTCCGCCGACTGTCTGACGGACCGCAACGGTCGCACCTCCGTGATCCTGCGACGGCGCCTGATGGTCCAGGCCGGGATGTCGGTGGTCGCCGTCACCATCGACGACCCGGAGGCCGCCAAGCGGGTCACCGAGGCGATCCGCGCGATCGGCGCGGTCGGCCCGGTGGACGTGCAGGGTTTCATCACCGAGGGCACCGACCCGCGCGTGGTCATCACCGAGATCAACGCCCGGCTTGCCGCCGGATTCCTGCTCTCCGAGGAAGCGGGAGCCGACCTGGTCCGACAGGCCGTGAACGGCCTCTTCCAGCAGCCAGTCGACCACCGGCGGCTCACCTACCGCAGTGGCACCTTCCTCACCAAGTACGTCGCCGTGTTGTCCACCGAGGCCCGTGCCGTCCCCGGCACGCTCTGACGAAGGAGCACTCAGCCTTGACCCCGACCACCACCCGGCCCCCGGGCGTCGAACGCAACGCCGCACCGCTTCTGCACGGCACCGAAGCCGCCGAACTGGCCGCCGTCCTCTCCGGTGGCCAGTGGGGCCACGGCCCGGCCACCGAGCGGTTCGAGGCCGGCGTCGCCGACCTGCTCGGCGTCACCGACAGCGTCGCCGTGAACTCCGGCACCACGGCGCTCCACCTCGCGCTGCGGTCGATCGGCATCGGTCCCGGTGACGACGTCGTCCTCCCCTCCCTCACCTTCTGCGCCGGCGTCCAGGCCATCACCTGGACCGGCGCCGCACCCCGCTTCGCCGAGATCGACCCCTGCACGCTGGCCCTCACCCCGGACACCGTGCTGGAAGCCCTCACCCCGAACACCCGGGCCGTCATGCCCGTGCTGTACGGCGGCCGGGCCGTGAACCTCACCCCGATCCGCGAGCACCTGATCGGCCGGGGCATCCAGATCATCGAAGACGCCGCCCACGCCTTCGGCTCCCGTCACCCGAGCGGAACCATGGTCGGCGCCGACCCCACCGTCCTGACCTGCTTCTCGCACGACCCGATCAAGAACCTCACCACCGGCCAGGGCGGCACGATCGTCCCCCGCGACCGCGAAGAGGCTGACACCCTCCGCAGCCTGCGCCTGTTCGGCATCGTCCAGTCCAAGGATGTCCGAGCCTCCCTGACCTCCTACGAGGTCCAGGGCCCCGGGATGCGCTTCGACATGTCCCAGCTGAACGCCGCCATCGGTCTCGCCCAGTTGGAACACTTCCCGCAGACCACCGCCGTGCGCCGGCACCTCTGGCGCGCCTACCAGGCCGAACTGACCGGTCTGGACGGCGCCCGCCTGGTCGACCTGGACGTGGCGAACAGCGTGCCGTTCAACTGCGTGGTGGTCCTCGACGAGCACCGGGATGACGTCTTCCACCACCTGCGCGAGCAGGGCATCGGAGTCGCCGTGCACTACCCGCCCAACCACACCCAGGCCGCGTTCTCGCCCTGGCACCGGGCGTTGCCGGTCACCGAACAGGTCTCCGGCCGGATCCTCAGCCTGCCGTTCCACCCCGCCATGACCCACGACAGCGTCCGCTACACGGTCGCCGCTCTCGCCGACGCGATCAAGGCCACCGCATGACCGACACCAAGGAGCCGAAGATGAGCGAGACCCTCCGCCACCCGAAGCGCCACCGCATCCTGGTGGTCTGCCTGGGCAACCACAACCGCTCGCCGCTCGCCGCCGCAGTCCTCGCCCGTGTCGGTGGGGAGAAGGTCGAGGTGCGCTCCGCCGGACTGCGCGAGCGCCATGTCGGCGGCCCGGCGCACAGCAACGCCATCCGTGCGGCCGAGGACGCCGGATACGACATCCGCGACCACCGGGCGGTGAAGGTCAACCGCCGCATGCTCGACTGGGCCGACGCGGTGCTGGCCATGGACCACGCCGTCCTCGCCGAACTCCAGGCCATGACGGACGGCACCTCGGCCGCCGACAAGCTCGACCTCTACATCAGCGGCGAGGACGTGCCCGATCCCTGGGAGAGCGACTACGCCGCGTACCAGGGGTGTGTGGACACCATCCAGGCCGGAGCCGTCCGACACGTGCTGGACCTGAAGAACTAGCGATCCACGACCGACAGCAGCACGTCCACGAGGCGGTCGGCCGCATCTGGCCGACCGCGCTCGGCGGCCCGTCGCGCGATGTCCGCGCGGCGGGCCGGGTCCGTCAGCAGCGGCCCGATCGCAGCCTGGAGGGTGTCCGGTGCGGCCCGGCCGAGCAGGGCCACCGCCGCGCCGGCCTCGGCCAGGTGACGGGCGTTGTGCTCCTGCTCGTTCCCCGCCGACGTCGCCAACGGGATGAACACCGCGGCCCGCCCCAGCGCCGTCAGCTCGGCCAGCGTCCCCGCGCCGCTACGGGAGACGACCACATCCGCGAGGGCGAGCACGTCCGGCAACTCCGAACCGACGAAGCCGGTCACCAGATACCTGGAGCGCAACTGCTCCGGCAGCCCCGCCGCCCGTGCCAGGAGCCGCTCCTCGTGGCTGGGCCCGCACTGGTGGACCACGTTGGCTTGCCCGAGCAACCACGGCAGGATCTCGCCCACCAACTCGTTGATCTGCTGGGAGCCCTGTGCACCGCCGGTGACGTACACGGTCGGCAGGGAACGGTCGAAGCCCCACAGCCCGAGCGCCTGGATCGCCTTGTCACCCTGGCCGGTCAGCACTTCCGGACGGACCGGGTTGCCGGTCACCACGGCGGTGGCGCGGGCGGACTCGGGCAGGAACCGGAGTGTCGACTCGGAGGAGACCGCGACCCGGGTCGCCATCCGAGCCAGCGCCCGGTTGCCAAGACCGAGCCGGACGGTCTGCTCGTGGACCACCAGCGGCCGGTGGCACATCCGGGCGGCCATTCCGACCGGCACCGCGACGTAGCCGCCCGTGCCGAGCACCACGTCCGGGCCGAAGTCCGCGACCGCGGAGCGGGCCTGGGCCACTCCCAGGGGAACGCGGCCCATGTCCTTGACGTTGGCGGGCGACACCAGCTTGATCGGGTTGGCGGAGCGCCGGATCTTCCCGGTGGCGACGGTCCTGAAGGGGATGTTCTCAGCAGCGGTCACCTTGGCCTCAAGGCCGGCGGCGGTGCCGATCCACAGCACATCCAGCGCACCACCGGCCTCGGCGAGCCGCGAGCGCAGGGCGCGGACAGCAGTGAGCGCCGGGTAGGTGTGGCCGCCCGTTCCGCCACCAGTGACGATCAGCCGCAGAGGTCGGCCAAGACGAGAGACGAGATCGCTGATGTCCCGGTTCACGTCTGGAACATACCAGTGTCGCCGGGCCCTTCCGCCCGTCTCGCCTGGCGTCCAACCAGGGACAGGTGCACCCGCAGCCGGATCCGGTGGGGCGGGTTCGGCTCGGCCCGGGGGACATGCCCAACGGCGAGCAGTTCCTGGACGTACGGACGGCGCGAGCGCGCAGAGTCCCGCGCGTCCCGGGCTCGCAAGCCTGGGACGCGCTTCACACCACCCCGTCACCCGATCACGCGCTCCGGCTCGTCCAGCCACACCCGGTGCTCGCCCGTATCGGTGACCGTCAGGCCGAAGCGGTCGAGGCCCGGCTCGCCCTGGCGCTGCCACCAGGCGTGGGCGGCGGTCACCTCGTCCCACAGGTTGCGGGGGCCGGACTGCGAGACGGCGTGCCCGCCGTCCCGGTCGGCGAGGCGGCAGTGGGCGTACGAGACCCCGTCCCACACCTCCAACCGACCCGTACCGAACCGGTCGTAGCCCGCCCACACCTCCTGCCGGAACAGGCCCGGCAGCCGCAGCCCGATCGCGAAGGCCGCGTCGGTGTGCTCGGCCACGGCGGCGGGGTCGAGCGCGGACGGGCCGTACCGGACGTCCTCGATCTCGAACTCGCCGCTCCCTGGCCGCTGGTCCCGCACCCACATGAAGGCGACGTCCTCGACGAACGGCCCGCTCGCGGAACGGCCGTCGTCGGCGACGGTGAGCTTCAGCAGCCCGCCGTTGCAGAACGCCGTGCCGTACGGGACGACGATGACGCCGCCGGGCACCGTCTGCTCGATCAGCGCCCCGGGGACGCGTTGCACGGCCGCGGTGACGTGGACCCGGTCGTACGGCCCACCCGCCGGGTGGCCGAGCATGCCGTCGCCGACCACGGTCCTGACCGGCAGGCGGTTCGCCACCAGCCGGCACCGCGCGGCAGCGGACAGTTCGGGGTCCAGCTCCACGGTGGTGACGTTCTCCGCCCCGAGCCGGCGGGCCAGCAACGCGGCCGTCCAGCCCGAACCGGTGCCGATGTCCAGCACCCGCATGCCGTCGGCGACTTGGAGGTGCCAGAGCATCCGGGCCACGACGGTCGGCATCGAGCTGGACGAGGACGGCGTGCTGCCGTCCTCGTCCAGCCGGGTCACGAGCGGGATGTCCGAGGCGACCGCCTCCCCCCACTCGGCGGGCTGTTCCGCCCGGTCGATCCACCCGCCCCCGCGGCGGATCCGGTCCGGCACGAACAGTCCACGGGGCACGGCCCGGAACACCGGCTCCCAGTCGGCCGACAGCGCCCCGGACTCCCGGAGGGCATCGGCGAGCGCGCTCCACCTCATGTGGCTGTCACTCCTCAAGGCTTGGACGGTTCGGGCAAGTTGGGGGCGGAAGGCCGGCCGGGAAGTAGCCCGGCCGGCCCGAGTCGAGTACAGCCCAAGGAGCCGTCACCGAACAGGCATTGCCGGTAGTCCCGGGGTTGTCCCGCCTTCGCCCACAGTAAGCTCCCGGTCACTGTCGATGATGGGATTGACCCCGTGCACGACCCGATCCGACACCCCCTCGCCTACGCCCGCGAACTGCGCCGCTGGTCGCAGGGAGACCTCGTCGCGGAGCTGAACAAGGCCGCCCGCCGTCACGGGCTCCTCTCCGGTGCCGACAAGACGGCCATCAGCCGCTGGGAGCACCGGCGCAAGACGCCGAACGCCGACTCCCAACTCCTCATCGCCGAAGCCTTCGACGTCCCGGTCTCGGACCTGGAGGCGTACGGCTGGCCCCACTGGCTGCCCGGGCGCGACGAACCGCTGCCGCTGGGGGCCGCCCACACCGTTCACGCACTCCACGACACCCGGAGGGCCGCCATGGACCGCCACAGCTTCATGACCTTCAGCGCGATCTCCCTGACCGGCCTGGCCGCCCAGTGGGCCGTCGCCCGGCCCGAACACCTCACCTCGGCCCTGACCGGCAAGCGCGTGGACGGCGAACTCGTGGACTGGCTGGAGGACACCAGCGGGAAGCTGGCCGCCCTGCCCACCGAACAGCGCCAGCACACCATCCGCCTGATGGACGCCCACCTGGCCACCGTCACGGACCTGATCGCGGAGGGCCGGTACGGCGAGACGACGGGCCGTCGCCTCCACCGGCTGGCCGCCTCGCTCGCCACCACCTGCGGCTGGCACCGCTTCGACCAGGGCCGGCACTGGGCGGCCGGAAAGTTCTGGGAGGCCGCCCTGCAATCCGCGCACGCCGCGGGCGACCGCGACCACGGCGCCGGGGTCCTGTCCGACTTCGCCTACCAGGCCACCTGGCTCGGGGAGCCGAAGGTCTCCGTCGACCAGCTCGGACACGCGCTGCACGGTGTCTCGCACCCCACCGCCCGGTCCCTGCTCCTGCTCCGCCGGGCCCGGGCCCACGCGGTACCCGGCGACCGCTCCGCCTGCTACCGGGACCTGTCCGACGCCGAATCCGCCCTCACCGTCGAAGCCGCCGACCCCGCACCCGGGTGGTGCGCGTGGATGAGCCCGGCCGACCTCGCCGTGGACTCCGGCCAGTGCCTCCTGGACCTCGGCCGGGCGGGCGACGCCCGTGCCAGGATCGCGGAAGGGGTGGCCCTGCTGCCCCGCGCCAGGGACAAGACCCGCGGCATCTTCCTGACGTACCAGGCCAGGAGCTGCCTGAAGGCCGGGGACGTCGAGCAGGCCCAGGCCGTCACCGGCGAGTCGCTCGACCTGGCCACCCGCATCGGCGCACCCCGCTGCGCGGCCCTGGTCCGCGAACTCGCACCGGCGTTCAAGCGCTACCGCCGGGTCGACGGCGTCCCGGAGTTCCTGGAGCGCCTGCGGGTAGGCTGAGCGCCCATCACCCGCACGGGAGCGCGCCCCTCGCACAGCGCCGGTTCCCTTCCCCAGGAGGCGTGTTGAGCGAGATCATCCTCATGTCCGACCCGAGGGTCGCCGCGATACCCGTCGGGGACTGCGGCGATCGGCTCCTGGACGTCCGGAGCGGCGCCGCGCTGCCGGTCGACGAGCGCAAGCAGGACGGCACCGGGGCCTTCGCGCACCTGCGGGCCGGCGTGCTCGACCGGCTGCTCGACGCGCAGGCGGCGCTGCCGGACGGCCTGCGGCTGCTGTTCGTCGAGGGCTACCGGCCGCCGGCGCTCCAGAGCCGCTACTTCGACGAGTACGCCGCCGAGTTGCGGGCCGCGAACCCCGGCTGGCCGGACGAACGGATCAGGTCGGCGGCCAGCCGCTACGTCTCGCCGCCGGAGATCGCGCCGCACAGCGCCGGGGCCGCCGTCGACCTCACCCTGGTCGACGCCGACGGCCGCGAACTCGACCTCGGCACCAGGGTCAACGCCAATCCGGAGGAGAGCGCCGGAGCCTGCTACACCCACGCCGAGAACATCGGCGCCCGGGCCCGCGCCAACCGGCGGCTGCTCGGTGCCGTCCTGACCGGCGCCGGGCTCGTCAACTACCCCACCGAGTGGTGGCACTGGTCGTACGGGGACCGCTACTGGGCGCTGGCCACCGGCGCGCCGTCCGCGCTCTACGGACCGGCGCACCGGTAGCAGGCACCCGCTGCGACACGCGCCCGGCGGAGCCCTGCCGGCCGGGGCCCCGGCCCGGGGGCAAGATGGCGTCGACACCGCACCGCACCCCGTGTTCCCGCCGGTGCGGGCGTACCTGGACGCCACGCTCGCCGGCTGGTCCCGGCCCAACAAACCGCCCGACAAACCGCCGGGCAAATCGCCGATCAAATCTATGATGGCGGACATGGGCGTTCAGCATTCCACCGGCGAATCCGTCATCCGTGTCGTGGGGGCGGCCGTCAACAACCTCAGAAACGTCAGCCTGGATCTGCCGAAGAAAGCCCTGACCGTCGTCACGGGAATTTCCGGATCCGGCAAGTCCTCGCTCGTGCTCGACACGGTCGCCGCCGAGGCGCAGCGCCTCGTGAACGACACGTACGCCTCCTTCGTACGGAACCGGCTGCCGCACATGCCGGCGCCCGAGGTGCAGTCGATGAGCGGCCTCACCTTCACCGCGATCATCGACCAGCGCCGCTTCACCGGGAACTCCCGGTCGACCGTCTCCACCGCCTCCGACATCGCCCCGCTGCTCAGGCTCGTGTTCTCGCGGATCGGTGAGCCCTCCGCCGGGTACTCGCCCGCGTACTCCTTCAACGACCCGGCGGGCATGTGCCCCGACTGCGAGGGCCTCGGCACCGTCGTCGACATCGACGTCGAGGAGCTGATCGACCCGGACCTGAACATCGACGAAGGGCCCGTGCGGTTCAGCCAGTTCCGGCCCGGCGTCTACCGCTGGAAACGCTTCGCCCACTGCGGACTGTTCGACCGGAAGAAGCCGCTGCGGGATTACACGGACGAGGAGATGCGGCTCTTCCTCTACGCGGACCAGTACAAACTGCCGAACCCCGATCCGCAATTCCCCAAGACCGCCCGCTTCGACGGCGTCATCACCCGGATGCGCGACGTCTACGTGAAGAACCGCCCGACCAAGATGTCCCCGCAGGTGCACGAGGAACTGGAACGCCTCACCACCCGTCGGGTCTGCCCCGGGTGCGACGGCGCCCGGCTGAACGCCGCCGCCCGCGCCAGCCTCGTCGACGGGCGTTCGATCGTGGACTGGTCGGCCCTGTCGGTCGCCGACCTGCGCGAACTCCTGGACGCGGTGGACGATCCGCGCGTGGCACCGGCCCTGGCCGGCATCCGGCACACGCTGGACGCGCTGCTCTCGGTCGGGCTCGGCTACCTCTCGCTCGACCGCGAGTCGTCGACCCTCTCCGGCGGCGAGGCCCAGCGGGTGAAGATCGTCCGGCACCTCGGCAGCGCCCTCACCGACATCACCTACGTCTTCGACGAGCCCTCGACCGGCCTCCACCCCGCCGACGTGCGGCGGCTCAACCAGCTCCTGCTGAGGCTGCGCGACGCGGGCAACACCGTCCTCGTCGTGGAGCACCACCCCCAGGTGATCCGCGTCGCCGACCACGTGGTCGACATGGGGCCGGGCGCGGGGGCGGACGGCGGCCTCGTACGGTTCGAGGGGACGCCGGAGGAACTGCGCACCAGCGACACCGTCACCGGGCGGCTGCTCTCCACCCCGCTGGAGTTGCGGCGCACGGTCCGCGAGCCGCGCGACCACGTCCGGGTCGTCCGCGCCTCGGCGCACAACCTCACCGGCTTCGACGTCGACATCCCGATCGGTGTCCTCACCGCCGTCACGGGCGTCGCGGGCTCCGGCAAGAGCTCCCTCGCCACCAACGAACTCCCGCGCCAGCACCGTGAGTTCACGGTGGTCGGACAGGATCCGCTGCGCGGCGGCGTACGGTCGATGTCGCTGAGCGTCCTCGGCGTCGCCGACGGAGTGCGCGAGGCGTTCGGCGCGGCGTCCGGGCTCGAACCGGCCTGGTTCAGCTTCAACTCCAAGGGGGCCTGCCCCGCCTGCCGGGGCAAGGGCCACATCACCACCGAACTCGCCTTCCTGGACGACGTCGCCACCCCCTGCGACGCCTGCGGGGGCGAACGCTTCAACTCCACGGCCCTGAAGGCGAAGCTCGACGGCCACACGATCGCGGACGTCCTGCGGATGACGGCGGGCTCCGTGGCCGGACTCTTCTCCGGCCGCCCGGACATCGCGGAGCCGATGAGGTGGCTGGAGCGCGTCGGGCTCGGCTACACCGCCGTCGGGCAGTCGCTCGACACCCTCTCCGGCGGCGAGAAGCAGCGCCTCCTGCTCGCCCGGCACCTCAGTGCCTCCGCCGGTTTCGCCGAGGAACGGATCGTCCTCGACGAACCGACGACCGGCCTGCACCCCAGCGACGTGGAACGCCTGGACGGGCTCTTCGCCGAACTGGTGGACGCGGGCGCGACCCTGGTCGTCGTCGAGCACAACCTCCGCGTCGTGGCCCAGGCCGATCACGTGATCGACATCGGTCCCGGCGCCGGTTCGGACGGCGGCCGCCTGCTCTTCACCGGCCCGCCGGCCGAACTGGCCCGCCGGACGGACTCGCTCACCGGCAGGGCCCTGGCGGAGGCGGCGGCCGGGTAGCACGGGGCGCGCCCCCGTACGCTGTCCCGCAGCACCGGGAACGAAGGCGTTCGGGGGAGCCAGTGGAACTACGTCAGTTGCGCGTCTTCGAGGCCGTCGTCACCCACCGCACGGTCACCGGCGCGGCCGTGGCGCTCGGGCTCGCCCCGTCCTCCGTCTCCGAACAGGTCCGCACCCTCGAACTCAGCCTCGGCACCGACCTGTTCGACCGGGCCAGGCGCGACATGACCCTCACCTCGGCCGGGGAACGGCTGCTGCCGTGGTCCCGGCGCCTGCTCGACCAGGCCGAGCAGGCACGCCGCGAAGTCGTCGTCACCCGGGCCCGCCTCCGCCTCGGCGTCCTGGCGGCCATCGCCGCCACCCACCTCCCCGCGGCCCTGGCCCGCCTCACCGACCGACGGCCCGGCCTGGACATATCCCTCCACACCGAGCCCTCCCGGGACGCCCTCCTCGCCGGCGTCGCCGCCGGAGCCCTGGAGGCGGCCCTCATCCTCGACCTCCCCGGGCCGCTCGGCGCCCTCGGCTTCCCCCTGCCGCCCGCCCCGCTCGACCACCGCGACCTCCAGCACGTCCCCCTCGCCCTGGTCGCCGCCCCCACCCACCCCCTCGCCCGCGCCACCACCCTCACCCGCGAGAACCTCCGCGGCCACCGCCTCCTCGTCGACTCCCCCGCCTGCTCCTACCACCTCGCCGGCGAACGCCTCCTCGGCCACCACGTCCGACGCCTCCACACCGGCGCCGTCCCCGTCACCCGCGCCTGCGCCGAACAGGGCCTCGGCATCGCCCTCCTCCCCGCCTCCGCCGTCCACGACCGCCTCACCGCCGGCACCCTCACCCGCCTCCCCCTCGACCCCCCGCCCCTCCACCTCCGCCTCTTCTGGCGCACCGACCACGAACCCCTCCCTGGCCTGCGCGATGCCACGGTCGCAGCCATGTCAGGATCGGCCCCGTTCCTCTAGGATCACGAGGTTCGACCCTCACCGAAAGACCATCGGCGCCGTGGGCGCCGCATAAATTCCAGAGAACACGATGACCGAAAAGCTCACACCCGTCGGGGGACTCCCCCTGGAACCCGCACCACCGGGCAGCACGACCGTCCTCCCCCTTCGCCAGGACCGCCCGGCCGCGGCCACCGGCGACGCCGGCGCACCGGGCCTCCCACCGAAGGCCGCACGCCCGCCGCGCATCCTGGTGCTCGACGGGCTGCGCCTCGTCGCCGCCGTGTCGGTGCTCGGCTTCCACTACCTGGCCGGGGCGGAAACCGTCCCCTGGCAGCGGACCTCGACGGAGCTCTTCCCCCGGCTCCACCGCCTCGCCGGGTTCGGCTGGCTCGGCGTGGTGTTCTTCTTCATGATCAGTGGCTTCGTCATCTGCATGTCCAGCTGGGGCAAGTCGCTGCAGAAGTTCTGGCAGAGCCGGGTCCTGAGGCTGTTCCCGCTCTACTGGGCCGCGGTCGTGATCGGCACGCTCGCCAACCGCTACGGCCCCCACCCCCCGGGCGAACAACGGATCACGCTCAGCCAGATGCTGACCAACCTGACGATGCTCCACGAACCGCTGGGGGTACGGCACGTGGACACCGTCTCCTGGACGCTCTGGATCGAGCTGCGCTTCTACATCATCTTCTCCGTCGTCGTCCTGCTGGGCACCAACGTCCGCCGGGTCTCCACCTTCTGCTGGTGCTGGGCACTGGCCGGCGTGTTCGTGCCGAAGGCCGGCATTCCCCTGCTCGACACGCTCCTCTTCCCCGACTGGGCGCCGTTCTTCATCGCGGGCGTGGCCTTCTTCCTGCTCCGCAAGGAGGGCCGGATCACGGGCGAAACGCTCGGCATCCTGGTCCTGTCCTGGTTGCTGGTCCAGCAACACCTGCCCGCGGTCATGGCCGCCGAGGGACACGGCATCGACTGGAAGGCCTGCCTGACCGCCATCACCGCCATGTACGGCCTGATGTTCCTCGTGGCGCTGGGCAAGCTGGACAGGATCCAGTGGCGCTGGCTCCCCGTCGCCGGGGCGATCTCCTACCCGCTCTACCTCATCCACCAGTCGGTCGGCGTGCGACTGATCTGGCGCTGGAACGAGCGCCTCGGCGCCTGGACGACGCTGGTCTCCGTCACCACGGCGATGCTCCTCGCCGCCTGGCTGCTCTACCGCTTCGTCGAGAAGCCGCTCACCCCGCACCTCCGCCGCCTGCTGGCTCGCTCCCTCCCGAGCCCCCGGCTCCCGTCCCCCACCAGCCCACTGGCCCGCTAGGCACGAATCCGTCGCCGGCCACCCCACGGGCGGCCGGCGACGGCCCGTCGAACCGCGCGGCGTCAGGCCTTGGGGCCCGCGGACTGGACGACCTCGAAGGACCAGAGGGTCGAGCCGGAGGCGGCGGGGCGCTTGGGGGCCTCGCCGGAGGCGCCGTTCTGGTGGGCGGCCTTCATCGGGCCCTCCATCCAGGCCTTGAAGTCCTCCTCGCTGCGCCAGCGGGTGTAGACCAGGTACTGGTCGGTTCCCTCGACGGGGCGGAGGAGTTCGAACCACTCGAAGCCGTCCGAGTTCTCCACCGCGCCGGCCCGGGAGGCGAAGCGCTGCTCCAGCACCTCGCGCTGTTCGGCCGGCACCGTCAGGACGTTGATCTTGACGACGGACATTGGCGCACACTCCTTCTGCTCCGGTGACTGCTTACGGGGAGCAGTCTGCTACACCTCACAAGCCGCGGCTCAGGCGATCCACGGCGGGAGGACGCGCTGGTCGTCGCGCGGGGCGAGGCCGCAGGCGCCCTCGGGGGTGCGGGCGTCGGGGTTGTAGGCGTGGGCGGGCGAGGGGGAGGCGACGACGGCGGTGAAGCCGTCGGTGGTGGCGATCTGCCGGACGGCGCCGGCCGGGAGGACCGCGGTGTCCCCGGCGGCGAGGGTGAGGGCCTCCCCCGCGAGGTCGACCCGGGCGCTGCCGGTGAGCAGCGTCCAGACCTGCTCGGTGTCCATGGCGTGCAGCGGGCCCCGCGCGCCGGCGGTCATGTCCACGTGCCAGACGGCGAGGGCGGCGGAGCCCTGGGTGGGCGAGGCGTAGGTGGTCATGACGGCGTTCGGGGTCGAGGTGCGGCGGGCATCGGCGGAGCGGATGACGGGCATGGCGAAGGAACCCCCTACGATGGACAATGAAGTTGTCTATATGGTCAATGAGGTTGTCTATCGTGTCAAGCGAACCGCCCCCGCCGGGCTTCGAGCTGCCGCTTCGCCTGCTGCTCGCCTTCCGGACGATCATCGACGAGCTGCACGAGCGCATCGCCCGCGAGGGCCATCCCGACCTGCGCCCCATGCACGGCTTCGTCTTCCAGGCGATCGGCCCGCAGGGCACCACCGCCTCCGAGCTCGGCCGCCGTCTCGGCGTCACCAAGCAGGCGGCGGGCAAGACCGTCGACAACCTGGAACAGCTCGGCTACGTCGAGCGCGCCGCCGACCCCGCCGACACCCGGCGCAAGCTGGTCCGGCTCACCGGGCGCGGGGTGGACTGCCTGGTCCGCTCGGCCCGGATCTTCGACGAGCTGCGCGAGGAGTGGTCGGCGGCCCTGGGCGAGGAGCAGCTGCGGCAGCTGGAGGACGGGCTGCGCCGGCTCGCCCCCGGCGACCCGTTCCGCCTCGACACCCCGCGCTGGTTCGGCACGCCGTAAGCCCCGTACCGGCGTCAGGAGTCGGGCAGTCCGCGGGTCGCGAGGGTCTGGTTCTTGTACGCCTTCACGCCGGTGACCTCGGCGCCGAACCACTCCGGCGCCGAGAACGCCGCCGCCTCCGCCTCCGAGCCGAACTCGACCTCGACGGTGCGCAGCCCGGCCAACTCGCCCTGGTAGACGTCCGCGTAGACGGTGACGCCGGACGCGTCGAAGGTGTAGCGCTCCTTGACCAGGCGGGCGCCCTCGGTGGCCGGCCAGAGTTCGGTGAACTCCCGCTCCTCCAGCTCGCGTTCCACCTCGATCCGGACCGGCGCGCCGGCCGAGGAGGCCTTCCGCTTGACGCCGAGGACGCGGCTGCCGCCGATCCGCCGCAGCCGTACCTCCGTCCCGTCGTCCTTGATCGCGATGTAGCCCTGCTCGATGTGCTGCCGCACCGCCGTCTCCGGTGGCTCGAAGGCACCCAGCAGGAACTTGCGCTCGATTTCGAGCGGCATGGCCGCACCATCCTTCCCCGACACGGCGAAGGGGCCGTCAGAACGACCGCCCCTCCCCACGGTACGGCCCCTCCGGCCCCGCCGGGTCCGGCCGGTCGCGCCGGTCCGCGCAGAGCGAGGAGCTGAGCCGGTTCAGCAGCCCGGCGAGTTCGGCGTGCCGCTGCTCGTCCCAGTCCCCCAGCAGTTCGGCGAGCTGGGTGCGCCGGGCGGCGACCAGTCGCAGGGCCGCCTCCTCGCCCTGTTCGGTGAGCCGCAGCGGCAGCCGGCCGGCCCGCGCCGCCAGCCCCCGGCCCTCCACCTCCCGGACGGCCTCCTCGATGACGGAGACCGGTACGACCCGCCGCTCGGCCAGTTCGGCCGGCTCGACCGAGCCGTGCTGGTGCATCTGGAGGAGCAGCCAGCTGGAGGCGGGCAGCAGGTCCAGCCCGGCGGTCTCGGTGATCCGCCGGAAGAGGTCGCGCCGGGCCTCACGGCTGTTCAGCACGGCGAGCGCGCGGGCGATCTCGTCCAGCGAGCTGCGCTCCACCGGGTTGACCCCGATGGACTCGCTCAGGTCCGGCGCGGTGACGGTGGAGCGCAGCTTCTGTTCACGCAGGAACAGCGACAGCACGAAGGCGACCACCGCGATCGGCACCGCGTACAGGAACACCCTGGTGATCGACTCGGCGTACGCGTGGTAGACCCCTGGCTGGACGGCGGCCGGCAGCTGGGGAATGACCCGGGGGTCGGAGGTGATGACCTCCGGCCGGAATCCGGGCGGCAGCGGCACCCCCGCCAGGGCGTCGGCGAGCCGGCTGCGCAGCCCGCTCGCGAAGATCGTCCCGAAGATGGAGACGCCGAAGGACGCCCCGATGGAGCGGAAGAAGGTGGCGCCCGCGGTGGCCACGCCGAGGTCCTCGTAGCCGACCGAGTTCTGCACGATCAACACCAGCACCTGCATCACCAGGCCGAGTCCGAGGCCGAAGACCAGGAAGTAGAGGCTCATCTCGGCGGTGCTGCTGTGCTCGTCCAGCCGGGAGAGCAGCAGCAGTCCGACGGTGGTCACGGCCGTCCCGGCGATCGGGAAGGCCCGGTAGCGGCCGGTGCGGGCGACGATCTGTCCCGAGCCGATCGAGGTGAGCAGCATCCCGAGCACCATCGGCAGCATGTGGATGCCGGACATGGTGGGCGAGACCTGCTGGACCACCTGGAGGAAGGTCGGCAGGTAGGTCAGCGCGCCGAACATCGCGAAGCCGATCACGAAGGAGATCACCGCGACCAGGCTGAACGTCCGCGAGCGGAACAGCCACAGCGGCAGCACCGGCTCCACCGCGGTCCGTTCGACCAGGACGAAGGCGAGCAGCAGCACCAGCCCGAGCACGCCGAGGCCGACGATCTGCCAGGAGCTCCAGGCCCAGGTGGTCCCGCCGAGCGAGGTCATCAGCACCAGGCAGGTGGCGACGGCGGCGATCAGGGCGGTGCCCGGGTAGTCGATCCGGTGCTCGCGCCGGACCTCAGTCCCGTGCAGCACCGCCGCGATCACCACCAGGGCGACGATGCCGATCGGCAGGTTGATGTAGAAGACCCAGCGCCAGCTGAGGTGGTCGACGAACACCCCGCCGAGCAGCGGTCCGAGCACGCTGGTGACGCCGAACACGGCGCCGAAGAGGCCCTGGTAGCGGCCGCGGTCCCGGGGGGCGACGAGGTCGCCGACGATCGCCTGGGAGAGCACCATCAGCCCGCCGCCGCCCAGGCCCTGGAGGGCGCGGAAGGCGATCAGCTCGCCCATGTTCTGGGCGATCCCGCAGAGCACCGAGCCGAGCAGGAAGATCACGATGGAGGCCTGGAAGAAGCGCTTCCGGCCGTACATGTCGCCGAGCTTGCCCCACAGCGGGGTGGCGGCGGTGGAGGCCAGCAGGTAGGCGGTGACCACCCAGGAGAGGTGGTCGAGGCCGCCGAGGTCGCTGACGATGGTCGGCAGCGCGGTGGAGACGATGGTCTGGTCGAGGGCCGCGAGCAGCATCGCCAGCAGCAGGGCCCCGATCGGCACCCAGAGGTTGGGGACGGTGACCGCCGGCGGGCCGTTCCCGCCCGCGGCGCTCCCGCCCGCGGGGCTCTCGGACGCGGCGCGCGGATCCGTCATGGCGTCTCCATGGGGTCGCGGGCCCGTCGGCCGGGCCGTGCGGATGATCACTCCCAGCTCACCGCGCTGGTCGGTTCGTCCCGAAATGTTCCATCGGGTTGAGCCGAGCGTAAGCGCCGGGGACAACCGCCGCGCCCCGGACGTTCTCGGAGGAGCCAACCGGCACCAACCGGCACAACATCCCCGCCGAGGGGCGGACGCCCCTGTCCACCCTCCGGACAGTCCTGCATAATCAGGCGCGATCGTGCGCCCGGCCCGCTCGGAACGTACGCCGAACGACCGAAACATCCGCCCGCGGAATCGACGCGAAACCGAGGAGGACCGGCCGATGCCGGACCAGCACTGCCCGACGTGCGGCACCGCACGCTCCACCGGGTGCGGCTGCGTCCCGGACCCGAGCCTCACCGAGACCGCCGTCCTGCCCCACATCGAGGGCCCGCCGCTGGTCCGCCCGTACGTTCCGCAGACCGCCGGCCAGGTGGCCGACGAGGCCCACCCGGGCGCCCCGGTGGTGGACCCCTTCGCGACCACGATGCTGCCGCCGGTCCCCCCGGGGCGGCCCGGTCCGCCGGCCTCTCCCCCGCTCGGCCCGGACGCGGACGCGTACGCCACCACCGTCTTCCCGCCCGTCGGCCCGGGGCAGGCCCCGTTCGGGCCCGGCACCGGCGACCACCCGGACGCGTACGCCACCACCGTGCTGCCGCCGGTCCCGCCCGCCGGGCCGGGCGGCGCCCCCGGGTACCCGGCGGCCGCGCAGGCCCGGATGCAGCCGCAGACGCAGCAGCAGACACGGACGCAGCCGCAGACGCCGTCTCCGACGCCGGACGGGAACGAGATCGGCCTCTTCCCGTTCGGACAGGGCCCGGACACGCCCGCGCCGGAGGCCGGCGGCGGCCGGGCCGCCAGACGGGCGGCCGAGCAGGCCGAAGAGCACCCGCTCGCCCGGCGCAAGGGGCTGCTCGCCGGAGTCGGCGCCGCCCTGATGGCGCTCACCATCGGCATCGCGTACGCGGTGACGCCCTCCGACGAGCCGCCGGCCAAGCAGGCGCAGCCACTGCCGACGACCACCCTGGCGCCCGCCCCGGTGGACCCGCCCACCCTGGCGACGCCCACCCCGAGCACGGCGCCGCCGACCAGCGAGGCACCCAGCCCGACGCCGACCCCCACCCGCAAGCCGAGCCCGACGAGGACGGTCGCCGCCCCGACGCCGGCACCCACGCCGACCCCCGAGGCCCCCTCCGCGCCCCCGCCCCCGGTCCAGGTGCCCACGCCGACCCCCACCCCGACGCCCACCCCGGCCGCGACGCCCACCACGTCCCCGACCGCGGCCCCGACCCCCCGGGTGCTGCAGTACGGGATGAGCGGCCCCGACGTCACCACGCTCCAGCAGCAGCTCGCCAAGGTCGTGTGCTGGGCGACGGTGCCGGTGACCGGCCAGTACGACGACACCACCGTGAACACCGTCGGCTACGTCCAGTGGATCTGGGACATCAAGGGCGACAAGCGGGGCGTCTTCGGCCCCAACACCCGTGCCGCCCTGGACAAGCGCAACAGCTGCTGACCGCCGGGCGTCAGCGGGTGACCGCCCGCGTCAGCCGGTGATCGCCCCGAAGATGCTGATGCCCGCCAGCACCACCATGATCGTCGCCGCCACCCGGATGATCAGCTTCATCGGCACGTGCTTGAGCAGCTTCTGCCCACCCACGATGGCGATCCCGCCGACCGCGCACAGCGCCAGCCAGGAGCCGATGCCGACGGCCAGCGGGTCGGCGTACTTGGCGGCCAGGTTGGCGGTCATGATCTGGGTCAGGTCGCCGAACTCGGCGATCGCGACCACCACGAAGCTCGCCCCGGACACCTTCCAGAAGCTGTTCGAGGACGGCTCCTTGGCCGCGTGCTCGTCCTCGTCGCCACCTCCGTGGAACAGCAGCATCGCCGCGCCGACCAGGAACAGCGCGCCGGTGACGCCCTCCACCCAGCGGTGCGGCAGCAGCGTGAGCAGGTGCCCGGCGACGAGCGCGAGGCCCACCTGGAGGGCGAAGGCGGCGGCGATGCCCGCGAAGACGTAACTCGCGCGGTACTTGGTGCCGAGCACCAGGCTGGCCAGCGCGGTCTTGTCCGGCAGTTCGGCCAGGAAGATGATGCCGAAGGTCAACGCGGCAACGGTGAGACTCATCAGAAGTTTCCTCGGTCGGGCTGCCCGGCCACCGCGGCTCCGTCAGGGGACGCTCCGGCCCGACAGCACTGGTCATGGTCACAGCACTGCGGCCGAAGGTCTCGCCGGCGCCGCCCTTCGGACGGTGCCCCGGGCGCCGGGCCCCTGGGGGCCAGTATGTCGACGGTCCGGTGGAGGGCTACTCCCCTTCAACGGCCCCAAGCGTACCCGACGGCGTCAACCACCTCTCCCCGGGAACCCTGCCGGTCCCCGGAGGCCGCCCCGCCTACCTGGCGGCCCCGCCCGGCTCGGCCGCGATCAGCCCGCGGCCGACCAACTCCAGCACCACCACGATGGCCACCGACTCCACCGCCAGCAACCCGATCAGGACGAACAGCTGCACCGCCCCCGCCTGGACCGGCGAGGCCCCGCCCAGCAGCATCCCGACGAACGCCCCCGGCAGGGTGACCAGGCCGACCGTCCGGGTCTGGTCCAGCGCAGGGACCAGTGAGGTCGCCGCCGCCGTCCGGCAGATCTCCAGCCGGGCATCGCGCTCCTCGAAGCCGAGCGCCAGCGCGGCCTCCACCTCGCCGTGCCGCAGCCGCAGCTCGTCCAGTGCCCGCCGGCCGGCCAGCGAGGTCGCGCTGAGCGCGCCGCCGATCAGGATGCCCGCGACCGGGATGACGGACAGGCCCCGGGGCGGCAGCAGTCCGACGCCCAGCAGCAGGGCGAGCACCGGCAGCACCCCGGCACCGATCGGGGCGGCCGCCCGGACCCAGTCCGGCCCCGGGGTCATCCGACGCCCCGCGGTGCGCACCGCGACGGTGAACATCAGCACCACGAACAGCGCCGACCACCAGAGCGAACCGACCACCCAGGTGATCACCGCGGCGACCGCGGCCAGCTGCACCACCGCGCGCAGCCCGGCCCGCAGCACCGCGTGCCCGTGGCCGAGCAGGCACCAGCCGGCCACCGCGACGGCGGCCAGCAGCAGCACCGCGGTGACCACCCCGAGCACCGGGGTGACCGGCAGCAGCTGGCCCCCGGCCGCCGCCAGATCCACCGGGACCATCAGTTCCAGCCCGTCACGTCACGTATCCAGCCCATCGGCCCGGCCCGTCAGATCCAGCTGGTGAACCACATCCGGTCCTGCCAGGACGACATCGGGATCACCTCCGCCGTGTAGAGCGGGTAGAAGAAGGCGAAGCAGCCGACGATGGCGAGCACGATCGCCCCGGCTCCGATCGCCCCGATCCGGCGGCGCTCCGGACTGCATCCGGCCGGGCCGAGCATCGCCCCGAGCATCTGGGCGACGGCCAGGCACAGGAACGGCACCAGCACGACCATGTAGAAGGAGAAGATCGTCCGCTCCTGGTACTGGAACCAGGGCAGGTAGATCCCGGCCACCGCGCACAGCACCGCGCCCGAGCGCCAGTCCCGCCGGAAGAACCAGCGCCACAGCAGGTAGACCAGCGCGAAGCAGGCCGTCCACCACAGGAACGGCGTGCCGAGGCCGAGGATCTGGGCCGCGCAGCCGCCCGAGGAGGTGCAGCCGCGCTGCCCGTCCGGGATCTGCTCCCAGTACATCGAGACCGGGCGGCCGTCGACCAGCCAGGAGAACGGGTTGGACTGGTAGGTGTGCGGGGTGCTCAGGCCGGTGTTGAAGTCGTACATCTGCGCGTGGTAGTGCCACAGGCTGCGCAGCGGCGCGGGCACCCAGCTCATGGAGACCTGCGGCAGCGGGATGCCGAGGACGCTGTCCGGGGAGAGCCCGGCGCGCCCGTCCGCCCAGTGCCGGTCGTAGCCGCCCCCGCCGTCGGCGCCGGTGCCGCCGGTGGCCAGCCAGCCGCTCCAGGAGCCGACGTACACCACGAAGGCGGAGCCGACCATGGCGAGGAAGGCGGGGACGGCGTCCCGGCGCAGCATGGAGCGCCAGGGGCGGCGGGCCCCCGCCCCGCGGCGGCCGGACTGGTCCCACAGGACGGTCAGGATGCCGAAGGCGGCGAGGATCATCGCGCCGTTCCACTTGACCGCGCAGGCCGCGCCGACGAACACCCCGGCGGCGATCCGCCAGGGGCGCCACCCGAGCCGGACCCTGTCGCCGTCGACGGCCGCGGCCAGCCGGGCGCGGACGTGGTCGCGGTCGATCAGCAGGCTGCCGAAGGAGGCGAGCACGAAGAACATCTGGATGCCGTCGAGCAGGCCGACCCGGCTCATCACCAGCTGGAGGCCGTCCACCGACATCAGCAGTGCGGCGGTGCAGCCGAGCAGGGTGGAACCGAGGAGCCGGCGGCCGATCCGGGCCAGCATCAGCACGGCGACGGTGCCGAGCAGGGCGGTCATGAACCGCCAGCCGAAGGGGGTCAGTCCGAACAGCTGCTCGCCGATCGCCATCACCCACTTGCCGAGCGGCGGGTGCGCGATGAACTCGGGCGCGGAGCTCAGCGGGATCGACTGCGGGTGGCCCAGGATGTCGGCGTTGGCGTGGTCGGGCCAGGTGCCCTCGTAGCCCTGCCGGAGCAGCGACCAGGAGTCCTTGGGGTAGTACGTCTCGTCGAAGACGAAGGCACGGGGGTAGCCGAGGTTCCAGAACCGCAGCAGGCCTGCGAAGAGCGCGACGCCGATCGGTCCGAGCCAGCCGGAGCGGTCGGCCGCCCAGCGGACCAGGCCCCCGCGCGGGGCCGGTGCCGGGGTGGAAGGGGCCGGGGCCGCCGGTGGGTGCGTGAGCGCCGCTTGCGTCATAGCCTCGCCGATTCGCCTGTCTGCTCTGCCTGTGTCCTGGCTCTGCCCGGCGCTTGGCTCGCCCCGGGGCCTGCCGCGCCGGCCGGGGCCGGGGCGGCGGTCAACAGCCACTGACACTATGTGGCGGTGCTCGCGAAGCCAAGCGCGACGGGCGCCGACCAGGTGACCTGGTCGGCGCCCGTCGTGAACGCCCCTCGGGGCCGTTCCGCTATGCGGCGGTCTGGAGCTCCCGGACCGGGACCGAGTGGACCACGGCCGGGGCCGCGTTGTCCTGCTCCGGCGTGAGGTACGGACGCAGCCGCATCGCCATGACGACGATCAGCACCGTGGAGCCCGCCATGGCCGCCAGGTAGAGCGGCCAGGTGCCGGAGCCGACCAGCAGCACGCCGACGGCCGGGCCGACCGCGATCGCGATCTGCTTCACCAGGGAGTACCCGGCGTTGTAGGTGCCGAGCATCCGGGCCGGGGCGAGGTCCGCGACGATCGGGCCCATGGTGGGTGCGAGCAGCGACTCACCGACCCCGAAGAGGGCGTAGATCGAGACGATGGCGACCGTGGCGGCCATGGTCTCGGTCCTGATCAGACCGGCCACCAGGGCCATCGCCCAGGCGCCGAGCCAGACCACGCCGGCCGCGGCCATCGCGGTGGTGCGGCGGCGGCGCGCGGTGATCCGCACCATGAACATCTGGAGCACCACGATGGTCAGCGCGTTGGCGCCGATCGCGAAGCCCAGGGTGGAGGGCGCGGTGCCGACGGTGTCGGTGGCGAAGGCCGCGACGCCGGACTCGAACTGGCCGTAGCAGGTGAAGAAGATCAGCCCGGCGAGCAGGCAGAGCCGCAGCATCGCCTTGTCGGCGACCAGGGCGCGCAGGCCGGTCGGGCCCTCGGTCTTCTCCTGGACGACGCTCAGCTGGAGCTTGGGCATCCGGGCGGTGCCGGTGACCAGGGCGAGGCCGAGGAAGGTGGCCGCCTCGATGGTGAACAGCCGGGTGAGGCTGGCCGGGTCCGACACGTTCACGATCTGCCCGCCGACCAGCGCACCGATGCCCATGCCCAGGTTGACCAGGGTGAACTGGAGCGCGAAGGCGTGCGAGCGGGTGGCCGCGGTGGAGCAGCGGACGATCATCGTGGCGAGCGCCGGCTGGCAGGTGGTGACACCCGCGCCGAACAGGAAGGAGGAGACCAGCAGGGCCGGGGTGCCGGTGGCGTGGCCGAAGGCGAACGCGCCGGTGGCGGCGAGCGCCGTCCCGGCCAGCAGCACCGGGCGGGGGCCGTACCTGTCGATGCCGCGGCCGATGAACGGGAGCACGGCGAGGGCCGCCAGCGCGAAGACGGTGAACACCATCCCGGCCGCCAGCGAGCCCAGCCCGCGCACCTGGTCCACGTACACGAACATGTACGGCATCGTGAAGCCGCTGCCGAACGCGCTGAGCGCGTTGCCGATCTGGACGCGGCGCAGCGGGCCGCCCGCTCCACGCCGCTGCTGCCTCTGCTGCTTCACCGTGCCGGTCACCGTGCACATCCCTTCCTGGTTTCGACTGGATACTCTTAGATCCAGAAGAGTTCAGAGCTAAAGTTTGACGAGATAAAGTCTTAGCACCGGAAGAGTGCGGAGTCAAAGGCTTAAGGAGTGCACGCTCGTGCGACACTGGTCCGCATGACTACGGACAAGCCGCGGCCGGCCACCGGCAAGCCCGCCCCGGCCACCCCCCTGGAGTTCGGCATCGCCGAGCAGGTGGCCCTCTACCAGCGGGAGTTCCCCACCGTCGACCCCCAGGTGGAGACGATCGTGCAGACCCTCAACCGGGTCTCCCGGCGGATGGGCGTGGCGTACGACCGGCAGCTGACTGTGCTCGGAATCACCTCCGCCGAGTGGGAGGTGCTCAAGGCGCTGGTGGTCTCCGGCAGCCCGTACCGGCTCGGCCCCGGCGAGCTGGCCAAGCGGCTCGGGCTCACCCCGGCGGCGATGACGCACCGGATCGACCGGATGCTGGCCGACGGCCTGGTCACCCGGGAGCGGGACGAGAGCAACCGGGTGCGGGTGATCATCGAGCTGACCGAGACCGGCCGGGACAAGTGGCTGGAGTCGATGCGGATGGCGGCGGTGTTCGAGGAGGAGCTGCTCCAGGACGTCCCGGCCGAGGACCGGACCGTGCTCTCCTCGATGCTGGAGCGGATGCTGCGGCGGATCGAGGAGAGCCGCCCGGACGCGCCCGGACGCACCTCCGACCCGGCGTAGCCCGCGGGAGGCGGCCCCGGAAGCGACACGGGGAGCCGCCCCGGGAGCGACCCGGGGGCCCGGAGAACAGCCGGGGCGCACAGCCGGGGCGCACAGCCGGGAGCGCTGCCGGGGAGAACGCATGAGTCCGGCCTGCCGGGAGGATGATCCTCCCGGCAGGCCGGACTCGTCACGTCAGGTGCTGCGAGGGTCCGTCAGGCCCTCGGCGGTCCGTCGACCGTCAGCAGGGACCGTTGTCGGTCCAGACGCCCCACTGGCCGCTCTGGCTCGGGTCGTCGCCCTTGGTCCACCACTTGTTGGTGTAGTAGTGGCCCTTCCAGGAGACCTTGGTCGAGGTCGCGTAGGTGGTGTTGGTGTCCCAGCTCGGCGCGGCCTGGCAGGCCGGCCCGGTCGGGGTGCCGGTCGGGGTACCGGTCGGCGTGCCCGTGGGGGTGCCGGTCGGGGTGCCGGTCGGCGTCCCGGTGGGGGTGTCGGTCGGGGTCGGGGTCGGCGTGCCGGTCGGCGGGGCCGGGCAGCCGGTGGCGGAGCCGTTGGTGGCGCTCACGACCTTGTCCCACAGCGCGGTCTTGGTGCCCAGGTCGTACAGCGAGAAGACGAAGGCGCCGCCGAGACCGTTGCAGTGCGCGTAGTCGAGCTTGGCCTGGATCGACTTGGCGTCCTCACCGCTCCAGAAGGTGTTGCCGTCGTAGAAGTACGTGGCCTTCGCCTCGTCGTCCCAGAAGGTCTTGGCCGGGTTGTCGACGAAGCCCGCGAGCTCCTTGTACATCTGGATGCCGGGGACGTTGCCCGAGTTCGCGGCGCCGCCCGCGGGGGCGGTGGCGGGCTGGAAGAGCCCGTGCTTGCCGTTGTCCTTCACCCCGGTCCAGCCGCGGTAGTAGAACGGCACACCCATGTTGATCTTGTTGGCGGGGAAGCCGCCGGGGATGCCGTACTCCTTGTCACCGACGGTCCACGCCTTGATGGCGTTGTCGATGGAGTACTTGCCGTTGCCCGGCTTGGCCGGACCCGACGGGTCGTTCGGGCCGGAGTAGAGCGCGGCCTGGTGGTTGGTCGGACCCTGCGGGTCCCAGCCACCGTGCATGTCGTAGGTCATGACGTCGAGGAAGGTCAGGTACTGACCGATCTTGTCGGTCTCGACGTTCATGATCTTGTCCTGGCCGGCGCCGACCGCCGCCGCCAGGGCGTAGGTCTTGCCGTCCGTCTTGCCCTGGGCGTCCAGCTGGGTGCGGAACTCCTTCAGCAGGGCCGTGAAGTTCTGCTTGTCGGCCGGGCTGGAGATGTTGCCGGTGTGGCCGCCGCCGCCCGGGTACTCCCAGTCGATGTCGATGCCGTCGAAGACGCCGGCACCCGTGCCCGGTCCGCCGAAGCCACCCTCCTGCGGGAGGTTGCCCTTGATGAACATGTCGAGGCAGGACGACACCAGGTGCTTGCGCGAGGCGTCCGTGGCGGAGGCCGGCGAGAAGTACTTGGAGTAGGTCCAACCACCGATGGAGAGCAGGACCTTGAGGTTCGGGTTCTTCGCCTTCAGCTTCTTCAGCTGGTTGAAGTTGCCCGCGATCGGCTGGTTCCAGACGTCGCCGACGCCGTCGACCGAGATGTCCGCGCCGAAGCTCTTCTGGTAGTCGGCGAACGCGTCGGCCGCGCCGTCACCCGCGTTGGGGTTGTTGTCGTTCGTGTCGGCGGCCTTGGTCGCCTGGAAACACCCGAGGTCGGTCGGGTGGATGTTGGCGAAGTCGTAGATCAGGTAGTCCAGGTTCTTGGCGACGCCGGTGTCCTGGATCGTCTTGGGGTAGTACGCGTTCGCGTAGATCGACCACTGGTCGAAGTAGGCGACCTTGATGCCACCGCTGCTCGCGGCCGCACCGGTGGAGTTGGTGGTCGCGGCGTTGGCCGCGGCGCCGCCGGACAGCGCCAGGCCGGCGCCGAGCAGCAGGGAGGCGGTGGTGCCGGCCGCGATGGCGGCCAGGCTCTTGGGACGGCGGCGCCGGCCCTCCTGCGGAGCCGGGGTCCCGGCCCTTTCAATGCGTGAGCGCAGCATGGGTGCGTGACTCCTGGTTGTGGGGGGTCCCGTCGCCCCGGGGGCACGCGTCCGGGGTGGGGCCGGACGACCGGGACATGACAGGCATGGGTGGGGAATCGAGCGGTTTCAGACCATGACGGACTACCGGGATGTGCCAAACCGGCGTCAGCAGCACAAGGCTGCTGACGCCGGTTCAGGGGCTCCCTGCACCTGGGCAATAAAAATGGACTAGACCAACTGCCCCGTCAAGGGGTCCTGTTGGGCCTTGAGCCCCGCTTAAGGTTCCAACCCCCTGCTGAGCTGGGCGGTTTCGGCTTGAGTCAGTAGCGGACGGCGTTGGCCACCTCGGCCTTCACCGTGCCGGTGAGCTCCCGGTTGCCGTGCGCGGTGGCCTGGGCGCTCTGCCCCGCGGCCACGTCCTGGACGGTCACCGCGGTCGCGTCCAGCACCTTGCCGGACTCGTCGGTGAAGTTCAGCTGGATCACGTACCGGTACGACTGCTGCCCGTGGTTGGTGACGGTCAGCGGCACCTGCGCCTTGCCGTCCGAACCGGTGGTCACCGCCCCGGCCGTGACGTCCCCCTTCGCGTCCAGCCCGCCCTTGATCCCGGCGACGGCCGAGGAGGCCGCCGACACCGCCGCCGAGGCCTTCGCCTCCGCCGAGGCGATCGCCGCGCCCGCCCCGCCGGCCGCCGTGGCCAGCGCCGAGGCGGCGGAGGCGGCGGCACTCGCGCCCTTCTCCACCGCTGCCGCCGCCTCGGAGGCCACGGTGCTCGCGCTCTTGCCGGACGAGCAGCCGGCCAGCACCGCGGCGCCGAACACCGCCAGCGCCACCACCCCCGCCGCCACGCGTCGTCGGCTGCGCACCGGCGGTGCGTCCAGGTCCTGCGCGGTGGCCCTCGGCGGGGTCGGGGAGCTGGCGCGGGTGAGCGGCTGGCGGTCCATGCGGTCCCTCGTTTCCGGTCGGCGCCGGGCCTCCCGGCACGCCTCCCCGCCCACCCTCCGAGGGCCGGTGGACCGCCGCCAGCAGGGCTGCTGCCTCCGGGTGAAGCGACCGCCGGGCCGCAGGACGGCAGGCCGTGCGAGAACGGGCCCCGGGACAGCCCTACGACAGCCCCGAGCCCTCCTGGGCGTCCGTCTCCACCGCGGCCCGCTCCTCGCGCAGCCGCACCGCGTGCCGGCGCCGCGCGACCACGCCGTACGCCCCGGCGGCGCTCGCCACGAAGGCCGCCAGCCCGACCCACGGGCGGTCGAGGACGTGGCCGGTCAGGTGGTCCAGCGAGTACCGGCCCGCGCCGGCCAGACCGATCGCCAGCCCGGTCGCGCCGAGGAAGGCCGGGTAC
>NZ_MSJQ01000355.1 GCF_014596515.1 Streptomyces sp. CBMA156
CCTCCGGGCGCCGCCGGGCGCCCAGGCGCCCCACCCTCGCCGCGTAGCGCGGCCAGGGCCCGGCTCGCGGTGCGAGCCGGGCCCTCGGGCACGGTGGTCAGCTCAGGGTGCGGATCGCGGCGGCGTCGTAGGGACGCAGGTCGGCGAAGCGGCCGGAGAGGACCTTGGCGGCCCACTGCGGGTCCTGGAGGAGGGCGCGGCCGACGGCGACCAGGTCGAACTCGTCGCGCTCCAGCCGGTCGAGTAGGTTGTCGATGCCCTGGACCGCCGCGCCCTCGCCCATGAAGGCGTGGACGAAGTCACCGTCGAGACCGACCGAGCCGACGGTGATGGCGGGGCGGCCGGTGAGCTTCTTCGTCCAGCCGGCGAGGTTGAGGTCCGAGCCGTCGAACTCGGGGACCCAGTAGCGGCGGGTCGACGCGTGGAAGGCGTCGACGCCGGCCTCGGCGAGCGGGGCGAGGATCGCCTCCAGCTCCGCGGGGGTGTCGGCGAGGCGGGCGTCGTAGTTCTCCGACTTCCACTGCGAGTAGCGGAAGATCACCGGGAAGTCCGGGGAGACGGCCGCACGCACCGCGGCGACCAGCTCGGCCGTGAACTTCGTCCGGGCGACCGGGTCGCCGCCGTAGGCGTCGGTGCGGCGGTTGGTGCCCGCCCACAGGAACTGGTCGAGCAGGTAGCCGTGCGCGCCGTGCAGCTCGACGCCGTCGAAGCCGATCCGCTCGGCGGCCGCGGCGGCCTCGGCGAACGCGCCGACGACGGCGTCCAGGTCCGCCCGGGTCATCGCCCGCCCCGTCCCCTCGGTGCCGTCCAGCCGGATGCCGGACGGGCCGATCGCGGGGGCGTCGGCGAACGGCGGGTCGCCCTGCTTGCGCACCATGCCGATGTGCCAGAGCTGCGGCACGATGGTGCCGCCCGCCGCGTGGACGTCCTCGGCGACCCGGGCCCACCCGGCCAGCTGCTCCTCGCCGTGGAAGCGCGGGATGGTGTCGCTCTGGCCCGCGGATTCGTGGCCGACGTACGTTCCCTCGGTGACGATCAGGCCGACGCCCGCGGCGGCGCGGCGGGCGTAGTACGAGCGCACGTCCTCGCCGGGGACGCCGCCCGGGGAGAAGGCGCGTGTCATCGGCGCCATCGCGATGCGGTTGGGCACGGTCAGCCCGTTGATCGTGACGGGCCGGGACAGGATCCCGGCCGCGCGGGAGGCGGCGGACTCGGTGACGGATGACTCGGTGACGGTCATGGGGATTCCTCGCGGAGAGCGGTGGTGTGCGCCGGGACGGGAACGGTCGCCCCTGCCAACCGCCTGGGAGGGCCCCGCATTTCGCGGCCCGTGCGAATCCCGCTGTGATCCGCGCCACTGCGCGCCGGCGGCCGCGCTCCCGAGGCCGCTCGTCCGGCCGAGGAGGGCGAGGGCCCGGCTGGAGGAGGAACCGGCGGCGGTGTACACGATGAGCGCCTGGTCCGGTGACCGGGCGATCGACAGCATCTGCTGGGTCACCGTCACCGGGCCGACGACGGGGTGGTGCAGTCGGTGGGCGTCGGTGTCGCACGGGGCCACCCGGTGGTCGCCCCACAGGGCGACGAACTCCGGGCTCCTCATCGTCAGTTCGCCGATCAGCCCGGTGAGCAGCGGGTCCTCCGGGTGGCTGCCGACGGCGGTGCGCAGATTGCCGACCACCGTGCGCGCCTTGCGCTGCCAGTCCGCGTACAGCTCCCGGGTGTGCGCGTCCAGGAAGAGCATCCGGCTCAGGTTCGGGCGGCCCGCCGGGTCGTCCGGGCCGCCGAAGTCCAGGTGCCCGGCCAGCAGGGCGTGCCCGAGGGCGTTCCAGGCGAGCACGTCCGTACGGCGGCCGAGCACGACGGCCGGGACGCCGTCGAGGGCGCGGAGGAGGTCACGGGTCTCGGCCGCGAGCCGCTCGGGTCGCGGGCGGCTCGCCCGGGGCGCGTGGCGGGCGGCGGCGGCGAGCCGGTCGAGGTGCCCGCGCTCGTGGTCGCCGAGCAGCAGGGCACGGGCGATCGCGTCGAGCACCTCGGCCGAGGCCCCGCGGGACAGGCCCTGTTCCAGCCGGGTGTAGTAGGAGACGCTGACGCCCGCGAGCTGGGCCACCTCCTCGCGCCGGAGCCCGGCCACCCGTCTGCGGGGCCCGAGTTCGCGCAGGCCGACGTCCTCCGGCCGCAGTCGCGTCCGTCGGGCTCGGAGGAAGGCGCCGAGAGGTCCGGGTCCGTTCATCCGCCCAGTATTCGACGCGCGGCGCGGTCCAGCCACACCCTGCGAGGGGTAGGAAGGGCCGGGTCTGGCGGGTGCCGCTCCGGGGGCCCAGGCTCGGTCCCAGTCGGCCGCGTGCCCCAGACCAGAGGACGGACCCATGGATCGGAACCCGGAACAGATCACCCTCGGTGACGTGACCGTCACCCGGATCAAGGAGTTCTACGGCTCGGCCGGGCTCTCGCCGGGACGGTTCTTCCCGGACAGCCCGGACGGCTCGTGGGAGGAGCACCGCGCCCGGCTGGTGCCCGACTTCTGGGACCCGGTGGCGGACGAGTGCCGGACGGCGGTCCAGTCCTGGCTGCTGCGCAGCGAGGGGCGCACGATCCTGGTCGACACCGGGGCGGGCAACCACAAGGAGCGGCCGTACGCGCCGGTGTGGAGCCGGCTGGACACGGACTACCTCGGCAACCTCGCCGCCGCCGGGGTGCGGCCCGAGGACGTCGACCTCGTGGTCAACACCCACCTGCACGTCGACCACGTCGGCTGGAACACCCGCCTCGACGGGCGGACCTGGGTGCCGGCCTTCCCCAACGCCACCTACCTGATGACCCGGCGGGACTTCGAGTTCTGGGACCCGGCCAACGAGCACCGGAGCGTGCTCGGCCGCGGGAACCAGAACGTCTTCGAGGACAGCGTCGCTCCGGTCCACCGGGCCGGGCTGACCCACCTGTGGGAGGGGTCGTACCGGATCGACCGGAACCTGCGGCTCGACCTCGCGCCCGGGCACACTCCCGGTTCGTCCGTGCTCACCCTGGAATCCGGCGGTGAGCGGGCCCTGTTCGTCGGGGACCTGGTGCACACCGCGCTCCAGATCGCCGAGCCGGACACCAACTCCTGCTTCTGCGAGGACCCGGCGCAGTCCCGCGTCACCCGGCACCGGCTGCTCGGCCGCGCCGCGGAGCACCACGCGCTGCTGTTCCCCGCGCACTTCGGCGGCCGGGGCGCGGTGGAGGTCGCGCGCAACGGGCCGAAGTTCGCGATCAAGGAGTGGGCGGGCTTCTCCCGCATCTCCTGATCTCCCACCGGCCCTTCGTCCCCCGTCCTTCCCGGAAGGGAATCGTGCGTCCCATGCCCCGACAGGAAGAACCGGTCGTCCGGACCCCGGCGGGAGCCGTGCGCGGCGTCCGGAGCGGATCCGGCGAGCGCTACCGCGCCCTGCCCTACGCGGTGGCACCGGCCGGCGCCGGCCGCTTCGCCCCGCCCGTACCGCACCCGGGCTGGTCCGGTGTCCGCGACGGCACCCGGCCCTCGCCCACCGCCCCGCAGCCGGCCCGCGCCTTCGAACGGCTCGACGCGAGCCCCTACTTCGGCCCCGGCTGGGCGCCCGGTGCGGAGTACCTGACCGTCGACGTCCACACGCCCGGCGCCGACGGCGGCGGGCGCCCGGTCATGGTCTTCGTGCACGGCGGCGGGTTCATCGCCGGCTCGAACCGGGCCGCCCTCTACGACGGCGGCGCGTTCGCCCGCGACGGCGTCGTCCTCGTGACGGTGAACTACCGGCTCGGCGTCCCCGGTTTCCTCGGTCTGCCGGGTGCTCCGGCCAACCGCGGGCTGCTCGACGTGCTCGCCGCACTCGGCTGGGTGCGCGACACGATCGCGGCGTTCGGCGGCGACCCGGGGAACGTCACGGTCTTCGGGGAGTCGGCGGGCGCGACGCTGGTCTGCGCGCTGCTCGCGGCGCCGGAGGCCGTCGGCCTGTTCCGGCGGGCGATCGTCCAGAGCGGCAGCGGCACCGGCGCGTTCACACCGGAGCAGGCCCACCGGGTCACCGTCGCCACGGCCGCCGCGCTGGGCGTCGAACCGACGGTGGAGGCGTTCGCCCCGATCCCGGACGAGCGCTTCCTGGCGGCGCTGCCCGCGCTGGCCGGCCTCGACCTGCGCACCGCCACCGCCACGGACCCGCTGGCCGGGCTCAGTCCGTTCGGCCTCGTCCTGCCGGTCCAGCCCGCGGACGCCCTCGCCGACGGCCCGGCCAGTGGCGTCGACCTGCTCATCGGCACCAACACCGAGGAGGGGAACCTCTACCTGGTGCCGCAGGGCGAGCTGGAGTCCACCACGGAGGCCGACGTCCGGGCCGTCGCGGCCCGGCTGCTGGCGGATCCGGAGGCCTTCCTCGCCGCCCACCGCGCGGCGCGGCCGGACGGCACGCCGGGCGAACGGCGCTCCGCCGTGCTCGCGCACGCCCTGTTCGAGGCCGGGACGACGCGCATCGCGCGGGCCCACGCCCGGATCTCGGGCGGCCGCACGTACCGCTACTCGTTCGGGTACCGTTCGACGGCCCTGGACGGGCGGCTCGGTGCCGCCCACACCATCGAGCTGCCCTTCGTGTTCGACCTCGCGGACGAGCCCTGGCTGCACGGGCCCGCCGGCCTGCTCGGCCCCGGCCCCGCCCCGGCCGGACTCGCCGCCCGGGTGCACGGTGCCTGGGTCGCGTTCGCCGGGACGGGGAACCCGGGCTGGGCCGCCTACGACCTCCGGCGGCCGGTGGCGGAGGCCCTTGGCGGCTGAGCGGTCGCCGGCCCGCCTCGCTCCGCCCGCCGTCGCCCGTCGCCTGCCGTCGTCCGGCAGGACCGGCGGGCGCTGGGCTGTCGCAATGACTGAAAAGTCAGTCAATCTCGCGCCGCAGCTCGGTGTCGACGGCGGTGCGCAGCAGCCGGCGCGCGTGGTCGAGCGGCAGCGAGCCGCTCAGCCACCGCACGCTGAGCCCTTCGACGAGGGTCGTGAGCCGCTCGGCGGCGGCCGCGTGCGCGGGGGCGGTGCCGGCCGGATCGGCCCGGGCGAGGAGCTCGGCGATGTCGTGCACCCAGGTGTGGGTGGTCCTCGCCAGTTCCTCGCGCAGGCTCGGTTCGAAGACCGCGGTGGCTCTCAGCTCGCCCCAGGCGGTGCTGTTCTCCCGCACCTCGGGGCTGTCCTGGAGCTCCCTGAGCAGGCTCCGCTCCAGGTCGGCCCTGGGGTCGTCGGCCCGGGGGGCGGGCTCCTCCTCCTCGTCGGCGGTGTAGTGGTCGGCGCGGTCGCTGATGAACTCCAGCGTCCGGCGCAGCAGGCCGGCCCGGTCGGTGAAGTGGTAGTAGATCAGCGAGGCGGACACCCCGGCCTCCGCCGCCAGTTCGCCCACCCGCAGCCCGCGTACGCCGCGCCGGGCGATCACCCGGGTCGCGGCCTTGAGTATTTCCGTCCGACGGTCCGACATGGTCGCCCACTCTACCCGGCTCCCAGGCTGGTCAGACAGATTCCTGATGATCGAGTCAGGATTTCACCAGAGCCTTGCCCCAAAAGCTTGACTGAATTTTCAGTACGGTAGAGGATGCGGGTCAACCTCCACCCCCTCCCTCCCGACCGGCCCGCGCACCGAAGCGCCGGGCCGGCCGGGCCCGATCAGAAGAGGTATCCCGTGACGTACCGAATGCCCGCGGAGTGGACCGAGCACGAGGGCTGCCTGATGGCCTGGCCCGTCCGCCCGGACCTGTGGGGCGACACCCTCGGCGAGGTGAAGCGCGAGTACGCGGCGGTCGCCCGCGCCATCGCGCGGTTCGAACCGGTGACCATGGTGGCGCCGCCCGGCCACGGCGACGAGGCGCGCACGCTCTGCGGCGAGGGCACCACCGTCGTGGAGCTGCCGACGGACGACTCCTGGTTCCGCGACTCCGCGCCGCTCTTCGTCCTCGACGCGGACGGCCGCCGGGCCGGCGTGGACTTCCGCTTCAACGCCTGGGGCCGCAAGCACAGCCCCTGGGACGCCGACGACCGGATCAGCGGCCTGCTGCTGGAGCACCTGGGCGTCACGGCGATCCGCTCCGGGATGATCCTCGAAGGCGGCGCGATCACCGTCGACGGCGAGGGCACGCTGATCACCACCGAGCAGTGCCTGCTCCACCCCAACCGCAACCCCGGGATGGACCGGCAGGAGATCGAGGACGAGCTGAAGGCCAGGCTCGGCGTCACCAAGGTCGTCTGGCTGCCGTACGGCGGGGCGCTGGACACCGAGACCGACGGGCACGTGGACGGCGTCTGCGCCTTCGTCGCGCCCGGCAAGGTCGTGGTGCAGCTCCCGGCCGACCCCGGACACCCGGACTACGTGCGGATGCGGGCCAACCGGGCCGTGCTGGAGCATTCCACCGACGCCCAGGGTCGGCCCTTCGAGATCGTCGACCTGCCGCAGTCCGCCTTCGTCGAGGTCGACGGCCGCGAGGTCGAGGTCGGCTACCTGAACTTCTACCTGGCCAACGGCGGCGTCGTCGTGCCGGTCGCCGACCACCCCGAGGACGCCGGGGCACTGGCCGTGCTCGCCGCCGCCTGCCCGGACCGCGAGGTCGTCGGCGTGCGCGCCCGGGTGATCGCCCACGGCGGCGGCGGCGTCCACTGCATCACCCAGCAGGTCCCGGCCGCCCACGCCTGACCGCCGCCAGCGAACGGAGAACACCCCCTCATGACTCCCACCGCGCCCGCGAGACGCACCCCCACCCGCCGGCGACTGGCCCTGACCACCGCGCTGCTCTCGGCCGTCGCCCTGGTCGCCGCCTGCTCGGGCCCGCCCCGGGGCGGCGCCGACCAGCCCGTACAGCTCTCCGCCGACACCCCGCCGGCCAAGGGCGAGCTCGACTCCTTCACCTGGGCCACCTACGCCGAACCGCCCACCCTGGACTACCTCCAGGCCTTCGACTACCCGCAGAACACCGTGCTCGCCAACGTCTGCGAGAGCCTGATGCGGTGGACCCCCCAGCTCACCCTGGCCCCCGGCCTGGCCGAGAAGGCCACCAACCCGGACCCGACCACCTGGGTCTACGACCTGCGCGCCGGCGTCCACTTCCACGACGGCACGGTGATGACCGCCGACGACGTCGTGTACAGCCTCGGCCGGCAGACGAACCCGGACAACGCCTCCGCCTGGGCCCAGGTGTTCCAGAACGTCGACTCGGTCAGCAGGACGGGCCCGCTCCAGGTCACCGTCAAGCTCAAGCGGCCCGACTCCCAGTTCCCGCAGTACATGGCGACCCCGGCCGGCGTCGTCGCGGCCAAGGCCGGGGTGGAGGCAGCGGGCAAGGACTACGGCACCGGCGGCAGCCTCGACTGCACCGGCCCCTTCGAACTGGGCACCTGGGCCAAGGGCCAGTCGATCGAACTCCGGCGCTTCGACGGCTACTGGGGCACCAGGGCCAAGTCGGCGAAGGTCGTCTTCAGCTTCCTCACCGACCCGTCCGCGCGCACCAACGCGCTGCTCACCGGCGACGTCGACGGCGGCTACCTGATCCCGACCGAGAGCTACGGCCGGCTGCGCGGGAGCGGCGCCGGCACGCTGTACTTCGGCGAGGGCCTGAGCACCGTCAACCTCAACGTCACCGACATGCGGGGCCCGCTCGGCGACCTCCGCGTCCGCCAGGCGCTCTCGCTGGCCCTCGACCGCTCGGGCTTCGTCAGGACCGGCCTGGCCGGCGCCGGCACCGTCACCGGCTCGCTCACCACCAGGGCCGCCTGGGCGGGCGCCCCCGACGACGTCCGGCAGACGGCCTTCGCCCACCTCACCCCGACCGCCCAGGACATCGACCGGGCCAGGGGCCTGGTCAGGGAGGCCGGCGCCGAGGGCAGGACGCTCACCGTCGCCACCAGCACCATCGGCCAGGACGTCTCGCTGCTCGCCACCGCCGTCCAGGCCGCCGGAGCGAGGATCGGCCTGGACGTCCGGCTGAAGACGATCGCCCCGAACGCCTTCACCGCGCTGTTCACCGACCCCAAGGCCCGCGAAGGCCTCGACCTGTTCCCCGAGACCTACTACGACTCCGTCACCGACCCGCTCGACCTGCTCGCCAACTTCAGGACCGGCGCCTACCAGAACTTCGCCGGTTACAGCGACCAGGGCTACGACGACCTCGTCGACCGGGCCACCGCCGAGTACGACCCGGCCAGGCGCGGCGCGATCGAGGCCGAGCTCCAGCGGACCGCCTCCGAACAGCTGCTGTGGATACCGGTCGCCGAGTGGCCCACCGCCGTCTTCCTCAACAAGCGCATCACCGGCGCCCCCACCACCATCGCGTACCTGTACTACCCGTGGGCGGCCGACGTGGGAGCCGCACGGTGAACTTCCTGAGATTCGCCGCCCGGCGACTGCTGGAGATGGCCGCGACCCTGCTCGGCGCCTCCTTCGTGGTCTTCGGCGCGATGTACCTGGCACCGGGCAACCCGGCGAGCTTCCTGCTGTCGGGCCGGTCGGCCTCCCCGGCCGCCCTCCAGGCGATCAACGACCAGTACCACCTGGACGACCCCTTCCTGGTCCGGTACGTCCGCTGGCTCGGCCAGGTGCTGCGGGGCGACTTCGGACGCTCCCTCACCTACCGCACCGACGTCTCCGAACTGCTCGCCGACCGCCTGCCCGCGACGCTGACCCTGGTGGCGATGGCCCTGGTCGTGGTCGTCGTCATCGGCCTGGCGCTCGGCTGGATCGGCGCGGTGCGCGGCGGCGCGACCGACACGGCGATCCTGCTCTCCACCACGCTGGCCGTCGGCACCCCCTCCTTCGTCGCGGCCGTCCTGCTCCAGGGCCTGTTCGCGGTCAAGCTGGGCTGGTTCCCGACCAGCGGCACCGGCGACGGCGTCGTCGACCTGCTGTGGCACCTCACCCTGCCGGCGATCGCCCTCGCGCTGTACCTGATCGGGATGCTCGCCCGGGTCACCCGCTCGGCGATGCTGGACGCCCTGGAGGGCGAGCACGTCACCGTCGCCCGCAGCCGCGGCGTGCCCGAGCACGAGGTGATCCGCCGCCACGTGTTCCGCAACTCGCTGGGCACCGTGCTGACCACCGGCGGCCTGATCGTCTCCACCCTGCTGGTCTGCACGATCCTGGTGGAGTCCGCCTTCAGCATCGGCGGCATCGGCCAGCTCCTCGAACTGTCCACCACCACCAAGGACTTCCCGACCGTCCAGGCCATCTCCCTGCTCATCGTCGCCCTGTTCATGACGGTGAACCTGGTCGTCGACCTGCTCCACCCACTGGTCGACCCCAGAGTCGCCCTCGGCACCAGGAGGTCCGGCGCATGACCGTCGCCCTCACCCGCCGGCCCGGCCTCGGCCGCCTCAGGGCCGCCCGCGCCCCGCTCCACCTCGCGTGCCTGGGCATCGTCGCCCTGGTGGTGCTCGCCGCACTGCTCGCACCGTGGATCGCACCGGACGACCCCAACGGCGTCGACCTCGGCAACGCCCTGGCCGGCCCCTCGTCCGACCACCCGCTCGGCGTCGACGCCGCCGGCCGCGACACCCTCTCCCGGCTGCTGCTCGGCGCCCGCACCTCGCTGCTCGGGCCGCTCGGCGTGGTCGCCTTCTCCACCGTCGCGGGCGTCGTCATCGGCGTCGCCGCCGGCTGGCGGGGCGGCCGGCTCGACTCCCTCCTCTCCCGCAGCACCGAACTGGTCTTCGCCTTCCCCGGCATGCTGCTCGCCGTCCTGATCGTCTCGGTGTACGGGGAGGGCCTGCTCGCCCCGGTCATCGCCCTGGCGGTCGCCTACCTGCCGTACGTCTCCCGGCTCACCCGCTCGCTCGTCCTCGCCGAACGGGCCCGGCCCTACGTCGCCGCCTACCAGGTCCAGGGCCACTCCACCGTGCAGATCTGCCTGCGGCACGTCCTGCCCAACATCGCCCCGATCGTCCTCGCCCAGTCCACCGTCAACTTCGGCTACGCCCTGATGGACCTCGCGGGCCTCTCCTTCCTCGGGCTCGGCGTCCCCGCGCTCACCCCCGACTGGGGACGGATGGTCTTCGACGGCCAGACCGCGATCCAGCGCGGCTACCCGCTCTCCGCGATCCTGCCGTGCGTCCTGATCGTGCTCACCGTCGTCGCGTTCAACGTCGTCGGCGAGCGATGGGCCGACCGCGTCGCCCGGAGGACCCCATGAAGCCGGGAGAACACATGAAGCCGGACCGTGCGCATCCGGAGAAGCGCCTGCACCCGGAGAAGCCCGTGCATCCGGGGAACCGGGTGAACGCCCTCGACATCCGGGGCCTGCGGCTCCGCCTGCCCGGCACCGCCCGGCCCGTCCTCGACGGGATCGACCTCACCGTGGGCCCCGGCGAGACCGTCGCCCTGGTCGGCGAGTCCGGCTCCGGCAAGAGCCTCACCTCCCGCAGCGCCCTCGGCCTGCTGCCGTCCGGCGCCACCGCCGAAGGCAGCGTCCTGGTCGACGGCGAGGACGTCCTGACCATGGGCCCCGACCGGCTGCGCGCCCTGCGCACCGGACGGGCCGCCATGATCTTCCAGGATCCCCGGGCGGCCATCAACCCGCTGCGCCGCGTCGGCGACTTCCTCACCGAGAGCGTCCGCCGCACCGGCGCCATGGGCCGGGAGGACGCGGACCGGCGCGCCGCCGAACTGCTCGACGCCGTCGGCCTCGGCCCGGAACTGCTGCGCCGCCACCCGGGGCAGCTGTCCGGCGGCATGCTGCAACGCGTCATGATCGCCGCCGCGCTGATGGGGGACCCGGTCCTGCTGCTCGCCGACGAGCCCACCACCGCGCTCGACGTCACCAGCCAGGCCGAGGTCATCGCGCTCCTCGGCCGGCTGCGCGAACGCTTCGGCACCGGCCTGCTGTTCGTCACCCACGACCTCGGGCTCGCCGCCGCCATCAGCGACCGCGTGTACGTCATGTACGCCGGGCGGATCGCCGAGACGGGCCCCGCCGCAGCGCTGTTCGAACGGCCCCGCCACCCCTACACCGCCGCGCTGCTGGCCGCCACCCCCGGGCTCGACCCCGGCAGCGGCCGGCTCGCCGCGATCGACGGCCAGCCACCGGACCTGCGCCAGGCGTCGGCGGGCTGCGCGTTCGCCGACCGCTGCCGGTACGCGACCTCCCGGTGCCGGGAGCAGGCCCCCGAACCGCGGGGCGAACACCCGGTCGCCTGCCACCACCCGCTCGAAGGGAGCCGCGCCGATGCCTGAGGCCGTACTGGAGGTCACCGGGCTGTGCCGGAGCTTCGGCACCGTACGGGCGGTGGACGACGTCTCCTTCACCCTCGCGGCCGGCGGCTCGCTCGGCATCGTGGGGGAGTCGGGCTCGGGCAAGACCACCACCGCCCGGATCGTGGTCGGCCTCGAACAGGCCGACCAGGGGAGGGTCACCGTCCGGGGCCGGGCCCGCGGCGCCAGGGCGCGGGGGAGGGCCGAACGGCTGGCCCGCGCCCGGGAGGTCCAGATGGTCTTCCAGGACCCCTACCTCTCGCTGGACCCGCGCACCAGTGTCGAGGCCGTGCTCGGGGAGACCCTGCGGTTGCACTTCCCCGGCACCGACCACGCGGCCAGGATCCGGGAGCTCCTCGACCAGGTCGGCCTCGGCACCAGGGCGGCCGACGCGCTGCCCCGGCAGCTCTCCGGCGGCCAGCGCCAGCGCGTCGCCATCGCCCGGGCCCTGGCCGTCCAGCCGGCCGTCCTGGTGCTGGACGAGGCGGTCGCCGCACTGGACGTGTCCGTGCAGGCGCAGGTCCTGAACCTGCTCGCCGACATCCGCGAACGGACCGGCATCGGCTACCTGTTCATCACCCACGACCTCGGCGTCGTCCGCTGCGTGACCGACGACGTCATCGTGATGCGCCACGGGGCGATCGTCGAATCCGGGCCCACCGCCCGGGTCCTGGACTCGCCGCGGCACGCCTACACCCGGCTGCTGCTGGAGTCCGTCCCCCGGCCCGGCTGGGATCCCGACCGGATCGCCGCCGCGCGCCGGGCTCTGTAGGGCGGGTCCGACGGTTCGGGTCGGATCAGGGCGCGGTGTCGGGGTGCGGCCATCGCGTGCCGGTGGTGGGGGCGCCTCCCGGCCGGAACCGTCGGACACGCCCTGGGCCGGCGACGGTGGGACCTGCCGGACCGGGGCCGCCCGGCGCCGGTCGCGGTCGATCCACGAGGGGATTCCCCCGGACGGCGGATGCGTGCCGCGCCTGATCCTGACCTGTCCGTCAGTAGCCTGCGGAGCCGGACCCGACACCGAACGGAACGAGGCCCCATGGCGCACCCCCGGCCGTCCCGCCGCTCCCTCCTGCGGTCCGGAGCCGCGCTCGCCGCGCTGGCCCTGGCGGGCTGCTCCTCCTCGGACGGCGACGAGGGGGCGCCGGGCCCCAGCGGCACGGCCTCGGGCGCGTCCGGCAGTCCGGCGTCCGGCAGCCCGACGGCAGGCGGCCCGGCGTCCGGCGGCCCGGCGTCCGGCCGGTGGGTGATGCCGGCCGAGTCGCACCCGCACACCCGCACCTTCATGGCCTGGCCCGCGCTGGAGGAGGTGTGGGGCGACCAACTGCCCGGCGTCCGGCAGGACATCGCGGGGCTGGCCCAGGCCGTCGCCGGCTTCGAGCCGGTGGTGCTGCTGGCCCGGCCCGACCAGGCCGACCAGGCCCGGCAGGCCTGCGGCTCCTCGGTCGAGGTGCTCGACCTGATGGTCGACGACCTGTGGGCCCGGGACACCGGCCCGACCTTCGTCACCGGCCCGCAGGGCCTCGCCGGGGTCGACTTCCACTTCAACGGCTGGGGCGGCAAGCAGACCCACGCCAACGACGCCCAGGTCGCCCGCGACCTCCTCGCCCACTACGGCATCACCCGCCTCCAGGCGCCGGTCACCGGCGAGGGCGGCGGCATCGAGGTGGACGGCGAGGGCACCCTGATGGCCACCGAGAGCTCCTGGGTCAACGACAACCGCAACCCCGGTACGTCCCGCGACCGGATCGAGGCGAGCTTCAAGGAGTTGCTCGGCGTCGACAAGGTCATCTGGCTGAAGGGTGTCGCTGGGCAGGACATCACGGACTGCCATGTCGACGCCCTCGCCCGCTTCGCCGAGCCGGGCACCGTCCTGCTGCACCGCCCGGCGGCCGACACCCCGCCGGACGTCTGGACCACCGCCGCCGAGCAGGCCGTCCAGGTGCTGGGGTCCGCGACCGACGCCAGAGGCCGCGCGCTCAAGGTGGTCGACCTCCCGGAGCCCGACTTCGACCTGATCCGGGGCGAGGGCAAGAACTTCCTCGCCACGTACATCAACTACTACGTCTGCAACGGCGGCGTCATCGTCCCGCGGTTCGGGGACCGGAGCGCCGACGACCGGGCGGCCGGCCTCATCGGGGACCTCCACCCCGGCCGCAAGGTGACCCAGGTCGCCATCGACCACATCGCCGCGGGCGGTGGGGGCATCCACTGCGCCACCCAGCAGCAGCCGGTCGCGACCGGCGCCACGTGAGGTGAACCGGGCGGGGGCCGGTGGGCCCGCCACGCCTCCCGTGGCCCGGTCAGGCCTCCGGTGACGTGGGGGCGGACAGCGAGTCCAGCAGGGTCCGCAGCACCCGCCCGGCGTCCACCGTCCCGTCGAGCGAGCCGATCGCGGCGAGTCCGTCCACGGCGGCGGCGAAGGCCTCGCCGAGGGGGACGGGGTCGGCGCCGTCGCCGCGCTCCTCGGCCAGGCGGCGGAACAGGCGCACGAAGGCCGAGCGCCAGCGCGCGTACTCGGCCTCCAGGCTCGCGCGGACGCGTTCGTCGTTGAGGGCGAGCCAGTGCAGGGCCGCGTGCAGGCGCGCCAGGTCGGGGCTCTCGGGCCGGGTGAGCAGCGCCAGGACCCGTTCGGCGCGCTCGGCGTAGCCGCCAGGGCCGGCGACCGCCTCCTCCAGCGGCGTGATCCACTCGGGCCGGATGTCCTCGACCACCGCGACGATCAGGTCGGTGCGGTTCGCGAAGTGGTAGTGGCACATCCCGTGCGAGACCCCGCAGAGCGCGGCCACGTTGCGGGTGGTGAACCGCCCGGCGCCGTCGCCCGCGAGCAGGGTGCGGGCCGCGGCGACCAGCCGGGCCCTGGTCTGCTCGCCCTTGGCGGAAGCCCGCGTCCGGCCGGTGCCGCCCGGCTCGGCGGCGGTTCCCGGAGCTGTGCCTGCCTGTGTCGCCATGGCCGTCACTGTAACGACCGGGGGAGGGCGGCAGGGGCGGATCGGGGACGATGCCTGCGCAAAGTATTGACCGAGCGCTTGGTCAGTTTTACCGTTTCGGTCAACTGCTCCACCAGCAGCGGACTTTGACACGGAGGTAGTGATGGCGGACAGCTCCAGACCCCACCCGGCGATCGACGGCGGGCTCGGCCGGCGCCGGTTCCTGACGGCCCTCGGGCTCACCGCCGCCGGCACCGCGCTGACCGCCGCGACCGGCGGGCCGGCCCGGGC
>NZ_MSJQ01000356.1 GCF_014596515.1 Streptomyces sp. CBMA156
GGTGCGGGCGCGGGCGGTGCCGGGGGTGCGGGTGACGCCGGAGGCGCGGGCGAGGCCGGAGACGGGGTGGGAGCCGGCGTCGGACTGGACGACGGTGCGGTCGGCGACGGCGTGGGGGTCGGCGACGGCGACGGGCTCGGGGTCGGTGACGCCGTGGGTGTCGGGGTCGGGGTCGGAGTAGGTGTTGGGCTCGGCGTAGGGGTGGGTGTCGGTGTGGGGGTGGGAGTCGGCGTCAGGGTGGGGGTGGGCGTCGGGGTGGGCGTCGGAGTCGGGGTGAGGGTCGGTGTCGGGCTGGGCGTGTGACTGGGAGTCGGCGTCGGACTGGGGGTCGGCTTCGGACTGGGGGTCGGCTTCGGACTCGGACTCGGACAGGGGTGCGGGTGGTGATGGTGATGATGGTGGTGATGATGCCCGCCGTGGCCGCCGTACCCGTCGCCCTCGTGGTCGTCACCGCCGTACCCGTCGCCCTCGTGGTCGTCACCGCCGTACCCGTCGCCGTCCGGCCCCTCGTCGTGCCCTTCGCTCGGCCTCCCGGACTCGCTCCGCAGACCCACCGGACGTGAGGGGGTGGGGAAGGACGCGGTGGGCGCCGGACGCGAGGGCGTGGGAAAGGACGCGGTGGGCGCCGGACGTGAAGGCGTGGGGATGGGCGCGGAGGGTGTCGGGGTGGCCTTGGGGGTGTGGCAGGGGTGGTGGCCGTGCGGGGGCTTGGGCTTGTGGTGGCCCAGCCCGGCGCCCGGGCTGACGCTGACCCCGACCTGGACGTCCACGTCCACGCCGACCGTCACCTGCCCGCCCGGCCGCACCGACATCGACACGTCGGTCTCGCTGCACACGCAGGTGTCCACCACCGGCCCGTGCGGGTGCCCGCCCGGATGCCCGGCACCGGAGGCCGTCGCGCCGGTCACCAGCGCGCAGATCGCCACCACGCCGGCCGCCGCGCCGATCAGCCGCGCCTGCCGCCCGGGGGGCGCGCCCCCGCCGCCGTCGGGCGGTATCCGGCGGATCTGCCGAAGCTGGGGCATGGGCTCCACACACCTCTCGGATCGTCCGGGGAGGACGGAACGGGCTCGGGCCGACCGGCCGCGAGGGAATGGGCAGAACGGGCAAGGTCGTCGAATGCGGTCACATTTCCGGCAGAAACCCCTTCGGGCACGACCAGAAGTGATCAGAAACGATCAGGCGGACGGCCCGCCTTCGGGGGGCGGGCCGTCCGTCATCAGGTCAAACGATCTTCGAGCCGGCCGGTTACGGTCCGCGCCCGCTGTTCCGTGCGCTCAGCTGCGGCGGTTCGCGATCTCCACGTTCTCCAGCACACCGACCGCGTCCGGCACCAGGATGGCGGTCGAGTAGTAGGCGCTGACCAGGTAGGAGATGATCGCCTTCTCGTCGATGCCCATGAAGCGGACCGACAGCGACGGCTGGTACTCGTCCGGGATGCCGGTCTGGTGCAGGCCGATGACGCCCTGGTTGTCCTCGCCGGTACGGATCACGAGGATCGAGCTGGTGTTCTCCTTGGTGATCGGGATCTTGTTGCACGGCAGGATCGGCACCCCGCGCCAGGCCGGCACCTGCTGCCCGCCGAGGTCGACATGGGCGGGGTACAGCCCGCGGGCGTTGAGTTCCCGGCCGATCGCGGCGATGGTCCGCGGGTGGGCGAGCAGGTAGTCGGGGTCACGGCGGCGGTTGAGCAGCTCGTCCAGGTCGTCCGGGGTGGGCGGGCCGGACTGGGTCTGGATCCGCTGGTCGAAGTCGGCGTTGTTGAGCAGGCCGAACTCCGGGTTGTTGACGATCTCGTGCTCCTGGCGCTCGCGCAGGGCCTCGATCGTCAGCCGCAGCTGGTGCTCGATCTGGTTCATCGGCTGGTTGTAGAGGTCCGCGACGCGGGTGTGGACCTTCAGGATGGTCTGCGCGACGCTCAGCTCGTACTCACGCGGCTTGAGCTCGTAGTCCACGAAGGCGCCGGGCAGCTCGTACTCGCCGTGGTGGCCGGCCGACATGGCGATCTCGGCCTCGCCGCGCTCGTTCTGCGCCTGGAGCGGCAGGGCGAGGAAGGCCTGGAGGTGCTCCTGGAGGCTCGGCGCGTTGTCCCGGATGGCGGCGAAGTCCGCCCGGGTCAGCGTCAGCGCGACACCGGCGGTGGCGGTCTTGGCCGTGAACTCCCAGACGGCGTCGGGGTTCAGCAGCGCGTCCTCGCCGAACCGGTCACCGTCGCCGGCCACGCCGACCACGGTGTCGTCGCCGTACTTGCCGGTGCCGATCTTGTTGATCTTGCCGTGCGCGATCAGGAAGATCCGGTCGGCGGCCTCGCCCTGGGTGGCGAGCACCTCACCGGGGCCGAAGTCCCGCTGCTGGCAGCGGTCGGCCAGAGCGGTGAGGACGTCCTCCTCCTCGTAGCCGCGCAGCAGGGCCAGCTCACCGAGCTCGGCCGGGATCACCCGGACCTGCGAGCCGGTCTTGATGAACTCCACGACGCCGTTGCCGACGGCGTAGGTGAGCCGGCGGTTGACGCGGTAGGCGCCACCGGCCGCCTGCACCCAGGGAAGCACCTTGAGCAGCCAGCGGGAGGTGATCTCCTGCATCTGCGGTGCGGACTTGGTCGTGGTGGCAAGGTTCCGGGCAGCGGCCGTCGCAAGGCTCTGCTGCTTGACCTGCTCTGTCTCCGGGCTCGTGTCCACGGGCATCGGCAGGACTCTCCATTCCTGTGGTCGGGTCACACACCCGGGGGCACACCGGCCGCCCTGGCGCATGCCGTGACGGATCATCAGATCCGATTACTGGTGGGGGCGTTGGCGAAATCAAGCGAAGAAGCGGCCGCCGTCTCCCGGCGACCCACCCGGAACCCTAGATCACCAAGGCCTCGCCGGGCCCGCACGGAGGCCGACTACCCCCCGATAGGGTGAATCTCGCCCAGTCCGCTTCCACCGCGCCGAGGACTGGAGGAACAATCGTTCGCCACTGCGATCCCCGTGCTGCCCAAGGCCTCCCACCCTGGCCACGGCCCTGCCGGAGCGCCCGGGAAGCCGCCGCCCGGCGTCAACCCGGCGCACACGCCCCGGCGGTTCGCGCCGGTGCCGGCCGTGTCGCCCGTGGTGCCCGTGCCGCCCGCGGCCGAGCGGTCGGCCACGGCCGCGCGAAGGGCCCGTCAGGTGCCGGCACGGGGGAAGCCGGCACCTGACGGGGGATCGGGGGCACGGACGTCGTCGGCCTCGCCGCCCCGAGGAGCGTAGGCGCCGCTCCCCCGGGGATCACCCTCCTCGGCCCCGGTCCGTACCGACGCTGGAGCGGCCTGCGGACACCGGGCACCCGGTGGTCGCGTTCCGGCCGCGCGGGCGCGCCCGGAGGCCTATCCTTCGCCGCCCTCCCGCGCCTCCCCCGCCGCGCTCGCCGCCCGCGCAGCCTTCAGCCGCACGGCGGCAGGATGTCGCAGAGCGCGGCGAGCGCCGCCTGGTAGGCGTGGTCCGGCGGGGTGGCGTAGCCGACCACCAGCCCGTCGGCGGCGGGCATCAGCTCCTCGCCGATCGCCGGGTGCCGGTAGTCGGCGAGCCCCTCGACGGCCAGGCCCCGGTACGCGGCGGCCTTGAGCACCGAGCGCTCGGTGCCCGGCTCCAGGCGCAGCACCGCGTGCAGTCCGGCCGCGATGCCGGACACCTCGACGTGCGGGGCGCGGGCGGCGAGCGCGGCCACCAGCCGGTCGCGGCGGTCCCGGTACTGGCGGCGCATCCGGCGCACGTGCCGGTCGTAGCCGCCGGAGTCGATGAACTCGGCGAGCGTGAGCTGGTCCAGGGCGCTGGCCCAGCCCTCGCGTTCGCCCTTGGCGGCGAGCACCCGGTCCACCAGGTGGTCCGGCAGCACCATCCAGCCGAGCCGCAGCGCGGGGCTCAGGCTCTTGCTGGTGCTGCCGAGGTAGACCACCCGCTCGGGGTCGAGCCCCTGGAGGGCGCCGACCGGCTGGCGGTCGTAGCGGAACTCCCCGTCGTAGTCGTCCTCCAGGACCAGCCCGCCGCGTCCGCGCGCCCAGTCGACCACGGCGGCGCGGCGGCCCGGGTGCAGCGGACCGCCGGTCGGGAACTGGTGAGCGGGGGTGAGCAGGGCCGTCCTGACGTCCCGGTGCCGCGCCAACTCTCCCGTCCGGGCACCCCGTTCGTCGATCGGCAGCGGCACGGTGGCGACGCCGGCGGCGGCCAGCAGCCCGAGCGAGCAGAGGGTGCCGCCCGCCAGGACGGCGGCGCTGCCGGCCAGCGTCCAGGCGGCGGCCCGCGGCGGCAGCGCATCGGCGAGTCGGCGGGCCAGGGGGACGGCCAGGAAGGGCAGCAGCAGCGGGACCCAGACGGCGAGCATCATCGGCCGGTCGCTCCCCCCGGAATGCCCGCACCCGGCGTGCCCGGCGCGTCCGCCTCCGGGTTGCTGTCGCCGAGCAGTTCGCGCAGCAGCTGCTCGTCCTCGGTGGAGAGGTCGGAGACGAAGCGGGCCAGCACGGTGGAGCGGTCGGCCTCGCGGCCGAGCTCGGTGTGCATCCGGCGGGCGGCGAGGCCGGCGGTGTCCTGGACGGTCGGGGTGTAGGCGTAGGCGCGGCCGGCCCGGGTGCGCTCGACCGTCCCCTTGTCGAAGAGCCGGGCCAGGATCGTCGCGATGGTGGTGCGGGCGAGGTCCCCGCCGAGCGCGGCCTGGACGTCCTGCGGCGTCATCGGCTGCCGGGCCGACCAGAGGGCGGCCAGGACCTCGGCCTCCAGCTCCCCGGCGGGCCGGCGGGCGGACGGTACGTCGGGCATGGCGGCGCTTCCTCCAGGTTTCGTCTACAGTCATGTAGACCGTCTACGTCAATGTAGACGGTCGGGGTGGTTCCCGTGCGGGCCGCCCTCCAACGTACGGGAGGTTCGCCGGCCTTGCTCCAGTTCCCCGTCGATCCGGCCGTTCACCTCGCGGTGAACCCGCTGGACGCGTCCTCACTGCTCGCCGCGTTCGGCGCGCTCGGCATCGCCGTGGTGCTGTTCGCCGAGACCGGTCTGCTGGTGGGCTTCTTCCTGCCCGGCGACTCGCTGCTGTTCACCGCCGGGCTGCTCTGCGTGCCCGGCGCCACCGGCGGCCCGCGGCTGGAGCTGTGGCAGGTGCTCCCCGCCGCCCTGGTGGGCGCGCTCGGCGGGGCCCAGGTCGGCTACCTGATCGGCCGGCGCGGCGGCCGGGCGCTGCTGCGGCGCAGCAGGCGCAGGAGCCTGCTGGACGGCGTGGCGCGGGCCGAGGAGCTGCTGACCAGGTACGGCCACGGCAAGGCGATCGTGCTCGCCCGGTTCATCCCGGTGGTCCGTACGGTGCTGAATCCGCTCTGCGGCGTACTGGAAGTGCCGGTCCGCTCGTTCACCCTCTGGCAGGTGGCCGGAGGCACGCTCTGGACGGTCGGCGTGGTGCTCGCCGGGTACGCGCTTGGTTCGTCCGTCCCCGGTATCGACCAGTACCTGCTGCCGATCATTGGTCTGGTAGTAGTTGTCTCCGTGTTCCCCATTGTTCTCGAACTGTTCCGCGCCCGTAAGGCGCGACGTCACGGAGGTGACGCTTGATGCCCTCCAGGGCGCTCGCCGTGTACGACGGCAGCGGTATCGACGGCGGCCTGTACACCCGGGTCAACGAGTGGGCGCAGTCGGCGCCGCACTGGCTGGACGAGCTGATCAAGGTCTGGTCCGCGCTGGGCCTCGGACTGTTCGCGGTCTTCATGCTCTACGCCTGGTGGCGGGCGCGCGGCGCGGACTCGGCGGTGATGGCCAGGGTGCTGGCCTCGCCGGTGATCGTGGTCGTCGCGTACGGCCTCAACTCGGTGCTCAAGAGCGCGGTCGAGGAACTCAGGCCGTGCGCCCAGATCCCCGGCAGCGTCGCGCTGGAGACCTGTCCCGGCGCCGGGGACTGGTCCTTCCCGAGCAACCACTCGGTGATCGCCTTCGCCGCCGCGGCCTCGCTCTGGTTCGTCGACCGCCGGCTCGGCTGGGTGGCCGGCCTCTTCGCCGTGCTGATGGCCGCCTCCCGGGTCTGGGTCGGCGTGCACTACCCGCACGACGTGGCGGTGGGCGCGCTGGTCGGGCTGCTGGTCGCGGTGGTGCTGGCGCCGCTCGCCGGGCGCTGCGGGCCGTTGGTGGACCGGATGCGGGCGGGTGCGCTGCGGCCGCTGCTCGGTCCCGGGGAAGTGCCGCTGGTCGGGCACGGTCACTCGGTGTACGGGGTGCAGCGGCACTGAGCCGGGCCGCGGCCGCGGTCCCGAAGTCGTCGCCATTCCGTAGTCCGCCCGGCCCTTGTCCGGTTTCGGACGGCGGGTGGAGCATGTGAGCCGGGCGTGGAGCCTCCCGAGGGGGGCGCCCGCCCGGCTCAGTCGTGCTCGGGCGCGCGGGCGCCGGGCGTGCCAGCGGAGGGAGTGCCGAATGCCGTACCGACTCGACATCACGCAGGGGGACTGGCCGGGCGACCTGCTGAACAAGGGGGTCGAGGGGCTGCTGGCGGAGGCCATGGTGCTCACCCTCGCCACCGCGGGCCACGAACACGGGCCGCACGCCAACCTGGCCTTCTTCGCCTACGACGACGACCTCGTCCTCTACTTCGTCAGCGAGCGCTCCACCCGGCACAGCCACCACCTGGCCGAGGAGGCCAGGGCCGCCGCCACGGTCTTCCTGCCGCCGCCGGTCTTCGGTGAGCAGTTGCGCGGCCTCCAGCTGACCGGCGGCGCGGGCGAGGCCTGGGGGCGGCAGGCCGAGGCGGCGCTGGCGGCGTACCGGGGCCGGTACCCGGCCTTCGCGCAGGACGAGGAGACCAGGCGGCAGTTCCTCACCGGGGGCGGGGCGGCGGCGCTCTACCGCTTCCAGGTGGAGGAGCTGACGGCGGTGGACGAGCCGAACTTCGGGCGGCGCAACTACCTGCGGGCGCGGGTGGTCCGCTCGTGACCGGCCGCTCGTAGCCGGCCGTTCCTGTTAGGCCGCTTCCGTTCGGCTGAGACCGGCCGGCCGTGATGGCTGAGTGGGTTGTCTGTACAACTTTTCAGGCGATTCATCTGCGGGACGGCATCCCGACGCCCCTCGGACACCTGGCCGCATCAGCCTGGCCGCATGAGAGTCATCGTCGTAGGAGCGGGCGTGCTGGGCACCATGCACGCCTGGCAGGCAGTCGAACGCGGCCACGAGGTCGTCCACCTGGAGCGCGAGACCGAGGCGCGCGGCGCCTCGGTGCGCAACTTCGGCCTGGTCTGGGTCAGCGGCCGGGCGCAGGGCGAGGAACTCGACACCGCGCTGCGTGCCCGCGAACTGTGGGAGTCCATCGGCGCCCGCGTCCCCGACCTCGGCTTCCGGGCCAACGGATCGCTCACCGCGATCCGCACCGAGGCCGAACTCGCCGTCGCCGAGCAGGCCCTGGCCCTGCCCGACGCCGCCGCCCGCGGCTACCGGCTGCTCGACCCCGAGGAGACCCGCGCCGCCAACCCGGCCCTGCGCGGCAAGCTGCTCGGCGCCCTGTGGTGCGAGCGCGACGCCGCCGTCGAGCCGCGCACCGCCCAGCCCGCGCTGCGCGGGTACCTGGAGTCCACCGGCCGGTACACCTTCCTGCCAGGACGCGAGGTGCGCGAGGTCGTCGGCGAGAACGCCGTCCGCGACGACCACGGCGACGTCCACACCGGTGACCTGGTGGTCCTCTGCACCGGCGCCTGGCTCGGCGGCCTGGTCCGCGAACTCGCCCCCGCCCTGCCGGTCCGCCGGGTCCGGCTCCAGATGATGCAGACCGACCCGCTCGGCGAGACCCTCACCACCTCCGTCGCCGACGGCGACAGCTTCCGCTACTACCCCGCCTTCGCCGGCACCGCCCTGGACCGGCTGCGCGAGACCCAGCCGCAGCCGCCGGTCGCCGCCGAGCACAGGATGCAGCTGCTGATGGTCCAGCGCCGCGACGGCGGACTGACCATCGGCGACACCCACGAGTACGACCAGCCCTTCGGCTTCGACGTGGTCGAGGACCCGTACGACCACCTGGTGGGCGTCGTCGAGGAGCTGCTCGGCCGCCCGATGCCGAGGATCCGCCGCCGCTGGGCCGGGGTGTACGCGCAGTGCGTCGACTCCACCCGCGTCGTCCACCGCGAGCGCGTGCGCGACGGCGTCTGGCTGGTCACCGGGCCGGGCGGCCGCGGCATGACCTGCTCGCCCGCCATCGCCGAGACCACCGCCGAACTCGCCAACCTGTAAGGAACGTTGCTGTGACTACCGACATCCGTCTGGTCGTGCTCGACATGGCCGGCACCACCGTGGCCGACGACGGCCTGGTCGAGCAGGCCTTCACCGCGGCCGCCGCGAAGCTCGGCGTCGAGGCCGGCAGCCCGGAGTTCGACCCGATGCTGGCCCACGTCCGGGCCACCATGGGCGAGTCCAAGATCTCCGTCTTCCGGCACCTGTTCGGCGAGGAGGAGAAGGCCCGGCTGGCCAACGCCGCCTTCGAGGCCGCCTACGACGACCTGGTCGGCGCCGGCCACTGCGCCGCCCTGCCCGGCGCCGCCGAGGCCATCGCCGAACTGCGCGGCCAGGGCCGCAAGGTGGTCCTCACCACCGGCTTCTCCCGGGCCACCCAGGACCGCATCCTGGACGCCCTCGGCTGGCAGTCCGTCGCCGACCTCACCCTCTGCCCCGCCGAGGCCGGCCGCGGCCGCCCGTACCCCGACATGGTGCTCGCCGCGCTGCTGCGCACCGGCACCGACTCGGTCCGGCAGATCGCGGTGGCCGGGGACACCGGCTACGACATGCTGACCGGCACCAGGGCCGGCGCCTCGATCGTCGCCGGCGTCCTCACCGGCGCCCACGAGGAGGCCAGGCTGCGGGCCGACGGCGCCACCCACGTGCTCGGCTCGATCGCCGAACTGCCCGCCCTGCTGGGCTGATCGGGCACCCCGCACCGGGCGGGCGTCGTGGGACGCCCGCCCGTTCCGCGGCGGTCGGCGGTCGGCGGTCGGCGGCTGACGGCGGCTGGCAGCCGGCCGGCGGGCTCAGGCGGGCGACGGCCCGGTCCTGCGGACGGACCAGAGCACCGTGCCGTCGATCAGGACGTTGCAGCCGAGGAACAGCAGCAGGGCGGCGGGGGAGTCGGCCTCACCGGGCAGCTTGGGGGCGACCCGCCCGGCCGGATCCATCCGGACGGTGACGACGTCACCGCGCCCGAACCGTCGGGAGTCCTCCGCGAGGGGGCCGCCGGGCACCGCGTCGGCCGACCCCGCCGAGGCCAGGGTGTACACCCGCCCCGAGTCGTGCAGCACATTGGTGACCTCCTCGCCGACGACCACGGCCTGCACCGTCCGCCCCGAGCCCAGGATCAGGTTCGCCCAGGCCTCGGTGCCCGCCAGGTAGGCGACGAAGCCGACGGCGGAGACGCCCAGACCCCAGGCGACCGCGTTCTTCCGGAACCGGGGGTTGCCGCCGGTGTCGGGACGCACGGCGAACGCGTACAGCACGATCAGGGGGTAGACCAGCCCCACCACGCCGGCGAGGAACCCGTTGACGTGGACGTCCAGCGCGATGACGCCGACGAGCACCGCGGTGGAGACGGCGATGAGGGCCAGGGCCCCGCCGAGCCGGCGGAGCCCGCTCCGGGTGCCCTCGTCGGACCGGGGGGTGGTCATCCGAAGGCCTTCCGGATGTTGTCCTGCCGCTCGGGCGGCAGGGCGTTGCGCGTCTCGTCGAGCGGTGGGTAGAAGGAGATCCCGCCGATGGCGGCGCCCACCAGGACCGACCAGTCGTCCCAGTGATCCAGGTGCTGGGTGGTGAAGACGACGGCGAGCACGTGGGGGCTCCACGGGTGCGCGAACAGGGCCTCCAGCTGGCGGACGGTCGCGATGCCCGATCCCGGCAGGCCGTAGGCCGTCCCGGACACGGGCACGGCCAGGTCGCGGACGGTCACGGCGGCCCGGCCGAGCGGGAAGTCGAGGACGTCGACGTCGGCGTCCGGCCACGCGGCCGAGAGCTCGGCGGCGACGCGCTGGGGGTAGCTGCCGGGGGCGCCCTGCTCCTGCTCGCGCAGGAACAGGCTGAACATGCCCTGGACGATCCCGCCCTCCTCGGTTTCCACCAGGCAGGTGGAGACTTGGACCGCGCCCTCGCGCAGCTGCGCCTGGAGGGCGAGCTCGGCGGAGACGGCGATGCCGAGCTTCTGCTCCGGACCGGCGTCGGTGAGCGCGTCGAGTCCGTCCACGATCCGGCTCATCCGGTCGCCCGGGTCCTCGGCCAGGTCGATGCCGGTGAACCCCTCGGGCAGGGAGAGCCAGAGCGACGGGGCGGTCGTGTCAGTCATGTCCCACTCCCCAGACGCCGGTGACGATCGCGCTGCCGCCGCCGAGCAGCGCGGGCAGGATCCGGCCCTTGCCGCTGCCGCCGATGGCGCCGCCGGCACCGTTGAGCGCGGTTCCGCCGCCCGTGGTGTAGTTCACCCCGGCGGTCAGCCCCGGGCTCGGGTTGTCGGTGAAGAGGCCGGCGGCGGTGGGGGCCGTCAGCGCGAGGCCGCTCGCCCCCTGCACGCCGTCGGAGACGTTCATCGCGGCGGCCTTGGAGAGCCCGAGCTTCATGGCGGGCTTCTCGATCGCGGTGGTGAAGACCGGGTTGGCCGGGTCGATCGCCCTGGCGGCGGTGCGGACCTCCTTGGCCGTGGCGCTCACGGCCTTGACCCCGCCTTCGGCGGCGCGGGCACCCCTGAACGCGGTGACCCCGCCCTTGACGAGGGCTCCTCCGGGGAGCGCCCCGAGGAGGTCGCCGGCCAGGGTGAGGTCGTTGCCGAGGTTCGCCATGCTGGTCGGCAGCAGCCCCTTGATGCCGTACTGCTTCGCGTGCCAGCCCGCGGCGCCGACGCTCAGCAGGATCGCCGGCAGCGCGAACGCCGGGCAGAAGATGGCCGCGACACCGCAGATGCCGGAGGCCACCGTCAGCAGGTCCCCGCCGTGCTTGCCGAACCAGTCGCCGACCTTGCTGAGCCAGCCGGGCTCCGGCGGGGCCTTGCTGTCGGCGGCCTTGCGGACGGCCTCGGCCGTCTTGTGGGCGTCGGACTTGTGGGTCCCGGCGAGCTCGTGGGCCTGCTTCCGCAGGCCGGCCAGCTCGTCGGTGGCGCTGGTGAGCAGGTCGGCGGCCGAGTCCAGGTGGCCCTTCGCCGTGGTGTAGCGCTGCTCGGCGGCGGCGAGGCTCGCGTCGTCGGGGTAGGAGCGGCCGGCCAGCTGGAGGTCGGGGGCGGCGGCCGCGGTGCTGTGGGCGCGGTCCGCCTCGTCCTTCCGCTTCTTCGCGGCGACCGCGGAGGCGGCCAACTCGGCGGCCTTGGGCTGGTGTTCGGTGAGCGCCTTGTACCAGACGTCGAGCGCCGTGTAGGCGGCGGTGATCGAGTCGGAGGCGTCCTGGAGGTAGCCGGGCAGCTTGCCGAACCGGGTGGCGAACTGCTTGGCCGCGTCGCCCGTCCACTCGCCCTGGTCGGCGGAGAGCTGGGCGAGCGTGGTGTGCACGCCGGTCAGGTGCTGGCCCACCCGGCGCAGGCCGTTGCTGAGCGCGGTGACGGCGGCGGAGTCGCCGGGCGTGGGGTCGAAGCCGAGGCCGGAGAAGTCGGGTGCCGGCGGTGTCGGGGCGCTCACGACCGTCCCGCCGGGGCCAGGACCTTGACGATGCTCTGCTCGGTGCCGTCGTAGTTCTGCCGCACCTGCTCCAGGCCCTCGTCCAGGACCGTGACGCACTCGCGGACCTTCTTCAGGCCGAACTGCCACGTGTCCCTGAAGTGCCCGCAGGCCTCGTCCAGGAAGTCGAAGCCGGTCCCGGTGTGGCCGGCGGCCTCGAACGCCTTGAGCCCCTGTTCGAGTTCGTCACCACAACCCTTGAGGTCCTGGGCCAACTTGGCGAGGAATTCGGTACTGACCTTGAAGTCGGCCACTTTCGCCCCCGATGCGTCGATTGTCGGACCGGGCGAGCATAGCCCCGGCCGGGACGCCGGTGATCAGTGCCGCCGGGGCCGGGGGCGGATGTTCGCGGGACCTTCACGGGCCGTCGACGCGGTCTTGACGCCGGCGGCCCGGCTCCGGGTGCAACACGTACGAGTGGACCTCAACGGCGCCAGAAGCCACGCTTCTTGGGGGTGACGAGCTGCACCACGGCCGCGACGAACAGTTCGGCGACGGGGGAGGGCCCCGGCCCGTGGTTGAGGTGGTTCCCGGTGGTCCACTCGCCGAGGACGGTGCCGGGGCTGCCGTCGAAGGGGCTGAGCGCGTGTTCCAGGGTCACGTAGCGGACGGCCTTGGCGCCCTTGGGGTGTACGGCGGCTACGAAGTGGGCCTCGGTGGCGCCGGCCGGGGCGGGCAGGGTGACCAGCAGCATGTGGTGGCCGTCGACCGACAGGTGGCGGCAGTCGAGGCCGTGGCCGGACAGGCGGTCCCCGGGCGGCAGGGTGGCGCCCAGGTCGTCCCAGATCTGGGTGACGACGGGCAGCAGGCTGCCGCCGTCCGGGGTCGGGGTGGCCACGCGCGGGCCGAACTCCAGCACCTGGCGGGCGAGCTCGCGGTGGACGAAGCGGTAGTGATGGGGCCGGGGGTCCGTCATGGGGGACACGGTAGCGAAGGCCACGGGCGGCACGACCGGGAGGTCGGCGCCGCCGACTTCCTTTCACCACCGGCGAGTTGGGGCGATCGGCCGGAGCCGGGCGATCGGCTCGGGACGGTCGGCGACAGCCGGCCGGGGCGGCCGTGTCCCGCAGGACGCGAGTCCGGTTCGTCGACCGGGGCAACCTGCGGCCGGATATCCGAAACGGCGCGGAAACAAAAGCGCCCAGGTATTGCCAGTGTTCGCCGGTAACTCCTAAAGTCGCACCCATGGCAGCTGGAGAGTTCCTGGCTGCTCGCCGCCACGTCGATTTCGGACGGCTCGCGAGCGCCCTCTGTACGGCCGCTCCGGCGTGAGCCGACGGCGGTCCCCGGTCGGGTGGACGGGGGCCGGCCGCGGCGCGTCGGACCTTCTCGGGGTGGCTCGCACCCGCACTGTTCGTGCAGGTCGATGAGGTTCCCCGGTTCCTTCACAACGGATCCCCGGTCAGTCGCCATGCCCGTGAATGCTGTCCGGGGTGCGGGCGTGGACGTTCTGCGGGCCGGTGGGCCGCTTCCCCGTGAATGATTCCGGTGCGGTCGGCGGGATTTTCCCGAACGGCCGCGGATGGAATCACGGAAAAGCATGGAGGGAATTCAGTGGAAGAGATCAGTGATTCGAGGACGAATGGTTCGCCCGGGGTCGGGCGACGCGGTTTCCTCGCCGGCGCCGCGGCCGTGGCGGCCGCCGCCGCCACCCCGACGGTGCTTCAGGCGGCCGCGAGCCCGGCCGCGGCGGCCGGCGCCGCCCGGCCCAACATCCTGCTGATCGTCACCGACGACCAGCCCAAGCACACCGAGTGGGCCACCCCGCAGACTGCCGCCTGGCTCACCGGGCACGGCGTCCGCTTCACCAACGGCCATGTCACCACGCCGCTCTGCGCGCCCTCGCGGTCCTCGGTGTTCTCCGGCCGCCACGCCCACAACCACGGCGTGCGCAACAACGGCGCCTCGCACAGCCTGGACCAGCACACCACCGTCCAGCGCTACCTGCGGCAGGCCGGCTACCGCACCGGGCTCTTCGGCAAGTACCTCAACTCCTGGACGCTCGCGGACAATCCGCCGCACTTCGAGGAGTGGGCGCTGCTCAAGCCCGGGTACGACAACGCCGACTGGAACATCAACGGCACCGTGCAGACCCTCACCGGCTACACCACCGACATCATCAGGAACCGCACCCTGGCGTTCCTCGACAAGGCCGCCACCGACCCCCGCCCCTGGTTCGCCTACGTCACCCCGTACGCCTCGCACGAACCCAACGTCCCCGCCGCCCGGTACGCGGACACCGTCGTCCCGCCGTGGAACGGGCGGCCCTCGGTGCCCGAAGGCGACCGCAGCGACAAGCCCGCCTACATCCGGAACGCCACTGCCACCCTGGCCGACGCCCAAGCGGTGCGCACCCGCCAACTGCGCACCCTGCTCTCCGTCGACGACGCGGTACAGGCGGTCCACGACAAGCTGGCCGCGCTCGGCCAGCTCGACAACACCCTCGTCGTCTACCTCGGCGACAACGGCTACACCTGGGCCGACCACGGCTGGCTCAAGAAGTCCGTGCCTTACTCCCCGGCCCACGAGGTGCCGTTCTACCTGTCCTGGCCGGCCGGCGGGCTCGGCGCGGGCACGGTCGACGACCGGATCGTCGCCAACATCGACGTCGCCCCGACCATCCTCGCCGCCGCCGGGATCACGCCCGACACCCCGCAGGACGGCCACTCGCTGCTCACCGCCCACAGCCGGGACCACCTGCTGGTGGAGTGGTGGAAGCAGGGCACGGCGGCGGGCGGCCCGCCCACCTGGTCCTCGTACGTGGCCAAGGGCCGGCAGTACACCGAGTACTACGCGCTGCACACCGACGCCGACGGCGCGGTGTCCGGGACGGGCGAGGTGAAGTTCCGCGAGTACTACGACCTTTCGGCCGACCCGTACCAGCTGACCAACCTGCTCCACCAGGCCACGCCGCAGGAGGAGCAGGCGCTCGACATCCCGGCACTGGCGGCGCAGCTGGCCGCCGACCGGGCGGCCTGACCGACCCGCCGACCGACGGCCCGGGGGCGGTGGCACACGGCCGCCCCCGCCCCCGGGCCCGGGACCTTCCGGAGGAAACCCTGTGCCGACCACCCCCGACGGCTGCTGCACTCCAGGACGAGGAACGGAGCGGCCCGTCGCGCCCGTCGCACTGCTGCCCGCCGCACCGCGGGGGGCCCGGGTGGCGCGGCAGCTGACCGAACTGCCGGGCGGACGCTTCCTGATGGGCACGGACGACCGCGACGGCTACCCGGCCGACGGCGAAGGGCCGGTCCGCGCCGTCGAGTTGAGCCCGTTCCGGATCGCGCCGGCCGCGGTGACCAACGCCGCCTTCGCGACCTTCGTCAAGGACACCGGCTACCGCACCGGGGCCGAGGCGTTCGGCTTCTCGTACGTTTTCGAAGGCTTCCTGTCGCCACAACTCGCGGCCACCGCGGAGGCGGTGGCCGAGGTGCCGTGGTGGCGGGCGGTCCCGGGGGCCACCTGGCGGGCACCGGAGGGGCCGGGCTCCACGGTCACCACCCGCCAGAACCACCCCGTCGTCCACGTCTCCTGGAGTGACGCGCGGGCGTACTGCGCCTGGTCCGGCACCCGGCTGCCCACCGAGGCCGAGTGGGAGTACGCGGCCAGGGGCGGCCTGGAGCAGGCCCGCTACCCGTGGGGCGACGACCTCACCCCGGGCGGGCGGCACCGGTGCAACACCTGGCAGGGAGTCTTCCCCGCGCTGAACACGGCCGCCGACGGTCACCGGGCCACGGCCCCGGTGACCGCCTTCCGCCCCAACGGCTTCGGGCTGTACAACACCGTCGGCAACGTGTGGGAATGGTGCGCCGACTGGTTCAGCCCCGACCACCACCGCCACGCCGGCGCCCCGCGCCGCGACCCCCTCGGCCCGCCGGGCGGCGTGGCGCGGGTGATGCGGGGCGGCTCCCACCTGTGCCACGCGTCCTACTGCAACCGCTACCGGGTGGCGGCGCGCAGCTCCAACACCCCGGACAGCTCGGCCGGCAACATCGGATTCCGGGTGGCGGCCGACTGACGGGCGCTCACTCCCGCGGGGCGACGGGCTCGCCGAGGGCGTTGGCGATCGCCTGCTGGAGGGCGTACCGGTTGTCCAGGTGGCGGGCCCGTTCCCGGGCCGGCCCCGCCGCGGAGCGTCAGTGGGATGCCCCGTGCAGCCGACCGGGTCAGTGGCCGCTCCTGAGGTTGAGCACGACCACCCCGACGATCACCAGCGCGATCCCCAGCCACTGGAGCCGCCCGAGCGACTCGCCGAAGGCGACCACGCCGATCCCGGCGACCGCCGCGGTGCCGGCCCCGGACCAGACCGCGTACGCCACCGAGACCGGTATGTGCTTGAGCGCGCGGCCGAGCAGCAGGAAGGAGAGCGCGTAGCCGAGGCCGACGCCGAGGCTCGGCCAGAGCCGGGAGAACCCCTCGGTGAGCTTGAGGCAGCTGGTGGCGCAGACCTCGCTGACGATGGCGAGGGTGAGCAGCAGATAGGGCATGTCAGGGTCGAACCGCGCCGGCGGCGGCGAGCTTCCCGAGCAGGGCGAGGTCGGCCTGCTCCAGGCTGGCGAGCAGGGTGATCCGCTCGCCCTCGGGCATCGGCACCGGGGTGGACGGCACGGCGAGCACGGCGCAGCCGGCCGCGGTGGCGGAGGCGACCCCGGTCGGGGTGTCCTCGACGGCGAGGCAGACGGCCGGGTCCAGGCCGAGCCGCTCGGCGGCGGCCAGGTACGGGTCGGGGGCGGGCTTGGTGCGCGCGGTGTCCTCGGCGGCCAGGGTGACGGCGAACCAGTCCCGGCCGATGGCGGACAGCACCAGGTCCACCACCCGGCGCGGGGAGGCGGAGACCAGTGCGGTGGGCACCCGGGCGTCGCGCAGCGAGGCCAGCAGGGCGAGCGCGCCGGGGCGCGGCACCGTCTCGGCGGCGACCTTGCCGGCGAAGGACTCGCCCAGCCGGGCGGCGAGTTCGGCCTCGCCGAGGCTGGTGCCGCTGACCCTGTGCAGATGGGCGGCGGTGTGTTCGACGGCCTGGCCGAGCACCTCGGGGGCGTCCTGGTCGGTGAGCGGGCGGTTCAGCTCCTCGGCGAGCTCGGCGGCGGTCTGCCACCACAGCTGCTCGGTGTCGACCAGGGTGCCGTCCATGTCGAACAGGACGGCGGCGGGCCGGGCGGGGGATGCGGGCATGGCGGTGTCAGGCATGGCGGTACCTTCGGTGGTTCTTCGGCGCTTCCACGGGCGGAGCGGGGAGGTACGAGGCTCTCAGGCCGCGCGGCGGTCCACCAGTACCGGGCGGTCCGGCAGGGTGAGCGCGGCCCGCGCGCCGGCCGGCAGCGTGGCGGCGGCCTCGGTGGGCAGGTCGGCCTTGACCTCGGTGCCGTCCGCCAGGCGCACGGTGAGCCGGGTGACGGCGCCCAGGAAGGAGGCGGTGACGACGATCGCGGGGCCGTCCTCGTCCGGGGCCAGGATGGCGTTCTCCGGGCGGACCAGCACCTGGAGTTCGCCGTCGGCCGGGACCTCGCCGTCCACCGCGTGGCGGCGGCCGAGCACCTCGACGCCGTCCGGGGTGCGGGTGCACGGGATGCGGCTCATGGTGCCGACGAACTCGGCGACGAAGGCGGTGGCCGGCCGGCCGTACAGCTCGGACGGGGTGGCGCACTGCTCCAGCCGGCCGGCGCGCAGCACCGCGACCCGGTCGGCCATCGACAGTGCCTCCTCCTGGTCGTGGGTGACGAACAGGGTGGTGATGCCCAGCTCCTGCTGGAGGCGGCGGATCTCCTCGCGCAGCTGGAGGCGGACCTTGGCGTCCAGCGCGGACAGCGGCTCGTCCAGCAGCAGGACGCGCGGCTGGAGGGCCAGCGCGCGGGCGAGCGCGATGCGCTGCTGCTGGCCGCCGGACATCTGGTGCGGGTAGTGCTCGGCGCGCTGCGGCAGGCCGACCAGCTCCAGCAGCTCCTGGGCCCGCTTGCGGCGCTCGGCCTTGCCGGCGCCGCGCATCCGCAGCCCGAAGGCGACGTTGTCCAGCGCGGTCAGGTGCGGGAAGAGGCTGTAGGACTGGAAGACCATGCCGGCGTCGCGCTTGTGCGCCGGGATCGCGGTGATGTCCCGGCCGTCGACCAGCACCTCGCCGGAGTCGTGCTGCTCGAAGCCGGCCAGGATGCGCAGCGCGGTGGTCTTGCCGCAGCCGGACGGGCCGAGCAGGGCGAGCAGTTCGCCCGGCCGGACGGTCAGGTCCAGGCCGTCGAGGGCGGTGGTGGTGCCGAACGCGCGGCGCAGGGAGCGGAACTCGACGGTGGCGCTGCCGGGGGAGAGCGGGACGCCGGTGGCGATGGCGGTGGCCGTGGTCATGATGGGTGACTCCGGGTGGGGTTCAGGAGGTGGCGGTCTTGGTGCGGCGCTCGCGCCCGGCGGTGGCCAGCAGGAGCAGCAGCAGCCAGGTGAGCAGCAGGCTCAGGATGGAGACCGCGACCGACATGTGGGCCTGGCTGTTGCCGACCGAGTAGATCCAGACCGGGAAGGGCTGGAAGCCGAGGATCGAGGCGGCGGTGAACTCGCCGAGCACCAGGGCCAGGGTGAGGAAGGAGGCGTTCAGCAGGGCGCCGCGCAGGTTGGGCAGGACGACGGTGAACACCGCGCGCGGCCAGCTCGCGCCGCAGTTGCGGGCGGCCTCGACCAGGGTGCGCACGTCGATCGAGCGCAGGCCGGCGTCCAGGGCGCGGTAGGCGAGCGGCAGGGCCATCAGCACGTAGGCGATGACCAGCACCAGCGGGAAGTCGGGGTCCTGGATGAACACGAAGGTCTGGAAGAACGGGGTGTCCATCAGGTAGTCCGGGCCCCACTTGAGCACGCCGATCAGGCCGGCGGTCAGGGCGACCGGCGGGACGACCAGCGGCAGGGTGCAGAGCACGTCGATGACCGGGCGCAGCTTCGGCGAGCCGAGCCGGACGGCGATCAGCGCCGGGACGAGCAGGAGCAGCAGCACCACGACGGTGACGAGGGCGAGGCCGAGGGTCAGCCAGAGGCTGTCCAGGAAGCCGGGGGCGGAGAGCAGCCCGGTGTAGGCCGCGAAGGAGATGCCCTGGGGGTCGTCGATGGAGAACCAGAAGGAGGCCGCGAGCGGGACGACGAAGTAGACACCGGCGAGCAGCAGCACGGCACCGCGCCACCAGCGCACGGTGCGGCGGCCGGGACGGGCGGGGGTGGTCAGCTGAGCCATCGGGCGCTCCGGCGCTGGAGGGGGAGGTACACGGCCATCACCAGGACGGCCACGACGATCATGTTGAGGCTGAGGGCGAGGGCGAGGTTGCCCTGGCCGACCAGCACGTTGCCGGAGAGCGCGTCCGCGATCGAGCGGCTGACCAGCGGGACGGTCGCGCCGACCATGGCGGCGGCCGTCGCGTAGGCGGCGAAGGCGCTGCCGAACAGCAGCACGAAGCCGCCGAGCAGGGAGGGCAGCAGGATCGGCAGGGCGACGTGCCGCCAGTACTGGACGGTGGTGGCGCGGTTGTTCTGGGCCGCCTCGCGCCACTGGGTCCGCAGACCGTCCAGGGCCGGGGTGATGGTGAGCACCATCAGCGGGATGAGGAAGTACAGGTACACGATCGTCAGACCGGTGAACGAGTACAGCGACCAGCCGTGGTCGGTGAGGTGCAGCAGCTTGGTGATCTCGCCGGCGTTGCCGAGGGTGGCGACGAACGCGAAGGCGAGCGGCAGGCCGCCGAAGTTGGCGAGCACGCCGGAGGCGGTGAGCACCGCCTGGCGCAGCCAGCCGTGCCGGGAGGTGACGACGGCCTGGGCGAGCGGAAGTCCGAGCGCGGTGGCGAGCAGCGCGGTCAGCGCGGAGAGCTTGAGGCTGCTCAGCATGGCGGTCAGGTAGCCGCCCTGGACGGAGTCCGCCAGGTTGTCGAGGGTGAACTGCCCGGCGCCGGTCTCCGCGTCGCTGGAGGTGGTGAAGGCGCCGATCACGATGGCGACGGTCGGAAGTCCGAAGCCGATCAGGAAGAACAGCAGCAGCGGCACGGCGGCCAGCCAGGACGCGCCGCCGAGGCGGGCGAACCGCCGTCGGCGCGGGGCGGGAGCGGTGGTGGTGCTGATGGGGGAGGTCGTGGCGGTGGCGGACGCCCCCGCGCCGCCACCGGGGGAGGTGGCGGCGGGGGTGGTCGGCACCGGGGTGGGAGCCGTGGTCATGAGTGCCTTTTCTCAGCCCGAGGTTCGGTGCGTGGCGGGGTGGTCAGCCCGCGATGGCCTTGGTCCAGTTCTCGGTGACGACCTTCTTGGCCGCGTTGATCTGGTCCACGGTGGGGAAGGTGGTGAACGGCTTCTCGACGGTCGGCAGCTTCGCGGCGCCGGCGGTGTCCAGGGTGCCGTCCTTCTTCAGGGCCTCGAAGGTGGACGGAGTGGCGTAGCCGCCGAGGAAGAGGTTCTGGCCCTCGGTGCTGAACAGGTACTCCTGCCACAGGCGGGCGGCCGCCGGGTGCGGGGCCCACTTGTTGATGCCCTGGTTGTAGAACTGGGCGTAGGAGCCGTCGGTGGGGATGGAGACCTTCCAGTCGACGCCCTTCTCCTTGAACTCGTCGGTGTAGCCGGCGTTCAGGTAGGACCAGTCGATCGAGATCGGGGTCTCGCCCTTCTCGACGGTGGCCGGGGTCGACTCGACCGGGTTGAAGTTGCCGGACTGCTTCAGCTTGCCGAAGAAGTCGATGCCGGGCTGGATGTTGTCCAGCGAACCGCCGTTGGCGAGCGCGGCCGCGTAGACGCCGCCGAAGGCGGAGCCGGACTTGGTCGGGTTGCCGTTGAGGGCGACCTGGCCCTTGTACTCCGGCTTGAGGAGGTCGGCGAAGGTCTTCGGGCAGTTGGCGATCTTCTTGGCGTCGCAGCCGATCGAGACGTAGCCGCCGTAGTCGTTGACGGCGGCGCCGTTCGCGTCCTTCATGGTGTCCGGCACCTTGTCGAAGGTGGCCACCTTGTAGGGGGCGAGGATGCCGTCCTTGACCGCCTGGAGGGCGAAGGCGCTGCCCAGGTCGACCACGTCGGGGGCGCGGTCCTGGCCCTTGCGGGAGTTGATCGCGTTGATCTCGTCCTGGCTGGAGCCGTCCGGGTTCTCCTCCTCGACCTCGATGCCGTACTTGGCCTTGAAGCTGTCGATGATCTTGCCGTAGTTCGCCCAGTCCCGGGGCAGCGTGATGACGTGCAGCTTGCCCTCCTTCTTGGCGGCGGCGACCAGGCCGTCCATGCCGCCGAAGTCGGCGGCGGAGACGGCCGTCTTGGCGTCCTTGCCGCCGTCCTTGGCGGCGTCGCCGGACTTGGCGCTCGAACCGGCGGAGCCGCAGGCGGTGAGGGAGAGCGCGGCGGCGGTCAGTACGGCCGCGAAGGCGGCGGCGCGGGCGCGGTGCACGGTCACGGGGAAGTCTCCTGTTGGGGGGCGTACTGCGAGGGGCGTTCGCGGGATGGTCCGCGGGCTGGCGTCTCGCGAAGACGGTGGTCCTGCCGGGGTGAGCGGCCGTTCGACGTCGTCCGAGTTGACTAGCCAACTTTGCTGACAGCAGTAAGTACGCCGGAGCCCGGTGACGGGAAGGTGAACGGACGGCCCGGAACCGGGGTCGGCTGCGGGAACGGTGGAATCAGGCCATCGGAGCGTGATCCGTTCGGTGCGATGCTTCGAAGGCGCAGCGGGATAAGGTCGGGCTGTCCGCGCCGGTACGGCTGCGCAGGACACCGCCCCAGGAGGGAACTTGACTGACGTGGCAACTGAGCCCCAGCGCCCCGAGGCCGAGGGGCGCCCGGCGGCCGGAGACCACCCGGCCACCGGGGAACGCCCGGCCGAGCGCCCCGGCGCGCTGTACCGGAAGGTGGCCGCCGACCTGCGGGAGGCGATCACCACCGGCGCGTTCGGCGAGGCCGGCCGGCTGCCCGCCGAGGGCGCGCTGGCCGAGCAGTACGGCGTCTCCCGCGGCACCGTCCGCCAGGCGCTCGCGGTGCTGCGCTCCGACGGGCTGGTCACCTCCCGCCGCGGCACCCGCCGGGTGGTGCTCGGCGGCGCCCGGGTGCAGAGCTTCTCCGAACTGCTCAGCTTCACGCACTGGGCGTACTCGATGGGCGAGGAGCCCGGCGGCATCCTGGACTCCCTGGTGCGCCGCCCCGCCGACGCCGCCGAGCGCGAGCAACTGCGCCTGGAGCCGGGCGCCGAGGTGTACGTCATCGTCCGGCTGCGGACGCTGTCCGGCGCGCCGGTGATGGTCGAGCGCACCGTCTACCCGCCGAGGGTCGGCGAGATCGTCGCCGAGCTGCCGCCGGACGTGGTCTCGCACACCGAGGTGCTGCGCGAGCACGGCATCCTGTTCACCGACGCCGACCACACCATCGACGTCGTCGCGGCCAACGCCGAGGACGCCCGGCTGCTCGGCTGCCGCCGGGGCGGTCCGCTGCTGCGCGAGCGGCGCCGCACCACCGACCCGACGGGCACGCCGGTGGAGTGGTCCCAGGACCGCTACCTGCCGGGGACGGTGGCGTTCAGCGTGCACAACTCCCTGGCCACCTCGGCGCTTTCGCGGCACGCGCGGGAGCTGGACTGAGCCCGGGCCCGACCGGACGGGCGGGCCGGCCCGCCCTGCCCGACCCGCCTGCCCCGCCCGACCCGCCCGCCCTGCCCCGCTACCGCATGAGCGCGGCGAGCAGCGGGCGGTAGTGCGCGAAGCCCGGCACCGGCGCGCCGGCCGCCTTCGCCTGCTCGTCCCAGCGCCGCACCGCCACCGCGTCCCGGGCGCCCGGGAGTTCGGCGAAGGCGGCGGCCTGGCGCTCGTCCATCGGGCCGCCCTGGACGTTCAGCGTGTACTCGGAGGCGGTGGAGAGCTTCTCCCGGTATCCGGGCTCGACCGCGCACAGGTAGCGCTTGGCGGCCACGTGCAGCCGGACCGGCTCGGTGACCTCGGGGTCGAACCAGCGGGCCAGCCAGTCGGCCCCCGAGTCGCTGTGCCGGTTGTCCTGACCCTTCATCAAATCCTGTCCGTGCTGCGACTCCTGGCCGTGCGCGTCGAAGAAGTGCCCGATGTCGTGCAGCAGTGCGGCGGCGACCAGGTGGTCCGGCGCCCCCGCGGCCTCCGCGGCAGCGGCGGCCTGGAGCATGTGCTCGGCCATGGTGACCTCCTCGCCCAGGTACTCCCCGGCGCCCTCGCCCGCGAACAGGGCGGCGATCGCGTCCAGCGCGGCGGCGCGGCGGCGCAGCACGGCGAGGGTGCTGTTCAGTCCGTCCACGTCGGCGTAGCAGCCCTGGAGATGGCGGTGGCCGTCCTGCTGGAAGGCCGTACGGGCGTGCAGCAGACGGGTGTTGTCGAAGATCAGGCAGTCGCCGGGGGCGAGCCGGAAGGTGAGCTGGAGCTCGGGGCGCAGGGTGATCGCGGCGAAGCGGCGGTAGGCGGTGTAGAAGGCGTCCAGGCCCTCGCCCCGCAGGGTGCCGATCGACCGGTTGTTGAACCTGACCTCGCGGATCCTCCCGTCGGCGCCCACGTCGATCAGCGGGCGGTCGGCGCGCAGTTCGGTGCGGTGGTCGCGGAACACGAACGGGACGGGCGTGCGGGTGAGCGTCCCGAAGTCGTCCGGCGCCTCCTCGCGCAGCAGGGCCGCCGCCTTGAACCCGTCCACCAGGCCGGAGTCGCCGCCGGTCGCCGAGTTCTCCAGGCAGTGCAGCAACTGGAGCGTCGGCACCGGGTCCCGGTACGGGTTGTCGCTGTGCGGGGCGATGGCGGCGCTGGTGAAGGCCAGGTTGTTCGGGTCCGGCTCGACCCGGACGTCGAACAGCTCCCCGTAGTTGGTGACCCGGACGTACCCGAAGCTCTCCGCCACCCGCAGCACCTGCCGCTCCAGCACCGGTACTCCGCGCAGCACCGCGAAGCCGTCGCTCCGTACCGCGGCCAGCACGGCGGCCTGCTCGGCCGGGTCGGTCAGGTAGGCCTCCCAGCGGGCCTCCGGGATGCCGGGCGCGAAGTCCGCGGCCGTCCAGAGCCGCTTGTCCCGCTCGGTGCGCCCGTCGCCCCCGTCCGCCTCGTCGAGCCACTCCAGCGGGTAGCGGGAGCGGTGCCCGTCCGACCAGAGCACCTCCAGGTGCCCGTCGGCCTCGGTGCTCGTCGCGATCGCGAGCCCCTGCGGCAGGTCGCCGATCTGGAACAGCTTCTGTCCGTTGCGCGGGTCCCGGCACTCGGCGCACGGGCAGTTGTCGCGCAGCCAGTACGGCGGCAGCTCGGTCATCGGTCTCCTCCTCGGCAGGACTACGGGTGTCGTATCGGCTGAAGTTGTATAGCCAACTTCACTCCGTGGTCTGGAGCCTGCCTGCCCCCGGTGAGTTCCGCGTGCCGGGCAGGTGAACGCTGCGGGAACTGTGCCGGGAGGTCGCACCCGACGGGCTGTTCGAGTGAGGGGGAGCGGGGTGCGGGGTGTCCCGGGGCGGGGAGGCGGTGGGGCTGCGGCACTGTCGGAGGAATTCCTCCTGCTTCGAGAGGTGATCGGCCATGGCCCACTCCTCCTCCGATCCGCCGGCCTCGGGGCGCACCGGGCTGCGGCGCGAAGTCGGCGTCGTCGGACTGCTCTGGGCCTCGGTCGGGGCGATCATCGGCTCCGGCTGGCTGTTCGGGGCGCAGAAGGCGGTGGTGGCGGCCGGGCCGGCGGCGCTGCTGTCCTGGGGCATCGGCGCGGTGGCGATCATCCTGCTGGCGCTGGTGCACGCCGAGCTGGGCGGGCTGTTCCCGGTGGCCGGCGGCACGGCGCGCTACCCGCACTACGCCTTCGGCGGGTTCGCCGGGATGTCCTTCGGCTGGTTCACCTGGCTCCAGGCCGCGACCATCGCGCCGATCGAGGTGCAGGCGATGATCAACTACGCCCGGCACTGGACCTGGGCGCGCGGCCTGCTGCACGACGACCTGACCCTCACCGGGCTCGGCTTCGTGGTCGCGGCCCTCCTGCTCGGGGTGTTCGTCGCGGTCAACTTCCTCGGCGTCCGGCTGCTCGCGCACACCAACAGCGCGGCCACCGTGTGGAAGGTCGCCATCCCGGTGCTGACGATCTTCGCACTCGGCCTCACCGAGTTCCACGCCTCCAACTTCGACGTGCACGGCTTCGCGCCGGACGGCGCCAAGGGCGTGCTCACGGCGATCAGCAGCAGCGGGGTGATCTTCGCGCTGCTCGGCTTCGAGCAGGCCATCCAGTGGGCCGGGGAGAGCCGCAACCCGCGCCGGGACATCCCGCGCGCGGTGCTCGGCTCGGTCGTGGTCGGCACCATCGTCTACGTGATGCTCCAGGTGGTGTTCATCGGCGCGCTGCCGCCGGAGACCTTCGCCCAGGGCTGGAGCACCCTCGACTACCCGGGGATCAGCGGGCCGTTCGCCGGCCTCGCGACCCTGATCGGCCTCGGCTGGCTGGCCACCGTGCTGTTCGTCGACGCGGTGATCTCACCGGCCGGCACCGGGCTGGTCTACATCACCTCCAGCTCCCGGGTCACCTACGGCCTGAGCCGCAACGGCTACGCGCCGCCGGCCCTGCAGTCCACCGACAAGCGCGCGGTGCCCTGGCTCGGCCTGCTCATCGCCTGGGCGGCCGGGGTGATCTGCTTCCTGCCCTTCCCGAGCTGGCAGCGGCTGGTCGGGTTCATCACCTCGGCGGTGGTGCTGATGTACGCGGGCGCGCCGCTGGCCTTCGGGGTGCTGCGCAAGCGGCTGCCGGGGATGGAGCGCTCGTACCACCTGCCCGGCGGCGCGGTGGTCTCGCCGCTGGCCTTCGTGGTGGCCGGCCTGGTCATCTACTGGTCCGGCTGGGACACTCTGTGGCGGCTGGGCCTGGCGATCGTGACCGGCTACCTGCTGCTCGGCGGGTACTCCTGGTACGCGCGCTCGAAGGGGGTGCCGAACGCGCCCCGGATGGACTTCAGGGCCGGGCAGTGGCTGCCGGTCTACCTGGTCGGCATGGGCCTGATCTCCTGGCAGGGCACCTTCGGGGTGGGCGCGCGGGGGAACCTGCCGCTGTGGTGGGACATCGCCGTCGTGGTGGTGTTCTCGCTGGTCGTCTACTACTGGGCGCTGGCGATCGCGCTGCCGGCGGAGGAGATCGAGCGGAACATCCGGGGCGTCGAGGTGGTGGACGTCAACGGGCACTGAGTCCGGGTACGGCGGCGGCCCCCGCAGGACGTCCTGCGGAGGCCGCCGCCGTGTGCGGGCGGGGCGCTCAGGCCGCGACGGCCGCGCTCCAGGCGGCCTCGGCGGCGGCCAGGGCGG
>NZ_MSJQ01000357.1 GCF_014596515.1 Streptomyces sp. CBMA156
GGGACCTCTTCAGCAAGCAGATCTTGGTCGATCACTTGCTATACGGGAGGTCCCGTCCTCATGCCCGCAGTTCAGGCCATCATCACCCTCTTGACGGACCCGCGCGAGCCCTAACTCCGCGGCATTGCGACGCCGGCGCGGTGTTGAAGCGGACGAGGACGCGGCCGTCCATGGTCCTGTCGGTGTCGATCGAGGGGAAGATGAGGCCGAACTCGCGGCCCCGCTCCCGGACTTCGTCCATCAGGGCGCGGATGTGGTCCTCGGTGTAGTACCGGATCCGGGGGTCGGTCGGCAGCATCGGGTGGCGGCCGGGGCGGTAGATCATCAGGCGACACCGTCCAGCTCGAACCAGACCGATTTGGCACGCTCATGGGGGTCGACGCCCCATCGGTGGGTGAGGGCCTCAACCAGCTGGAGGCCCCGGCCGGACTCGGCGAGCAGGGACAGCGGCGGGCTGGCGGGCAGGACCGGGCTCTCGTCCGTGACGGAGACCCGGAGCGAGCCGTTGACGGAGATGATCTCGACCAGCGGCGCGGGGGTGTCGGTGTGGCGCCACGCGTTGACGAGCAGCTCGCAGAGCGCGAGCTGCGCGTCGGAGATCGTGGCGGGGGCCCAGCCGACGCGCGTCATGGTGTTGCAGAGGGTCTGACGGGCGATGGCGATGGTGGGCGTGTTGATGTGACGCATGGGAGTTCTCCCGAGGCGTGAGTGAGGGGGAACCGGCGGAAGAGGTCGCCGTGAGCCAGGCCGGTGGAGATGGGCATGGCTGCTCTGCGGTGCTTGGCAGCAGGCATTACTGACGATCCGTCGGATCGATGTGAGATTGACCATAGCGCAGCTCGGCTCAAATTTGAGCCGACTCCTGGGAGGTTCCCCCGAACGTGGCACCTCCACCGCCCCGACCTGCGGCAGACTGGTCATCATGGCGCTACGACCGAACCCAACCCTTCGCCAGCGGCGGATCGGGACCGAGCTGAGGAGGATGCGGGAGCAGGCCGGCCTCGGCGGCAGTCAGCTTGCGCGCAAGCTCGGCATCCAGCCCGCGCAGATCACACAGATGGAGAGCGGGAAGGGCGGCATCAGCGCGGAGCGGCTGCGGACCATCGCTACTGCATGCATGTGCGACAACCAGCCCCTGATCGATGCACTGGCCGACATGACCTCGGAGCGTGGAAAGGGCTGGTGGGAGGAGTACCGAAACCTTCTGACCATCGACTTCCTCGAAGTCGCAGAGCTTGAGGGGCACGCCGAGCGGATCACCTTCTGCAACACCGTCTACATCCCTGGGCTTCTCCAGACCAGGGCATACGCATCAGCGGTGTTCGCTCGACTCATCCCTCCCCTGCCTCCGCAAGACATCGAGACGCGAACGACCTTCCGTCTCAAGCGCCAGGAAGTCGTCCGATCCGGGGCGAAACCTCTTCGCGTCTTCATCCATGAGGCCGCCCTGCGAATGCAGTTCGGCGGCCCTGTGGTGCTCATCGATCAGCTCGCCGCGCTACTGGACGACTCCGAGCAGCCTGGGATCTCCGTTCGCGTGGTGCCATTCGCCATTGACACTTTTCCAGGTGCCGGCGAGAACCTGATCTACGTCGAAGGGCCGGTCCCCGAGCTGGACACCGTCGAGATGGACGTTTCCCAAGGTGCACTGTTCTTCGACTCGCCGACGAACCTGGCCAAGCATCGAACCATCTTCTCCAGCCTGGACGCCACAGCCCTCACCGAAGGCGAATCGCGCGACTTCATCCGATCCATCATGAAAGAAGTAAAGTCCGCCTATGCATAGCTCAGAGTGGCAGAAGTCCAGCTACAGTGCGGCAAGTAACGAATGCGTCGAGGTTCGCGCCATCAACGGGCTGATCGATCTCCGCGAGTCCGACGAGGGCCACATCATCCTCCGCACCAGGCCCGCAACCCTGGCCGCCCTCCTCCACGGCATCAAGGCCGGCGAGTTCGACCACCACGCCTGACAGCCCCACCCATGCCCCTCGCCCTCCCCTGGGCGAGGGGCGCAACCACAATCCAGACAGGAAGGCACGGATGCCCGAGTCGGCATGGCAGAAGTCCAGCTACTCCGGCGCAAGCGACAACTGCGTCGAGCTGCGGGCGATGAATGAGATGGTCGAACTCCGCGAGTCCGACGAGGCCCACCTCACCATCCACACCACCCCCACCGCCCTCGCCACCCTCCTCCACGACATCAAGGCCGGCGAGTTCGACCACCACGCCTGACAGCTGCACCCGCGCCCCTCGCCCTCCCCTGGGCGAGGGGCGCAACCACAATCCAGGCAGGAAGGACACATATGCCTGAGTCGGCATGGCAAAAGTCCAGCTACAGCGCTTCAAGCAACGAGTGCGTCGAGGTCCGCACGGTCGGCAACCTGGTCGAACTCCGCGAGTCCGACGAGGCCCATCTCACCCTCCGCACCACCCCCGCTGCCCTCGCCGTCCTCCTCCACGCCCTCAAAGCCGGCGAGTTCGACCACCACGCCTGACAGCTCCACCAGCGCCCCGCGCCCTCCCCTGGGCGAGGGGCGCGGCCGCAGCGGCCAGGGCCTCAGGTGGTCCGGCCGGCGCAGGCCGCGGCGGTCACCAGGGCGGTGAAGGCGGCCTCGGAGGCGGGCAGTCCGGCCGGGTCGTACGGGTTGCGGGAGAGCACGACCTGGCGCTGCCCGGTGTCGTCGCCGAGCATGATGCTGCTGTAGCCGAGGCTGTCGCCGCGGTGGCCCCAGAAGTCCCCGCACGGGGTGGGTGTGCGCTCCAGGCCGAGGCCGTAGTCGGCCCCGCGTCCGAGGCCCGTGGTGTGCTTCATCTCGGCGAGTTCGGCGGGCCCGAGGAGCCGTCCTCCGAGCAGGGCGGACATGAAGGCGGCGAGGTCGGCGGTGGTGGAGATGCCGGCGCCGGCCGGGCCGGCGATGGTCGGGTTGAACAGCGTGATGTCCACCGGGCCGCCGGGCATGCTGACGTAGGCGCGGGTATGGCGGCCGGGGACGGTGGGGTCGTTCTCCGGCATGGTGGTGTCGCTCAGGCCCAGTGGCCGGACGATCCGGCGCTCGACCTCCTGCTGCCAACTGCGGCCGGTGGCCTTCTCGATGATCATGCCGAGCAGGATGTAGTCGGTGTTGGAGTAGTGCCAGTCCTGACCGGGCGGGAAGTACGCCGGGTGGGTCTCGGCGACGGCGACGAGTTCCGCCATCGTCCGCGACTTCCAGCGGTCGGTGCTGAGCCAGGTCCGGAAGGAGGCGTCGTCGGCGTAGGCGAAGGCCGGGTCCGAGGTGTAGTTGTAGATGCCGCCGGTGTGGTTGAGCAGTTGGCGGATGCTGATGTGGGCGCCGTCGCGCAGGACGCCGGGCAGGTGCGTCCCGACCGGGTCGTCCAGGGCGATCCGGTGCTCGGCGACGAGCTGGAGGACGACGGTCGCCACGAAGGTCTTGGTGGCGCTGCCGATCCGGAAGCGGTCGCGGGCCGCGGCGGGCTCGCCGGTGGTGCCGAGCGCGACCAGCCCGGCCGCCCCGGCATCCAGGACCTCGTGCGCGAGCTTCTCCAGCGCGTCGAGGGCGACGGAGCCGTCGGCGGCGAAGGGGGTGATCAGGGGGATGTGGATGCCCGTGAGTTCCATGCCCACGATCCTGCGGCCCGGCGATCACTCAGGTCCAGTTCACATGTCCGACGCTTCTCGTAAGCTGAGCCGATGCTCGACGTCCGACGCCTGCGCCTGCTGCGCGAACTCGCCCACCTCGGCACCATCGCGGCCGTCGCCGAGGCGCTGTCCTTCAGCCCCTCGGCGGTGTCCCAGCAGCTGTCCGTCCTGGAGAAGGAGGCGGGCGTCCCGCTGCTGGAGCGCACCGGGCGGCGGGTCGCCCTCACCCCGGCCGGCCTTGGGCTGGTCAGGCACGCCGAGGCGGTGCTCGCCCTGCTGGAGCAGGCGGATTCCGAACTCGCCCACGCCAAGCGGGGGTTGGCCGGTCCGCTGCGGATCGGCACCTACCCCTCGGCGGCCCGGGCGATCATCCCCGCGGTGCTCGCCGAGCTGGCCTCCTGGCACCCCGGGCTGGAGCCGATGGTCACCGAGGTGGATCCGGCGGCCGTCGGCGCCGCGCTGCGGGCGGGCGAGCTGGACGTGGCGCTGGTGCACGAGTACGACCTCGTCCCGGCCGACCCTGAGCCGGGCCTCGCGGTGACCCGTCCGGTCTTCACCGAGCCCATGTACCTGGCCGCCCGCGCCCCCGGCACCGTCGCCGAGCAGCGCGGCGCGCCGTGGATCATGTCGCCGCGCGGCACGCTCTGCCACACCATGGCCGTCCGCGCCTGCGAGGCGGCCGGGTTCGCCCCCCGCATCCGGCACCAGATCGACGACTTCACCACCGTGCTGGCGCTGGTCGCGGCCGGCCAGGGCGTCGCCCTGGTGCCCCACCTGGGCACCGCCGGGTCCCGGCCGGGCGTCGTCCTCACCCGCCTGCCGATGTACCGCCGCACCCGCGCCGCCTTCCGCGCCGGCGCGGGCTCCCACCCGGCCATCTCCGCCTTCGTCTCGGCGCTGCACACGGCGGTGCCGCCGGGGCTGGGCAGCGGGGCCTGAGAGCCTCCCGGGACGCAAAAGGCCCAGGCGCAAAAGGCCCAGGCGCGAACGGCCCGGGCCTCCGCGGCCCGTACGGCTAGACCACCAGGCAGCTCGGCCCGAGCAGCTGCTTCAGGTCCCCGAACAGCGCCGGGTCCGACTTCACCCGGTGCCGGTCCAGCCGCAGCACGGTGGTCTTGTTGCGGCTCTCCAGCCGCACCCGCACCTCGGTGGTGCCCCGGTGGCTCCCCAGCACCTCGCCGAGCCTGGCCACCAGCGGCGGGGTGACCTTCCCGCTCGGGATGTTGATGATGATCGGCGCGTCGGCGTGCGCGTTCGACAGGTCGGGGGCGGACAGCTCCATGCCCATCAGCCGCGGCACGTCCTCCCGCTTGTCCAGCTTGCCGCGCACGAACACGACGGCGTCCTCGACCAGTTGTGAGGACACCAGCTGGTAGCTGGCCGGGAAGAACATGCAGTCGATCGAGCCCGCCAGATCCTCGACGGTCGCGATCGCCCAGGCGTTGCCCTGCTTGGTCATCTTCCGCTGGAGGCCCGAGATGATGCCGCCGATGGTGACGATCGTCCCGTCCGGCCGCTCCGCGAGGTCCGCCACCGCGCAGTCCGCCTTGTCGGCGAGCACGTGCTCGATGCCGTGCAGCGGGTGCGAGGAGACGTACAGGCCGAGCATCTCCCGCTCCTGGGTGAGCAGGAAGGACTTCTCCCACTCCTCCTCGGAGAAGACGACGTCCAGCCCGAAGCTCGGCTCGTCGGCGGTGGCGTCGCCGCCGAACAGGTCGAACTGCCCTTCGGCCTCCTTGCGCTTCACGCCGACCACGTTGTCGATCATCGGCTCGAACTGCGCGCTCAGGCCCTTGCGGGTGTGTCCGAGCGAGTCGAAGGCGCCGGCCTTGATCAGCGATTCGACGGTCCGCTTGTTGCAGACCACCGACTCCACCTTGTCCAGGAAGTCGGGGAACGACGCGAACTTCCCCTTGGCCTTCCGGGTGCGGATCATGGACTCGACCACCGGGCCGCCGACGTTGCGGATCGCGGTGAGGCCGAAGCGGACCAGGGTGTCACCGTGCGGGGTGAAGTCCGAGTCCGACTCGTTGACGTCCGGCGGCAGCACCTGGATGCCCATCTTGCGGCACTCGTTGAGGTAGACCGCGGACTTGTCCTTGTCGTCCTTGACGGAGGTGAGCAGGCCCGACATGTACTCGGCCGGGTAGTTGGCCTTGAGGTACGCCGTCCAGTACGAGACCAGCCCGTACCCGGCGGTGTGCGCTTTGTTGAACGCGTAGCCGGAGAAGGGGACGAGGACGTCCCACACGGCCTGGATGGCCGCGTCGGAGTAGCCGCGCTCGCGGCAGCCCTCCTGGAAGGGGACGAACTCCGCCTCCAGGATCTCCTTCTTCTTCTTGCCCATGGCGCGGCGCAGCAGGTCCGCCTGGCCGAGCGAGTAGCCGGCCAGGATCTGCGCGGCCTTCTGCACCTGCTCCTGGTAGACGATCAGGCCGTACGTCGGCCGGAGCACCTCCTCCAGGGGCTTCTCCAGCTCCGGGTGGATCGGGGTGATGTCCTGCTGGCCGTTCTTGCGCAGCGCGTAGTTGGTGTGGGAGTTGACGCCCATCGGGCCCGGGCGGTACAGCGCCAGCACGGCGGAGATGTCTTCGAAGTTGTCGGGCTTCATCAGGCGCAGCAGCGAGCGCATGGGGCCGCCGTCGAGCTGGAAGACGCCGAGCGTGTCGCCGCGGGCGAGCAGTTCGTAGGTGGGCTTGTCGTCGAGCGGCAGCTTGAGCAGCTCGATCTTCTCGCCCTTGTTCCGCTCGATCGCCTTGACGGCGTCGTCCATGATCGTCAGGTTGCGCAGGCCGAGGAAGTCCATCTTGAGGAGGCCGAGGCCTTCACAGGTGGGGTAGTCGAACTGCGTGATGGTGACGCCGTCGGTGTGCCGGGTCCAGACCGGGATGTGGTCGGTCAGCGGCTCGGCGGACATGATGACGCCGGCGGCGTGCACACCGGGCTGACGGATCAGGCCCTCGATGCCGCGCGCGGTGTCGATGACCTTCTTGACGTCCGGGTCGCTCTCGTACAGGCCGCGGATCTCGCCGGCCTCGCCGTAGCGGGGGTGGCTGCTGTCCGTGATGCCGGAGAGCGGGATGCCCTTGCCCATGACGTCCGGCGGCATCGCCTTGGTGATCCGGTCGCCCATCGCGTACGGGTAGCCGAGGACCCGGGAGGAGTCCTTGATGGCGGCCTTCGCCTTGATGGTGCCGTACGTGACGATCATGGCGACCTTGTCGGATCCCCACTTGTCCGTCACGTAGCGGATCACGTCGCCGCGCCGGCGCTCGTCGAAGTCGATGTCGACATCGGGCATGGAGATGCGCTCGGGGTTCAGGAAGCGCTCGAAGATCAGGCCGTGCGGGATGGGGTCGAGGTCGGTGATGCCCATCGCGTACGCGACCAGCGAACCGGCCGCCGAACCACGGCCGGGGCCCACCGCGATGCCCTGGCTCTTGGCCCACATGATGAAGTCGGCGACCACGAGGAAGTACGCCGGGAACCCCATCTGGATGATGGTGTCCATCTCGTACTCGGCGAGCTTCTTGTGCTCCTCGTCGTACCCGCCCGGGAAGCGCCAGTCCATGCCCTCCCAGACCTTGGACTTGAAGAAGTCCGCCTCGGACTCGAAGCCCTCCGGGATGGGGAAGCGGGGCATCAGGTTCTTGAACTTGAACATGCCCTCGGTGTCGACCCGGGAGGCGACGAGCAGCTGGCTGTTGCGGCAGCCCTCCTGCCAGGCGTCCGAGGAGTCCAGCGCGTACATCTCGGCGGCGGACTTGATGTAGTAGCCGGTGCCGTCGAAGCGGAAGCGGTCCGGGTCGGAGAGGTTCTTGCCGGTCTGGACGCAGAGCAGCAGGTCGTGCGCGCCGGCGTCGGCCTCGGTGGTGTAGTGCGAGTCGTTGGTGACCACCGGGGGGATGTTCAGCTTCTTGCTGATCTCCAGCAGCCCGTCACGGACCCGCTTCTCGATGTCGAGGCCGTGGTCCATCAGCTCCAGGAAGTAGTTCTCCCGGCCGAAGATGTCCTGGTAGTCGGCGGCCGACTTCACCGCCTCGTCGAACTGGCCGAGCCGCAGGCGGGTCTGCACCTCGCCGGAGGGGCAGCCGGTGGTGGCCATCAGGCCGCCGGACAGGTCGGAGATCAGCTCCTTGTCCATCCGGGGCCACTTCACCAGCCAGCCCTCGGCGTAGGAGCGCGAGGTCAGCTTGAAGAGGTTGTGCAGGCCCTCCTTGTTCCGGGCCCAGATGGTCTTGTGGGTGTAGGCGCCGGACGCGGAGACGTCGTCGCGCTTCTGGTGCGGCTGGCCCCACAGGATGCGCTTGGTGTTGGAGCGGGACTCCGGGGCGACGTACGCCTCGATGCCGATGACGGGGGTGATGCCCGCGTCCGTGGCCTGCCGGTGGAACTCGGCGGCGCCGTACATGTTGCCGTGGTCGGTCATGGCGACATGGGTCTGGCCGAGCCGCTCGACCTCCTTGAACATCTGCTTCAGCCGGGCGGCACCGTCCAGCATCGAGTACTCGGTGTGGACGTGCAGATGCGCGAACGGCTGGTCGCTCAAGGCGGGGCCTCCGGGGGCTCTGGTGCTGGGCTGGTGGGCCGGCGAACGTGCAGGTCACAGGGGGTACCCCCGGAAATGGATGTGGTCCGGAGCGCCTCGCGGGGCCCGGACCATCACTCACACGTTCACCCGTCTACTCTAGCCCCCTCCGAACGGCTTCCCCCGCGCCGTTCGCGGCTCCCCTGGTCGGCCCGGCGAGTCGGGCTCCGGCGGCTTCGCGGACCTCCGGCGCCTCCATCGGATCGTCGCGGAGGTACGCCAGGCGGGTCCTCACACCGGGCCGGTCGGGGGCGTGTCCGATCCCGAGGAGCCGGGCCTCGGCCTGGCAGTCCCAGAGGGACTCGGTGTACGCCTCGTCCAGTCCGGCGGGGTCGATGGCGGCCAGCGCCCTGAGGTAGGCGGGGCGCTCGTACGAGTGCGGGGTGCGGACCCAGAAACGGCGGAGGAGGGGGACGGCCTCGGCGGTCCCGGGGACTCCTGCGGCCCGGGTGGCCTCGGGGCCCAGCCGGCCCAGGCCCTGCGCCATGATCATCGGACCGCACCAGGTGCGGTGTGCCCAGTCCCGCTCCAGCTCGGCGAGGAGCGCCGGAGCGTCCCGCGGCTCACCGTGCTCGGCCAGCACCCTCAGACCCTCCCAGGCCAGCCAGCGGGTGTCCGAGGCGGCCCAGTCCCGGGCGGCGGGCATGGCGTGGGCGCCGAGCTTCCGCAGGAGACCGGTCACCAGGGGCAGCGGGTGTTCGCCGTCCGCCGTACCGAGCGAGGGCACGAGCGGGACGAGGCCTGGATCCGGGTCCCGGTGGTGGTAGAGCACGTACAGGGCGTCCGACCTGCGGTCCACCGACGTGGTGGGGTCGGCGAGGATCGCCAGAAGCTCCGCGTTCGCCGGCGCTGTCGGCAGGTGCGATTCCTGGGGCCGGCGGTCCGGCGTGGGGATGGATATGCCCCAGTGCTCCCAGGCCCTCGCCCAGGGCGTCGGGTCGTCGTCAGCGCCGAGGCGTGCCCGCGCGACGTCCCGCAGGTCCTCCCACCACTCCACCGGCCAGCGCTCGGACACGGACTCCAGGACGGACAACCACCGCTCGCCCTCGCGGACGTACGCCCGCAGGATGCCCCGCGCCTCGTCCGACCCACCGAGCGCCAGCAGCTCCAGTACCCGGGCGGCCTGCCCACCGTCGTCCTCGTCCCCGGCCAGTGCGTCGGCCACCGGGCCGAGCGGGAGGACCAGGTCCCGCAGGAGCCGGGCGAGGTACAGGTGGCGCTCGTCGACCAGCCGGTCCCAGCGCCAGTCCGTACGGACGCAGGCGTAGACGGCGTCGGCGGCGGCGGGATCCTCGACGGCCCGCAGCGCGCCCAGGCCCCGGCCGCGCTGGAGCAGGCCGAAGAGGGTGCCGGCCGGCGCGTAGCTCTCCGTCATGACCGCACCGGTCCGGCGAGTCGGGCGCCGGCGGCCTCGCGTACCTCCGGCTCCTCCATCGGATCGTCGCGGAGGTACGCCAGGCGGGTCCGCACGTCGGGCCGGTCGGGCGCGTGCTCGACACCGAGGAGCCGGGCCCGCACCTCGCAGTCCCACAGCGACTCGGTGTACGCCTCGGCCGTGCCGGCGGCTCCCATCGCCGCCAGCGCCTCCAGGTAGGCGGGACGCTCGTACGAGTGCGGGGTCGAGAGCCAGAAGCGGCGGAGCAGGGAGACGGCGTCGGCGGCCTTCGGCCCGAAGCGCGCCAGGCCGCGCGCGAGGGTGTCGGGGCCGCACCAGTCCCGGTTCACCCAGCACCGCTCCAGGTCGGCGACGAGGGCCGGCACGTCGCTCTCGTCGCCGTGGGCGGCCAGCACCCCGAGGCCCAGCCAGGAGAGCCAGTCCTCCTCCGAGGCCGCCCACTCCCTGGCCGCCGGTACGGCCTGCCCGGCGAGTCGCGCGACGGCCCGCCCCAGATACGGCACCTGCCGGGTGCCGTCGGCGGCACCGAGCCGGGGTACCAGCGGGATCAGCGCGGGCTCCGGCGGACCGAACGACAGCGAGTGGAGAGCGATCACCTTGGCGCCTTCGGGGACTTCCGGATCGCGCAGCAGGGCGAGCAGGCTCGCGTTGTCGCGGTCGGGGTACGGGTCCTCCACGGGGTGGCGCGTGGTCGGCTCGTCCTCCTCCGGAGCGGATGCCGACAGCGCCTCGCGGGCTTCCTCCGAGCCGGCGAGTGCGAGCAGCTCCAGAACGCGGGTGGCCCGGTACCGGGTGTCCTCGTCGCCGGACAGGCACTCCACCACCGGCGCGAGCGGAAGGTCCAGGTCTCGGATCAGCCGGGCGAGGTAGAGGTGCCGGTCGTCGACCAGCGAGTCCCATCGCCACTCCCAGCGGATGCAGCCGTACACCAGGTCGGCGACCGACGCCCGGTCCTCGGCGGCGATCAGCGCGCCCTGGCCCCGGCCGCGTTGGAGAAGGCCGGGGAGAGTGGTCGTCGGCGCGTAGTGGTCGGTGTGCATGGGGTCCATCGTGCCGGAGCCCCCGGCGCGTGGGCGGCAGGGGCCGACGGGTGGTGGGTCAGGTGTCCTCGTCGGGCGGGGTCATCCGGAGGGCGGTGACGACGCCCAGGGCGACCGTGGAGACCGCGAGGGCGAGGAGGACGGCGAAGGCCGTCCCGATCAGGTATCGCACGAGGTCCTGCGCTCGGCGTCGAGGAGCAGGGTGAGGAGGTTGAGGAGGGTCGACGCCGGCCAATGCCGCGGAGTTAGGGCTCGCGCGGGTCCGTCAAGAGGGTGATGATGGCCTGAACTGCGGGCATGAGGACGGGACCTCCCGTATAGCAAGTGATCGACCAAGATCTGCTTGCTGAAGAGGTCCC
>NZ_MSJQ01000358.1 GCF_014596515.1 Streptomyces sp. CBMA156
CGGCCGCCGCCCGCAGCCCGCGCCGTACGGCGCGGACGTCGGCGGCCAGCGGCTCCGTGGTGAGCGGCCCGGGCGGGGCGTAGAGCACCCGCTCGGTGGCCAGCGCGAGCCGGCCGGTGGCCGCCGCGGAGTCCGCGTCCAGCTGCGCCGTCTCGGCGATCCGGCGCGCGGCGGAACGCGGTGTGCGTGACTCGTCCGGGGGAATTCCGAGGTCCCAGGCGGAGTCGACCAGCTCGTCCCAGGCGGCCAGCACCTGGGCGTCGGTCAGCTCCGCGGGACCGCCCCCGCCGGGCCCGCGCCGTCCGCCGCCGCCCAGCCGGCGCCGGCGTACGGCGGCGCGCCAGAGCATCGGGACGAGCAGCAGTGCGATCAGCACGGCGACCGCGGCCAGGGTGCCGAGCACCTGGGCGGAGAGCAGCCAGGACTCCTCGCCGGCCGTGGCGGCGCTCCTGCCCTTGGTGCCGCACTCGCCCAGCTGGCGCTGCTTGGCGGTGCAGTCCGAACCGGCGGTCGGCACCGGGGCGGCCGAGGCGGACTGCGGGGCGGCGGTCGCCTGCTGGCTCGGCGCGGTGGTCGGGGTGCTGGACTTCTCGGTGTAGCGGGCCGGGACGCCGCGGCTCGGGGTCGGCTCGAAGCGCAGCCAGCCGTAGCCCGCGAAGTACAGCTCGGGCCAGGCGTGGTACATCCGGCCGTTCACCGAGTAGACGTCGCCGCCCTTGCTGTCGCCCGGGGTGAAGCCGACGGCCACCCGGGCCGGGATCTTCAGCACCCTGGCCATCGCCGCCATGGTGGAGGCGTAGTGCACGCAGAAGCCCCTGCGGTCGCGCAGGAAGACGGCGATGGCGTTGCTGCCGGTGCCGCCGTTGACCGTGGTGTCGTACTTGAAGGTCGGCCCGGTGAACCAGTTCACCAGCGCCGTCGCCCGGTCGTAGTCGTTCTGCGCGCCCGAGGTGACGGCCCTGGCCTGCTCGGCGACCACCGCCGGCAGGTCGGACGGGAGGGCGGTGTAGTGCTCCCTGACGTCCTGGGGCGCGGTGGCCGCGAGGCGCAGCTCGTCGGCGGTGGGCCGCAGGTCCAGGGCGCTGACGTGGTAGCGCAGGCCGCGGATCGCCTTGTCACTGGCCGGCAGGACGGTGCCGGTCAGCGGGTCGAGCTTCCAGTCGCCGCGGTTGGGGACCTGGACGGAGGCGGCCGGGTAGGGCATCGGCAGCCAGCTGGCCTCCAGCCGGTCGCTGACCTGGAAGTCGCCCTCGATCCGGGGGACCTGGGCGTTGCGCAGGCCCTCGGGGGTGGGCAGCGTCACCGGGAGATCGCCGACCGTGGTGCTGCCGAGCTTCCAGTTGGTGCCGTCGAACTGGTCGAGCGAGCCGGTCCGCAGGTAGGTCTGGTCGGCCAGCGGGCTGTCCAGGCTGTAGCTGAGCAGCTCCGCGTCGGTGGGCTTGGTGATCGCGGCCTCCAGGCTGACCAGCGGGTCGAGGCTGGTCGACAGGCTCCCGCCGACGCCCTTGCCGCTCGATCCGCCGGAGCCGGAGCGCAGCAGCCCGGAGCTCCAGTGCGGCAGCACCACCGGCAGCAGCAGGGCCACCGCCAGGGCCAGCACGCCGACCTGACGGCCGCCGGGGCTGACCCGGCCCGACTCCACGGAGCCGCGCGAGCCGCCGTAGAAGACGCGGCCCCAGCGGGAGACCCGGTCCTGGCCCTCGGCGAACAGCAGCAGCAGGTAGCCGGCCGCGGCGGCGCCGAACCAGACCCAGCTGCCGTGCGTCCCGGCCAGGCCGTTGCCGATCGAGTACAGCGCCAGCAGCGGCAGCCCGGCCAGCGCCGAGCGCCGGTAGGTCACCGCGACGGTGTCCACCGCGACGGCGATCAGGCCGACCGCCGAGACCAGGATCAGCCGCAGCCCCGCGGAGGGCGGAGCCGGGATGGCGTACTGCTGTATGTCGTCCACGCCGGAGGCGAAGACCTGGTCCAGGACCCGCATCGTGGCCGGCCCCGGCAGCACCCCGCCGGCGCCGGCGAAGCCGAGCAGCATCAGCATCAGCAGCGCCAGCAGCTGCCCGACCGGCACCGTCCAGCGGTACAGCGGGGAGCGGCGCAGGCCCGCGCCGACGGCCCCGATCACGGCGATCACCAGGAAGGCGTGGGAGAGCCAGCTGCGGGTGGTGAGCAGCGGCATCATGCACAGCGAGGCGAGGGCGGTGGCCAGCGCCGAGTACACGGTCAGTTTGGCCCGGGTGGTCACGCGCCGGCCTCTTCTCGGTAGGGGGCGGTCGTCCTGCTGCCGTCGGCGGCCCGCCAGAGGTCCGGTACGGAGTCCCCGGCGCGCACCGGGATCACCGTCCAGCCGGCTTCGCGCAGCTGCCGGGCGCGGTCCCGGAACTCGTCGCCGCCGGTGTCCGGGGCGAGCATCCGCAGGCCGGCCCAGGTGCCGGTGTCCAGCAGGAAGGCGACCGCCCCGCCGGTGCGGCTGCGCAGCCGGCCCAGCCGGGCGGCCTGGGTGTCGTCCAGGTCGCCGAGGACGGCGACCAGCAGGCCCTCGCCGCCGGTGCGCAGCGGGTCCTCGGCGCGGGAGAGGGTGCCGCCCTCGGACAGGTCGGCGACCGCCAGGGCGTCCAGGACCAGCCCGGAGGTCTCGGCGGTGCTGTGGCTGCGGCCGCCACCGGGCCCCGGCACCGACTGGCCGGTGTCGGTGAGCAGCCGGGTCTGGTAGCCGCGCTCCAGCAGGTGCACGGCGACCGAGGCGGCGCAGCCGACCGCCCACTCGAAGGAGGAGGCGGGGCCGCTGCCGCGGTGGGCGATCTCCCGGGTGTCCAGCAGGACGGTGGCCCTGGCCTGCTGCGGCTGCTCCTCGCGGCGCACCATCAGCTCGCCGTACCGGGCGGTGGAGCGCCAGTGCACCCGGCGCAGGTCGTCGCCGGGCCGGTACTCGCGCAGGATCAGGTCGTCGTCGCCGGCCATCGCCAGGGTGCGGCTGCGGCTCTCGCCCTGGCCGGCCCACTCGCCGCTGAGCCGGGCGTTCGGCAGCGCCTGGACCTGGGGGACGACGGTGAGGACGTCGGAGGCGGTGAAGGCGCGGGTCACCTCGCACATCCCGAACGGGTCGGACAGCCGCAGCTGGAGCGGCCCGAGCGGGTAGCGGCCGCGCAGGTCGGAGCGGACCCGGTAGGAGACCTCGCGGTGGCCGCGCGGCTCGACCCGGTCCAGCACGAAGCGCGGGCGCGGCCCGAGCACGTACGGGACCTTGTCCTCCAGCAGCAGCACCCCGGTGGGCACCCGGGAGACGTTGTCGACCCGCAGGTGCACCCTCGCCTCCTGGCCGGCGGCCGCCCGGCGCGGGCTGAGCCGGCGTCCGCTGGCCACCCGGTAGCGGGTGTTGGCGACCACCACCACGGCGACCAGCGGCAGCGCGGCGAGCAGGACGCCGACGCGCAGCAGGGCGTCCTGGTCGAGCAGGTAGGAGCAGACCACCGCGGTGACCCCGGCGGCGAGGAAGGAGCGGCCCCGGGTGGTGAGGCCGCGGAACCCGGCCCGCAGTCCCGACGCCGAGTCGGACTGGACCACCTCAGCCCCTCCGGACGGCCGGGCCGCCCTGCGGGCGCGGCAGCGGCAGCCGGGCGACCAGGTCGGCCACGATCTGCTCGGAGGTGCGGCGGCTGAGCTGGGTCTCGGCGGTCGGCATCAGACGGTGCGCCAGGACCGGGACGGCGAGTCGCTGGATGTCGTCCGGGGTGACGTAGTCGCGCCCGTCCAGGGCGGCGGCGGCGCGGGCGGCCCTGACCAGGTGCAGGGTGGCGCGCGGCGAGGCGCCCAGGCGCAGCTCGGGGCTGGTCCGGGTGGCGCCGACCAGGTCGACGGCGTAGCGGCGGACCGGGTCGGCGATGTGCACGGTGCGGACCAGGTCGATCAGCTTGAGGATGTCGGAGGCGTGCGCGACCGGCTGGAGGTCCTCCAGCGGGCTGGCACCGCCGTGCACGTCCAGCATCGCGAGCTCGGCCTCGGGGCTGGGGTAGCCGATCGAGATCCGGGCCATGAAGCGGTCGCGCTGGGCCTCCGGGAGGGGGTAGGTGCCCTCCATCTCGACCGGGTTCTGGGTGGCCACGACCATGAACGGCGAGGGCAGTTCGTAGCTGGTGCCGTCGATGGTGACCTGGCGCTCCTCCATCGACTCCAGCAGCGCGGACTGGGTCTTGGGCGAGGCGCGGTTGATCTCGTCGCCGACCACGAGCTGGGCGAAGATCGCGCCCGGGCGGAACTCGAAGTCGTGCCGCTGCTGGTCGTAGATGTTGGTGCCGGTGACGTCCGAGGGCAGCAGATCGGGTGTGAACTGGATGCGGCGCACGGTGCAGTCCAGGGAACGGGCGAGCGCCTTGGCCAGCATGGTCTTGCCGACGCCCGGCACGTCCTCCAGCAGCAGGTGGCCCTCGGCGAGCAGGACGGTCAGGGCGATCCGGACGGCCTCCGGCTTGCCCTCGATCACGCTCTCGACGTTGGCGCGGACGCGGTCGACGACCGCGGCGAGCTCGTCGTGCCCGACCTGCCGGTACCCGTTCGCCCTCTGCTGCTCGCCCCCCGCAGCACTGCCGAGTCCGGCCTGATCGCTGTAGCTCGTCACCCGTATACGCTCCCTGGCACCCTGTGCCCGCCCCGTCCCGAGGCCGGGCCCCACCCCATGCTTGACGCGGCCGTCCCTGGGGCGGTTCCGCACGAGGGTCCCGGCGCCGGGAAGGCGGCCTGCGGCCTGGCCGCCCCAGGTGGTTCGGGGTCCGACCGGCAGGCGCATTCTCCCCCGCGCGATGGCCAGAAGTCACCATTCGGCGGTGCCCCAATGCCGGGACGGCGGGGACCCGGGCGGGGCTCGGGACGGGGCGGTGGCTCAGGACGGGACGGGTCCCGGGTGCTGGTCGATCTCGCGCAGCAGGCCGGTGTGGACGTCGAAGACGAAGCCGCGGACGTCGTCGGTGTGCAGCAGGAAGGGAGAGGTGCGGACGCGCTGCATGGACTGGCGGACGTCGCCGTCCAGGTCGACGAAGGCCTCCACCGCCCACTGCGGGCGCTGGCCGACCTCCAGTTCCAGCTCGCGGCGGAAGTCCTCGGTGAGCCCGAGCAGGCCGCAGCCGGTGTGGTGGATCAGCGCGATCGAGCGGGTGCCGAGGGCGCGCTGGCTGATGGTCAGGGACCGGATGGTGTCGTCGGTGACGACACCGCCGGCGTTGCGGATGACGTGGGCGTCGCCGAGTTCGAGGCCGAGTGCCGCGAACAGGTCCAGGCGGGCGTCCATGCAGGCCACCACGGCGATCTTCTGCACCGGGCGGGCGTCCATGCCGCCGTCCCGGAAGGTCACCGCGTAGGCGCGGTTGGCCGTGACGAAGCGGTCGATGACGGTGGATCCGGCAGGGTCGGCAGCGGCGTTCGGCGAGGGCCGATCAGGTGTCACTGTCATGGTGGCGACGTTAGTGGGGATCGGGCCCGCGCGGTGGAGCGGAGAACTACAGAACGGGGCGCCGTGATCGAGCGCAAAGCCACAACAGGGGGGTGCGGCCCGGCCGTTCCCCGAGTGGCCCGCACGCGGTGGCGGACAGGGGGCGCGCGCCCGCCGCCGAGGGCCCCCGGTCCGGACCGTCCCCAGGCCGCCCCGACGGCTGCGACCTGCGGTGATCCGTACCGCCGCCCGGGTGGTGCGCCGGAGCGGACCATTGACTGGCAGGGCGCGCGCGATAGAGTTTGCGGCGCAGTGGAGCACACCCGGCCGGGCCCGTCAACGGCGCCTTCCCGGCCGGTGCGGTCCGGTCGACGCGGGCCCGTGGCCTCCACCCGCTCCGTGCTCACCTGGCGCACCTTCCCCGGTGCCGGGCGGTCACGACCTTCCCCCTGAGCGGGCGGGGACCACGGGCCGCTTCGTCGTGCCGGGGCACGGTGGGCGAGAATGGTCGCAGCTCCCGGACGTCGGGCTGCTCCGCACCGAGGAAGGGCGCCACCGCGCATGACCACCAACGAACCGGGCCCGAAGCACGTTCCGGTGATGCTCCAGCGGTGCATGGACGCGCTGGCCCCGGCGATCTCGCGCCCCGGTGCCGTGGTGGTGGACGCCACCCTCGGCCTCGGTGGCCACAGCGAGGCGTTGCTGACCCAGTTCCCCGAGGTCCGGCTGGTCGCGGTGGACCGCGACCCGCAGGCGCTGAAGCTGTCCGGCGAGCGGCTGGCCCCGTTCGGCGACCGCGCCACCCTGGTGCACGCCGTCTACGACGAGATCCCCGAGGTGCTGGAGCGCCTGGGCATCGAGAAGGCGGACGGCGTCCTGTTCGACCTCGGCGTCTCCTCGATGCAGCTGGACGAGGCGGAGCGCGGCTTCGCGTACGCCCAGGACGCCCCGCTGGACATGCGGATGGACCAGACCAGGGGGATCAGCGCGGCGGAGGTGCTGAACACCTACAGCCACGGCGAGCTGGCCCGGATCCTCAAGTTCTACGGCGAGGAGCGGTTCGCCGGGAGGATCGCCTCGGTGATCCTGCGGGAGCGGGAGAAGGAACCGTTCACCACCAGCGCGCGTCTGGTCGATCTGGTGCGCAACGCCATTCCGGCGGCGACCCGTCGCACCGGCGGGAACCCGGCCAAGCGGACGTTCCAGGCGCTGCGGATCGAGGTCAACGGCGAGCTGGAGGTCCTGGACCGGGCGATCCCCGGGGCGCTGGACGCCCTCGCGGTGGGCGGCCGGATCGTGGTGATGTCCTACCAGTCGCTGGAGGACCGCCTGGTCAAGCAGTACCTCGCCGCCGGAGCGACCAACACCGCACCGCCGGGACTGCCGTTCATCCCGGAGGAGCACCAGCCCTGGCTCAAACTGATCACTCGCGGTGCCGAACTGGCCACCGAGGAGGAGATCGAGGAGAACCGGCGCGCCGCACCCGTACGGCTGCGGGTGGCGGAGAGGATCAGGGACCGAAGCAAGCGGGGCTGACGAACCGGCTCCGGCAGGGTCCGAAGGGCGGAGGAAAGCAGTGGGGCCGGTGGCCGGTGAGGTCCGGGCGGGGCGGGGAGGACTCCCCGGACAGGGCAGGGCGCGGATCACGGTCCGCCCGGGGAAACGACCGGTACGGGGGCGCACACCGTTCGCGGTGCTCGTCGTGGTGCTGCTGGCGGCCGGGCTGCTCGGCCTGCTGGCGCTGAACACCGCACTCAACGAGGGCTCCTTCGAGCTGTCCCGACTGCAGAAGCAGACCACCGTGGCGACCGACGAACAGCAGAGCCTCCAGCACGAGATCGACCAGAGCTCGGCCCCGGACGCGCTGGCCAGGCGCGCCGCCGAGCTGGGCCTGATCCCGGCCGGCGGGATGGCCTTCCTGGACGTCCCGAACAGCGGCACGGTGATCGGCACCCCGGGCCCGGCCAAGGACAGCCCGCCGGTCAAGCGCTCCACGGCCGAGCCGTGGCCGACCAAGGGCCAGCCGGGCGCGAGCCGGCCCGCGGCCGGGCAGCCGCAGTCCCCGGCCCCCCAGCCGGGCGGCGCGCCGTCGCCGGCC
>NZ_MSJQ01000359.1 GCF_014596515.1 Streptomyces sp. CBMA156
CCTCCCGGGCCGCCTGACCGTCCCGGAGGGCCCGGCTACTCGTGCGCGCCCAGCACCTCGACCGGCTTGCGTCGCAGCGCCAGCCGGGCGGTCAGCAGGACGGTGCCCATCCCCAGCAGCGCCGCCCCGCCCGGGACCGCGGCCACCCAGCCCCAGGGCAGCGCCGGCCGGGCCGTCCCGCCGAGCGCCAGGCTGACCGGGACCACGACGGCGGCGGTGACCCCCGCACCGAGGACGACCGCCACCGCGACGGTGATCCCGCCCTCCCAGGCCGTCATCCGCAGCACCTGGCCGCGGGTGGTGCCCACCACCCGCAGCAGCGCGAACTCGCGCAGCCGCTCGCCGGTGGCCATCACGAGGGTGTTGACCACGGCGATCGCGGTGAACAGGCAGACCACGCCGAGCATCAGCCGCCCGACCGCGCCGGCCGACTCCTGCCGATGCCGGCGCGCCGCGTCGTAGTCGGCCCGGTCGCTGACGCGGGCCATCGGATAGTCCGGGACGAGCCCCCGGAGCTCCCGGCCCACCTGCCGGGGGTCGGCGCCTGCGGCGGTACGGACCAGGACGGTCGACGCGAGCCGGTCCGGGGCGTGGCCGGCGGCGAAGGGGGCGGGCAGCAGCGCGTCCGCGAACCGCGCGTCGCGGTCGTAGACGGCGGCCACCGTGGCGCTGCCGCCGGTGCCGTCCTCCCACTCGATCCGGACGGTGGCGCCGACGCCGATCCGGAGCGCGGTGGCCGTATGACGCCCCAGCGCGACGCCCTCGCCGCGCAGCCCGTCCAGCGAGCCGGCCGTCACCCCGGGGTCGACCAGCTGCGCGAACTCCCGCGGGTCGACGATCCGGGCCTCCACCCCGTGGGAGCCGGAGTCGCCGACGGACACCATGGCGGTCGTGGACACCAGGCCGCCGGCCGCCTCGACGCCCGGCAACCGCCGTGCGGCAGCGGCGAATTCCGGGGGAATGCCGATCCCGTCGGCCTGGACCACGTGGTCGGCCAGCAACCGGCGGCCGTCCTCGGCCGTGTCGGCCGCGGCCTTGACCACCGGGACGAACAGCACCGAGCCGGTGAAGGCCACCGCCAGCACCAGCGGGGTGACGGCGGCGGCGAAACGGCGGGGCCGCGCCCGCAGGGCGGCGGCGGCGAGGAACCCGGTGACCGGGGAGAGCCGGCCCACCGGCCCGCCGATCGCCACGCTCGCGACCCGGCCGATCAGCGGCCCGAGCAGGGCCACCGCGAGCAGCAGTGCCGGCATCATGCTCTCGGCCGTCCCCGCCGCCCTGCGGCCTTCCGTGGAACGGGCCAGCACCACGCCGCACGTGGTGAGCGCGGCGAGTCCGAGGGCGGTCCTGACCCGGCCGACGCCGGGCGGCGGCGCCGAGGAGTCGCGCAGCGCCAGGGTCGGCGCGACCCGGGAGGCCCGGCGCGCCGCGGCCCAGACCGCGAGCTGCGCGGTCACCACCACCCCGCCGAGGACGATCGGCGGCGCGGTCGGCCCGAGGTGCAGCGGCAGGTCCCGGCCGACCACCCCGCGGTCGACCAGCTCGCCCCGCAGCAGCGCGGCGAGGCCGGCGCCGAGCGGGATGCCGACGACCGCCGCCAGGAGGGTCAGCAGCAGCGTCTCCAGCGCGATCATCCGCCGCACCTGCCCGGTGGTGGCGCCCACCGTCCGCAGCAGGGCCATCTCCCGCGTCCGCTGCTGAACGGAGAGCGAGAGCGCCCCCGCCACCACGAAGGCCGAGACGAACAGCGACAGCACACCCATCGTCCCGGCCAGCGAGGAGAGGCCGTCCCCGGGCCCCGGAGCGCCTCGGAACTCCAGCTCGCCCCGCTCGTCGCCGGTGTGCACCCGGGGCCCGTACGCGTACCCGTGGCGGCCCTGCCACCGGGCCGCGGCCACCACCTGCCTGACCTGCTCGGCTGCCACCCGCGGGTCGGCCCCGTTCTCGACGGTGATGCCGATCGCGTCCGCACCGGTGTCCGTCCCGGCCAGCCGGGCGGCCTGCCCGGGGGCGAAGAACAGCGCGCTCTGCCGGGCCGGCTCCCGGGGCGGTGCGGCCAGCCCGGACACGGTGTAGCCGCGCGGCGCCCCGGTGGTGGCCAGCCGGACGGTGTCACCGGCCGCGACCCCGGCGCGGGCGGCCGTCGCGGTGTCGAGGACCACCTCGTCGGGGCCGGCCGGGGCCCGGCCGGAGGCCAGCCGGAACGGGCCGAGGGCGGCGCTCGCCCAGGAGTGCCCCAGCGAGGGGCCGCCCTGTGGCCCGGACAGCACCCGCCCGGCCGCGGTGACCACGGACGCGGGGAAGGAGACCTCGGGGACGGCGGTCGTGACGCCGGGCAGCCCGGCGAGTGCGGCGGTCAGCGGTCCCGCGTCCGGGATCCGGCTGCTGTCGCCGATCACCGCGGCCGCCGCCGCGTAGCGCTCGGTGGGCGTGCCGGTGCGCAGGGCGGACTCCAGCAGCACCCCGCAGGCGGTGGTCAGGACCAGGGCGCAGACGAGCGCGGTGAAGGCGCCGGCGAAGCCCGCCTTCCGGCCCCGTACCGTCCGCCAGGCAGGCTTCAACACATGGCTCAGCTCCCCCGGTACGGCGCCCTCGACGTCCTCGCGAGCCTAGCTCCGGGTGTACCGGCCGGAATGTCCTTCGCTGACGAAGGGAGGCCCCGTTGAGCCTCGCCGGGGGTCGGTCATGGTCGGATCCATGCGAAACGCACGGTCCGTCAACGCCGGAGGCGCCATGTCACCGAAGCGATCTGCCGTCCGGGCTGGGCGTCGCCGGGCGTCGCCGGGCCGGCCGTGGAGCTAGACCGTCGGCAGCCAGCCCATCTCCTCGGCGATCCGGATCGCGTCGACCCGGCCGCGCCCTCCCGTCTTGGCCACCGCGGCGGCCAGGTGGTTGCGCGCGGTGCCCGTCGAGATGAACAGCCGGGCGGCGATCTCGTCGGCGGAGTCCCCCTGCGCCGCGAGCCGCAGGACCTCCGACTCGCGGGGTGTCAGCGGGTTCTCCCGGACGTCCAGGGCGGCCAGCGCCAGCTCCGGGTCGACGACCCGCTGGCCGGCCGCCACCTCCCTGATCGCCGCCGCCAGCTGCTGCGCCGGGGCGTCCTTCCCGAGGAACCCGAGCGCACGGGCGGAGAACGCGGCGCGCAGGTACGCGGGTCGCACCAGTCCGGTGAGGACCAGCGTCCGGCAGCCGGGGAGCTTCTCGTGGAGTTCGGCCGCCGCCCGCAGCCCGTCCAGTCCCGGCAGGTCGATGTCGAGCACCGCGACGTCCGGACGCACCTCCAGGGCGGTCGGCACCACCAGGTCCCCGCGCTCCACGTCGGCGACGACCTCCAGGTCCTCCTCGTAGGCGAGGAGGGCCATCAGCGCGCCGCGCACCATGCTCATGTCCTCGGCCAGCAGGACCCTGATCATCCGCACTCTCCCCCTGTCAGGTGACGGCCACGGGCGGGGTTCATTAGACAACAGGCCCTGCCAGGGGCCGTTTCCGCGCTTGATCGGCCCCGAGCGGTCCGCCGGTCGGCGTAGCCTTCGTGCATGGCAGAGAGCAAGGTCCGGACGGCCGCGGCGAAGCCGGTGGCGAAGAAGGCGGCGGGGAAGCCGAGGAAGCCGGAATCGCACCTGGCGATGGTGCGGCGGGCCCGGAGGATCAACCGCGAGCTGGCGGAGCTGTACCCGTACGCGCATCCGGAGCTGGACTTCGAGAACCCCTTCCAACTGCTGGTGGCCACCGTGCTGTCGGCGCAGACCACCGACCTGAGGGTGAACCAGACCACCCCGGCGCTGTTCGCGAAGTACCCGACGCCGGAGGACATGGCGGCGGCGAACCCGGAGGAGCTGGAGGAGGTCATCCGCCCGACCGGCTTCTTCCGGAACAAGGCGAAGTCGCTCATCGGCCTCTCGATAGCGTTGCGCGACGAGTTCGGCGGCGAGGTGCCCGGCAGGCTGGACGACCTGGTGACCCTGCCCGGTGTCGGCCGCAAGACCGCCAACGTCGTCCTCGGCAACGCCTTCGGGGTCCCCGGCATCACCGTGGACACCCACTTCGGGCGGCTGGCCCGGCGGTTCGGCTGGACCACCGAGGAGGACCCGGTGAAGGTCGAGGCGGCCGTCGCCGAGATCTTCCCGAAGTCGGAGTGGACGATGCTCTCGCACCGCGTGGTCTTCCACGGCCGCCGGATCTGCCACTCCCGCAAGCCCGCCTGCGGCGCCTGCCCGATCGCACCGCTCTGCCCCGCGTACGGCGAGGGGGAGACCGACCCGGAGAAGGCGGGCAAGCTGCTGAAGTACGAGATGGGCGGTCAGCCGGGGCAGCGGCTCCGGCCCCCGGCCGACTTCCCCGGTGAGGCGGCCGCCCGCGCGGACGCCGCCGTCCACCACGGGCGGGTCGCGGACCTGGCGGTGGACGCATGAGCGAGCGGTGGGGGCACCCCGGCGGCCCGGAGACCGGAGGCGCCGTGCGGGGCATCGAGCCCCACGGTCTGCCGGACTGGCTCGCGCCCGTGCAGGAGGCGGCCGAGCGGGTGCTGCCGGAGCAGCTGAGCCGCTTCCTGCCGCCGGCCGAGGGCGGCCGTCCCGCGGCCGTGCTGATGCTGTTCGGCGAGGGGCCGGACGGTCCCGACCTGCTGCTGATCGAGCGGGCCCGCTCACTGCGCTCGCACGCCGGCCAGCCGTCCTTCCCCGGCGGCGCGCTGGACCCGGAGGACGGCGACCCGAACGGTCCCGGACCGATCGCGGCGGCGCTGCGCGAGGCCTGGGAGGAGACCGGGCTGGACCCGGCCGGGGTGCAGGTGTTCGCGGAGCTGCCCCGGCTGTACATCCCGGTGAGCGACTTCGTGGTGACCCCGGTGCTCGGCTGGTGGCGCGAGGAGTCGCCGGTGCACCCGGTGGACGAGGGCGAGACCGGCGCGGTGTTCCGGGTCACGCTCGCGGACCTGGCCGACCCGGCGAACCGGGTGCGGCTGCGGCACCCCTCCGGGCACCTCGGGTCGGCCTTCGCGGTCGCCGGGCGGCTGGTCTGGGGCTTCACCGCCGGGGTGATCGACCGGGTGCTGCACCACAGCGGCATGGAGCTGCCGTGGGACCCGTCCCGGATCGTCGACCTCTCGGACGAGGCGCTGGCCCTGGTCCAGGGCGACCTCGAACACTCCAGGGCGCTGCCGGGCGGCGACTCCGGCGCCTCGTGACCGGCCGGCGGCGCGTCCGGCGGGTCCGGTCCGTTGTGACGGGCCGTCGGTGCGTCCGGCGCGCGGACCGTGGGAGGGTGTCCGGGTGAACGTCCTGGATGTGCTGCTGATCGCCGCGGCCGTGGCATTCGCCGTGTCGGGCTACCGGCAGGGCTTCGTGGTCGGCGTGCTCTCGCTGGTCGGCTTCCTCGGCGGCGGCCTGCTGGCCGTCGAACTGCTGCCGCTGCTGGTGCTCGACCACATCGGCCCCGGCACCACGGCCTCGGTGGTGGCCGTCGTGGTGGTGATCGTCCTCGCCGCGATCGGCCAGGCGGTCACCGCGCACTTCGGCTGGAAGCTGCGCGGGCACATCGGACGCCGCCCGGCCCGGGTGCTGGACGCGTCCGGCGGCGCGGTGGTGAACGTCGTCTCGATGCTGCTGGTGGCCTGGCTGATCGGGTCGGCGCTGGCCGGGGCGTCGCTCCCGACCGTCTCCAAGCAGGTCCGCTCCTCGGCGGTCCTCGGCGGGGTGCAGGACGCACTGCCCGGCGACGCGCCGAACTGGTTCTCCGACTTCTCCAAGGTGCTCGCCCGCAACGGCTTCCCGCAGGTGTTCAACCCCTTCGAGCACGAGCCGATCACCCAGGTCGACACCCCCGACCCCGCGCTCGCCGCCAGCCCGGCGGTGGCGCGGGCCCGGCAGAGCCTGGTCAAGGTGGTCGGCACGGCGACCTCCTGCAGCAAGACCCTGGAGGGCAGCGGCTTCGTCTTCGCCCCGCACCGGGTGATGACCAACGCCCACGTGGTCGGCGGGGTCAACGAGCCGACCGTGCAGATCGGCGGGGTCGGCCAGCTGTACGACGCGACGGTGGTCCGCTACGACTGGCAGCGCGACATCGCCGTCCTGGACGTGCCCAAGCTGAACGCCCCCGCGCTGACCTTCGCAGGCGAGGCGAAGACCAACGACAGCGCGATCGTGGCCGGCTTCCCGGAGAACGGCGCCTTCAACGTCCAGCCGGCCCGCATCCGCGGCCGGATCCAGGCCAACGGCCCGGACATCTACCACCGCGGCCAGGTGGTCCGTGACGTCTACTCGGTGCGCTCGGTGGTCCGGCAGGGCAACAGCGGCGGGCCGCTGCTCACCCCGGACGGCGAGGTGTACGGCGTGGTGTTCGCCAAGTCCCTGGACAGCGCGGACACCGGCTACGTGCTGACCGCGGCCGAGGTCAGGGAGGACGCCGAGCGGGGCGTCGCCGCGACCGCCCGGGTGGACACCCAGGGCTGCGCGCTCTGAGCGGGCGGCGCGGCCGGTCGCCGGCCGCCGCTCCCCGGTCGCCGATCGTGGTCCGGAGGGCGCGCCGGACCGGACCGCCCGATATCCGTCACACCGTCAGGCGGCCCTGATAGCGTCGGCCGCGCTCACCCGTTCGGCTCAATCGGACGCCGTCCAGGAGTGGGCCCGACGGGAGGTCCCGGCAGTCCGATGATGGGTCACTCGCACGCGGTGAGCGGGGCGATGCTGTACGCGGCCTCGGCTCCCTTCCTGCCCCCGCTGCTGCTGCACACCACCTTGCAGCCGGCGGACATACTGATGGGCACGGTGCTGTGCGCGGGCGCGGCCCTGCTGCCGGACCTCGACCACCACGACGGCTCGATCGCCAACTTCCTCGGCCCGGTCTCCAAGGCGCTCTGCCGCTTCGTGGCCTGGGCCTCGGGAGGCCACCGGCACGCCACCCACTCGCTGCTGTTCGTCGCGCTGACGGGCGCCGGCACCTGGGCCGGGGTGACCTTCCTGGGCCGCAACTTCACCCTCGGGCTGACCTTCTTCCTGCTGGCGCTGGCGATCAGGGCCCTGCGGCTCTGCCCGCCGGGCGACGGCCCGGAGGCGTGGATCACCGTCATCGGCCTGGCCGCGCTCGGCACCTTCGGGATGAACACCTGGATGCCCAACTCGCCCGGCTGGCTCCCGTACGCGGTGGCCCTGGGCACGCTGGCACACCTGCTCGGCGACTGCCTGACGAAGAAGGGCGCGCCGCTGCTCTGGCCGCACAAGGAGCGCTACGAGATCGTGCTGATCAAGCGCAGCGGCAACAGCGTCGAGACCAAGGTGCTGGTGCCGATCATGTCGGTGGCGACCTTCGTCCTGCTCTGGTTCACCGCGCTGTCGCCGACCATCGTGAACTGAACGGGGTGCCGGGTGCCCGGCATCCCGGCCGGTGTGGCGGCCGGTGCGACCGCTGTGCGACGGCTGTGTGGCGGCCGAGGTGGCGGCTGTGTGACGGCCGGTGTGACGCGGCGCGAGGCCTCAGGTCTCGCGCCGCAGCCGTGCGCCCACCCAGCGGGCGCGCCGGCCGAGGATGCGGGGGATGCCGAGCTGCCGCCGCTCCGTGCGCTGACGGCCGTCGGGGCCGTCGAAACCGAGGTCGTCCGCCCGGTCGGGCCGGTGGGCGGAACGCTGGGGGCTGTTGTGGCGTCGGCCGCGCGGAGCGCCGCCGCTTTCGGGCATCCAACTCATACCGGAAGGGATGCCCCTGGGCCGGTGGGGGTAACCGCCCCGGCCTCGCCGAAATTGGCCTATGCGGATGTCATATGAGCGTCAAGCCAAGGGAGTTGGGCCCAACGGCCCTTCCGGTGCCGACCGCACGTCCGGCCCTGCCCCACCCGTCACCGGCTACTCCTTGTGACGGCCGATCCAGTCCAGCAGCTCGGCCGTGAACTCCTCCGGCGCCTCCTCGTGCGGGAAGTGCCCGACCCCCGGCAGCAGCCGCCAGCGGTACGGCGCGGCCACGTACTCGCCGCCCCCGAGCGCGGTGTGCGACAGCAGCACCGGGTCCGCCGCGCCCTGGATGTGCAGGGTCGGCGCGGTGATCGGCTTCTTCATCCGCCGGGCGAACTGGATGCCGTCCGGCCGGGCCAGCGAACGCAGCAGCCAGCGGTACGGCTCGATCGAGCAGTGCGCCGTGCTGGGGATCTGGATCGCCTGCCGGTACGCGTGCACGGCGGCCTCGTCCAGGCCGTTCGGGCCGGTCCAGGAGGTCAGGTAGCCGCCGACCAGCTCGGCGTCGTCGGCCACCAGCCGGCGCTCCGGTATCCACGGCCGCTGGAAGCCCAGCACGTGCTCGAAGGCGGCGAACTGCCGACGGTCGGTCAGCAGCGCCCGGCGCAGGTCCCGCGGGTGCGCGGCGGAGACGACGGTCAGGCTCTGGATGACGGACGGACGCATCACCGCCGCCACCCAGGCCAGGGTGCCGCCGGAGGCGTGCCCGACCAGGTGCGCCCGGCGCTCGCCGAGCGAGCGGATCACACCGGTGATGTCCAGGGCGAGGTTGCCGGGGTCGTACCCGCGCGGGGTGCGGTCGCTGCCGCCGACGCCGCGCAGGTCGAGCGCCACCGCCCGGTAGCCGGCCGCGGCGAGCGCGGTCAGCTGGTGGCGCCAGGCCCACCAGTACTCGGGCCAGCCGTGCACCAGCAGCACCAGCGGGCCGGAGCCCAGCTCGGCGATGTGGAAGCGGGCGCCGTTGGCCGCGAGGTCGCGGTGCGTCCACGGGCCGGCCTGCCGGACGCTCCAGGCCTCGCCGCCCTGCGCCGGGGCGTCGCCGGAGGCCGCTTCGACGGGTTCCCGTGCCGGCTTCCGCCCGGGCTCCCGTTCCGGCTCCGGGGTGGGCGCCAGGCCGGCGCCGTCCGGCGCGGTGCCGAGGCCGTCGCGGCCGTCCGGCGCGGTGCCGGCCGGGCCGTCGGAGGCGGTGCCGGGGCCTTCGGGGGTGAGGCCGGCGCCGGAGTCGGGACCGGAGTCGGCGGACGGCTGCGCGGGCACGGGCTTCTGGTCAAGCGGCATACCGAGAGCGTGTCACATCCGCGCGTCGGACACGTGCCCGGCACTCGTTGTCGGCGGGTCCGGCGGCCGGTCGGCGCGGGGCCCCGCCGCGGGGCAGGGAGACGCTCCTGCCGGTGGGCCCATGGACCCGCGGAGCACGGATTCCCGGGCTCATGGATCCGTGGAATCACGGAGTCGCGGGCTCACGGATTCACGGGCTCACAGATTCACGGAGTCACGGACCTACGGACCTACGGGATGCGACCGAGGGCCCGGTCGATCTCCTCCTGGGTGGCCGGGCGCGGACGGGCGTTCTTCAGCACGTCGGCCGTCTTCTGGGCGCCCTCGATGGTGCGGACCGGCTTCTCGATCTTCTTGAACGAGCGCCAGGCCAGCACCCCGAGCAGCACCGCGAGCAGCAGGTAGGCACCGGCCACGACCAGGAAGGACCAGCCCAGCGAGAGGCCCAGCGCGTGGATGCCGAAGGCCGCGGCGGCGCTCAGCATCGGGATGGAGAACAGCGCCACCACGCCGGCGACGATCAACGAGACGCCGCCGGAGACGCCGCGCTTGACGTCCGCCCTGATCTCGGCCTTGGCGAGCGCGATCTCGTCGTGGACCAGCGCGGACAGGTCGGCGGTGGCCGCCGCGAACAGCTGCCCCACCGAACGCTCGCCCTCGTAGGGCGCCCGGCCGTTGCTGGACGGGTCTGCGGCTCCTGCGGGCATCAGCGGTTCTCCTCTGCGGCTGTGCGGCGTGACGCCGCCGCGGGTGTGCGGTTCCGGGAGCCGGTGGGGGTTCCGGAGACGTCTGTGGATTGTCGACAGCTCAGAATCATGCCCCTACCGGTCAGTCGGACACCACTCCGGGGCCCCGCCGGAGGGACGTGTCCCGGCGGCCGGGGCCCTCCGGACGCAGTTCGGAGGCCTTCCGGAGGGTCTTTCTGAGGGGCTTCCGGTGCTGTCCCGGGCGGATCCCAGCCGTGCCTCAGGCCTGCGGCCCGGGCCGGTCCTGGTGGCCCTGGTGGCCTTGGTGGTCCGAGCCCGGGTCCTCGCCGGTGGCCGGGCGGGCCGCCTCGCCGACCCGTGCCCGCCAGGCCGGGTCGTCCTCCTGGTAGACGTCCGGGATGCCGTCCCCGTCCACGTCCCGGTCCTCCTCCTCGCACAGCGCGCGGTAGTGCCGGTTGCGCAGCTTGAGCAACACGGTGGCGACCGTCGCGCAGATCAGCGAACCGAGCAGGACGGCGGTCTTGGCCCGCTTGGCGAGGTCCGGGTCGTCGGGGAAGGCCAGCTCGCTGATCAGCAGCGAGACGGTGAACCCGATGCCCGCGAGCACCGAGACGGCGACCATGTCGGACCACTTGAGCTGCGGGTTCAGTTCGGCCCTGGTGTACCGGGCGGTCAGCCAGGTACCGCCGAATATGCCCACCGACTTGCCGACCAGCAGCCCGACCACGATGCCGATCGGGGTGGCCTGGGTGAACACCTCGCGCAGCGCCGAGCCGGAGATCACCACCCCGGCCGAGAACAGTGCGAACAGCGGGACGGCCACGCCGGCCGAGAGCGGGCGGACCAGGTGCTCGATGTGCTCGCCGGGGGAGTGCTTCTCGTCGCCCTCCCGGTGGCAGCGCAGCATCAGGCCCATCGCGACGCCCGCCACCGTGGCGTGGATGCCGCTCTCGTGCATCAGCGCCCAGGTCACGACGGCCAGCGGCACGAAGATGTACCAGCCGTGGACACCGCGCCGGTGCAGGAACCAGAACAGCACCAGCCCGGCGAAGGCGAGGCCGAGTGCCCAGAACTTGATGCCGTGACTGTAGAAGACCGCGATGATCAGGATCGCGATCAGGTCGTCGACCACGGCCAGGGTGAGCAGGAAGGCGCGCAGCGGGGACGGCAGGTGGCTGCCGACCACGGCCAGCACCCCGAGTGCGAACGCGATGTCGGTGGCGGTCGGGATCGCCCAGCCACCGGGGTGTCCGCCGCTGCCGGAGTTCACCAGGGCGAAGAGGATCGCGGGCAGCGCGACCCCGCAGACGGCGGCGGCCACGGGCAGCAGCGCGGCACTGGGCGTGCGCAGCTCGCCGGCGACGAATTCGCGCTTGAGCTCGATCCCGGCGACGAAGAAGAAGATCGCCAGCAGGCCGTCCTTGGCCCAGGTGGCCAGGGAGAGGTCGAGGTGCAGCGGGGCGGAGGGACCGACGGTGTAGTCGAGCATGCTCTGGTACGCCTGCGGCCAGACATTGGCCCAGATCAGCGCGATGGCCGCGGCGCCCAGCAGCAGCATGCCGCCGACCGTCTCGGTGCGCAGGGCGTCGGTGATGAACGTGCGCTCGGGCAGTGACAGCCGGCCGAGGAACTGCCGGCGGCGGGTCGTCGGCTCGTGGACGGGCGGCTGATCGGTCACGGGGACCTCCTGGGGCTGGGAGCGGCAACGGATACACGGGTGGTGTAGTTGCCGACCAGACTTCCCGGCGCGCCCTGTGACGTCCGCGATTCCCGTCAAGGGATCTTGATACGTCCCTAACAGTCTAGCGGGAGATTCGGGTGACATCCGGATTGTCCTACTCAAGGACTTAAGCCCTGTGGGCCGGTTCTGCACTCCGGAGGAGCACCGAACCGCCGCCCGGACGGTCCTGAAGAGCGCCGAACGGTCCCGGACGGCTGCCGCTCGCCCACGCGGCGAGTGGGGGTGGACGCGGCGTCGTGGCGACCGAAACGGCTGTGCCCCGGGCGGTGGTCACCGCCCGGGGCACAGCCGTTGTCCGTCTCAGTCCGTCTCAGCCCGGTTCAGCCGTCGCCGGCCTGGTGGGCCCGGCTGTCGCCGGCCCGGTGGGTTCAGCCGTTGCCGTTGTCCGAGGCCGGGAGCTGGGCCTGGATCTGGCTCATCACCGTGCTGTCGGCCAGGGTGGTGGTGTCACCGACCTCGCGGCCCTCGGCGATGTCGCGCAGCAGGCGGCGCATGATCTTGCCGGAGCGGGTCTTCGGCAGCTCGCCGACCACCTTGATCTGCTTCGGCTTGGCGATCGGGCCGAGCGTGCGGCCGACGTGCGCCCGCAGCTCCTCGACCAGCTCGGGGCTCTCGGTGGCGCCGCCGCGCAGGATCACGAAGGCGACGATGGCCTGGCCGGTGGTGGCGTCGGTGGCGCCGACCACGGCGGACTCGGCCACGGACGGGTGGCCGACCAGGGCCGACTCGACCTCGGTGGTGGAGATGTTGTGGCCCGAGACGAGCATGACGTCGTCCACCCGGCCGAGCAGCCAGATGTCCCCGTCATCGTCCTTCTTGGCGCCGTCACCCGCGAAGTAGCGGCCCTCGAAGCGGGACCAGTAGGTGTCGATGTAGCGCTGGTCGTCGCCCCAGATGGTGCGGAGCATGGACGGCCACGGCTCGGTGAGCACCAGGTAGCCGCCGGAACCGTTCGGCACCTCGTTGGCCTCGTCGTCCATCACGGTGGCCGCGATGCCCGGCAGGGCGCGCTGGGCCGAGCCCGGCTTGGTCTCGGTGACGCCCGGCAGCGGGCTGATCATGATGGCGCCGGTCTCGGTCTGCCACCAGGTGTCCACGATCGGGCACTTGCCGGCCCCGATGTGCTCGCGGTACCAGATCCAGGCCTCGGGGTTGATCGGCTCGCCGACGCTGCCCAGCACCCGCAGCGAGGACAGGTCGAACTTCGCGGGGATGTCGTCGCCCCACTTCATGAAGGTGCGGATCGCGGTCGGCGCGGTGTAGAGGATGGTCACGCCGTACTTCTGGACGATCTCCCAGAACCGGCCCTGGTGCGGGGTGTCCGGGGTGCCCTCGTAGATGACCTGGGTGGCGCCGTTGGAGAGCGGGCCGTAGACGATGTACGAGTGGCCGGTGACCCAGCCGATGTCGGCGGTGCACCAGTAGACGTCGGTTTCCGGCTTGAGGTCGAAGACCGCGTGGTGGGTGTAGCTGGCCTGGGTGAGGTAGCCGCCCGAGGTGTGCAGGATGCCCTTGGGCTTACCGGTGGTGCCCGAGGTGTAGAGGATGAACAGCGGGTGCTCGGCGTCGTGCGCCTCGGGGGTGTGCTCGGTGGACTGGCGCGCGGTGATCTCGTGCCACCAGACGTCGCGGCCCTCGGTCCACGGGACGTCCTGCTCGGTGCGGCGGACCACCAGGACGTGCTCGACGCCGTCGACCTTGGTGAGCGCCTCGTCGATGGCGGGCTTGAGCGCCGAGGGCTTGCCGCGGCGGTAGCCGCCGTCGGAGGTGATGACGAGCTTGGCCTGGGCGTCCCGGATGCGGGAGGCGACGGCGTCGGCGGAGAAGCCGCCGAAGACCACCGAGTGGGTGGCGCCGATCCGGGCACAGGCGAGCATCGCGACGACCGCCTCGGCGATCATCGGCAGGTAGACGGCGACCCGGTCGCCCTTGCGGACACCGAGCTCCAGCAGGGCGTTGGCGGCCTGCGAGACCTCGTCCTTGAGCTGGGCGTAGGTGATCGAGCGGCTGTCGCCGGGCTCGCCCTCGAAGTGGATGGCGACCCGGTCGCCCAGGCCGTTCTCCACGTGGCGGTCGACGCAGTTGTACGCGACATTGAGCTTGCCGTCGGCGAACCACTTGGCGAACGGCGGGTTGGACCAGTCGAGGGTCTCGGTCGGCTCGACGGCCCAGGTGAGGCGACGGGCCTGCTCGGCCCAGAAGCCCAGACGGTCCTCGGAGGCCTGCGCGTACGCGGCCGCGGTGACGTTGGCGGCTGCGGCGAGCTCTGCCGGCGGGGCGAAGCGCCGCTCCTCCTTGAGCAGGTTGGCCAGGCTCTCGTTGCTCAACGCGCACTCCTCATCGAGTCATGATCGGGGGCGATCCCGTGCGTGGGGATTGTCCCGTGTGTCCCAGCGCACAGCTCACCAGGCGAACGGGGCAGTTGACAAGAGGCTCCTGTGAATTGGTGTAGACCTTTGACCGACGGGCGGCCGACTTCCCGTGCGGTCCGCCGCGGAGAGCCGGCGATCCGTGCGAGGGTGGGTGGGCCCGTGCCCCGGCCCGCCCGGCGGGGGCACGGACCCGGCTCTCAGGCGGCCAGCTGTGGGCCCTCCCCGCTGCCCTCTACCGGAATCCGATCGTCCTCATTCACCCGTTCGGCCGATGCTGTGTGGGGTCGGGCACGGGGGCCGGTCCCGGTATCGGCCTCGGCGTGGTGTTCGATTTTGCCTGTGGTGTGGCTCCCGGCGTCGTCCTCGGTTCGGGCTGCGGTTCGGGCCGCAGCGCCGTTCCCGGGATGCTCCTTGCCGCCACGATCCTCGCTGCGGTCTTCACCGTGGTTCTCGCTGCGGGCCTCGACCGGGCTGAACGTCCCGGCTGCCCGGTCCAGGACGTAGGCCTGGGCCGTCGCGAAGTCGAAGTACATCCCGACCAGCCGCAGGGTGCTCTCCTCGACCCTGCGCTCCACCGCCGGGTTCGCCATCAGCTGGTCCAGCTGCTGGACCACGTTGGTGATGCAGAGCTGCTCCGCGACGTCCACCACGGGCCTGGTGGCGAACTCCGCCGGCACCCGCCGGAGCCGGTCCAGCGAGCCGCGGCCGTTGCGCAGCCAGCGGGCCAGCGGGGTGGGCTGCCCCGGGCGCTCGTGCACTCCGTCCAGCAGGGCCTGCATCGCGCCGCAGCCGGAGTGGCCGCAGACCGTGATCGAGCGCACCTCCAGCACCTCGACCGCGTACTGCACCGCGGCGGCCACCGAGTCGTCCGCCGCACCGGGTTCGTGCGGCGCCGGCACCAGGTTCCCCACGTTGCGCACGGTGAACAGGTCGCCCGGACCGCTGTTGGTGATCATGCTGGTGACCATCCGGGAGTCCGCGCAGGTCAGGAAGAGCTGGGAGGGCGTCTGCCCCTCCCGGGCCAGCCTGGCGAGTTCCGGTCTGACCAGCGGGGCGGTGTGCAACTGGAACACCCGGACGCCGTCCAGCAGCCGGCCGTGCGGGTCCTCCTGCTGTTCGATGCAGTGGTGGCCGACCCAGGGCGTCCAGGCCCGGCAGCGGTGCGGGCCCGGTGGACTGCCCGCGCGCACCGTGCCGTCCGGATCGAGCACCTCGTCGTCCTGGCGTCGCGTCACCATCGAGACCCGGCCGCCCGCGTTCTGGTGCCCGGCTCGCCAGGTGTGCAGCGTCTCGTACGCGGCGTGGTCCAGGAAGGAGCCGTCGTGGACCACGGTGACCCCGGCCCCGGCCGGGATGCCGGCCAGGGCCCGGCCGAGCCGGGGGACGGCGGTGAAGGTGAGCGGGCCGTGGGTCCGGACGGTGACCGTGCCGTCGGGGCCGGTCTCGACGTCCACATGGGCCCGGGTCAGCCGGTGGAGGGCGAGCAGTGCGGCGGTGCCGGCCCCGATCGCGACGCCCCACAGCACGCCACCGGCCACCACACCGAGCACGGTGATCAGGTAGACGGGGAACTCGCGGTGCCGGTGCACCTTGCGGATGTGCGCGAAGCGCACCATCTGCAGCCCGACCACCAGCACCAGCGCGGCGAGCGCGGCCAGCGGGATCCGGCGCAGTCCGCCGGTCAGCGCCAGCGCGGCGGCCAGCACCCAGACGCCGTGCAGCACCGAGGCCCACCTGGTCCGGGCGCCGGCCCGCACGTTGGCGGTGCCGCGCACCGCGCCACCGGCGATCGGCAGCCCGCCGACGAGGCCGCTCACCAGGTTGGCCAGGCCCTGGCCGCGCAGTTCGCGGTCGAGGTCGCCGGTGCGGCGGGACATCCGGTCGATCGCGACGGCGGACAGCAGCGACTCCACGCTGGCCACGGCGGTGACGGTGAGGGCGGCGGCGAGCAGCCCGAGGAGCGGGCCGTGCGGCAGGGTGGGCAGGAACACGTCCGGCCGCCAGGCGGGCAGTTCGACGTGGGCGAGCCGAAGGTCCAGGGCGAGCACGAGCGCGGTGGCCAGCGCGACACCGGCCAGCGGACCCGGCACCCCGGCCAGCCGGGCGCCGAACTCTCCCGCACGGCCCGGGAGCCGGCCGAGCCGAGGCCAGCAGATCAGGACGGCCACGGTCGCCGCGCCGGCCACCAGCGCGGGTGGGCGAGGGTCGGCCAACTGCCGTGGCAGGGCGAGCAGGTCGGCGATCGCGGAGCCCTGCGGCGAGCCGCCCAGGACGACGTGCAGTTGCGCGATGGCGATGGTGATTCCGACTCCGGCCAGCATGCCGTGCACGATCGCGGGCGAGACGGCGAGCGCGGTCCTGGCCACCCGGCGTGCGCCGAGCAGGAGTTGGAGCAGCCCGGCGGCGACGGTGATGGCGCAGGTGGCCCGCCAGCCGTACTGGGCGATCAGTCCGGCGGTGATCACCGTCAGCGCCGCGGAGGGGCCGCTGACCTGGAGCGGTGTGCCGCCGAACAGTCCGACCACGATCCCGCCCACGGCCGCGGCGGCCAGGCCGGCGGTGAGCGGGGCGCCGGTGGCGAGCGCGATGCCGAGGGAGAACGGCACGGCGATCAGGGAGACCACGAGGGAGGCGGAGAGGTCCTGGGCCCAGCGGATCCGGGAGCCCGGGCCCGGTGGCGCGTGGTCGGTGGTGTCGGAGGCGATGGGGGCGCTGGAGATGTCGAGGGTCATTGTCTTCCCGTCTGTCCGGGGGAGCGAACGCAGTCAGGTCCGGTGGTGGGTCCGGCGTGGGGCCGGGGCGGATCGGCTGTCGTGGGTCGCGACGGTGTGGCGGGATGGCGTGGGCGCGGCGGGGGAGTGCGGGATGTCACCGGCCGGCGTTGACCATCAGGGCCGCCAGGGGTCCGGGCGAGGTGCGGGACGTCTCGCGAGGGCCACCGGGCGAACCATCAAGACTCGGTAAACCGAGGGTAATGAAAGCTTTGCACAGCGTGGTTACGGGAGGGAAGCGGAAAACCCCCTCGTTCACCCCAATGGGTGGTGGTCGAACCGCCGGGAATCTGCTGGTGGCGGCGGTCGGCCCGGACGAACGGGCCGGGTCCTGGTACGCCGACGGGCCGCGGCCTCCCCGGGGTGGGGAGGGCCGCGGCCCGTCCGGCTGCGGTGGAGCGGGTCAGACGTGGGCGCCCGCCGGGGACGTGCGCTCGTCTTCGTCCGCGAACTCGCCCAGCACGAAGTCGTCGTCCACCTGGGTGGCGAGGTCGATGCCGACCTTGGAGTTGGCCCAACTCTCCGCGTTGCGGCGGTGGAAGAGCACCGCCTGCTCGGTGTAGCGGCGCGCGTCCCGCCGCCCGTACGCCGTGTCGGCCTCGATCCGCAGTTCCTCCAGCACGGCCCGGTTGGCCGGCTCCAGGGACTTCAGCGGCGGCTCGGCGCCCTGTTCCAGGCGACGTACCCAGTCCGACTGCCCGAAGGTGGTCAGCAGGTCGTCGCCGACCTCGCGACGCAGGAAGGCCAGGTCGTCCGGGCCCTGCACCTTGTTGCCGACCACCCGCAGCCGCACGCCGAAGTCGCGGGCGTAGTCCTTGTACTGGCGGTAGACGGAGACGCCCTTGCGGGTCGGCTCGGCCACCAGGAAGGTCAGGTCGAAGCGGGTGAACAGGCCGGAGGCGAAGGAGTCCGAGCCCGCGGTCATGTCGGTCACCAGGTACTCGCCCGGGCCGTCCAGCAGGTGGTTGAGCAGCAACTCCACCGCGCCGACCTTGGAGTGGTAGCAGGCCACCCCGAGGTCCTCCTCGGTGAAGGCGCCGGTCGCCAGCAGCCGGACGGAGCCCTCGTCCAGTGCGATCGGGCGGGCGCAGGAGGCGTAGACCGGGTTCTCCTCAACGATCCGCAGCAGCCGCGAACCGCGGCCGGGCGGCGTGGTTTTGATCATCTCGTCGGAGGAGCGGATCAGCGGGTTGCTGCCGCGCAGGTAGTCCTTGATCTCCGGCAGGTGCCCGCCCAGCGAGGGCAGTCCGACCGCCTGGTCGTCCGTCAGCCCCAGGGCGGGGCCCAGGTGCTGGTTGATGTCGGCGTCCACGGCGATGACCGGCCGGCCTTTGGCTGCCAGGTGGCGGATGAACAGGGCGGACAGCGTGGTCTTCCCGCTGCCGCCCTTGCCGACGAAGGCGATCTTCATCTGGGGACTCCGGCTCTCGCTCTGGGCCCTCGCTACGGGCCGCCTGCCCAGGGGCCGCGTGGGGGCGGGATCCCCTAGTTGGAAATCGTTATCGTCTCCGATAGCGGTCATGCTAGCCGGGGTTTGGGGTCCGTCGGGGGCGGGAAGTGAGGATTGCCTCTAACGGGTGATGCGGGGTTGCTGTTCCGGGAGGGGCGGTCTGTTCATTACTCTCGGGTAGGTGAGCACTGGAACTGATCCCCTCGCCCCGCTGGCCCAGCTCCCCGGGGTGCCCGACGCGGTGGCCGAGGTGCGCAAGGCCGTCGACCGGCTCTACGGCCATCGGGTGATGCGCCGCCGCGCGGCCGAGGTCACCTCCGAATCCGCGCTGCGCGGCGCCCGCGCTTCGGCGGCCCTGGCCGGGGCCGACTGGTCGCTGGAGGAGGTCCGCCGCCGCAGCGACTTCGGCGCGGAACCCGAGGCCAGGACGGTCGGTGCGGCCCTGCGGATCGCCGCCGAGGCCGGTCAGCTGCTCAGCATCTGGCGGCACTCGCCGCTCCAGGTGCTGGCCCGGCTGCACCTGCTCGCGGTCGGCGACGGCGAGCAGGCCGCGGGCCGCCCGCGGCGGGCCGGGGAGGGCGCCGAGGAGCTGTTCCCGCTGGAGCTGAAGCCGGTGGAGAGCGTCGAGGTCGACGCCGTGGACGGGCCCTTGCCCGTGCTGCCGCCCGCCCCGGGCGCGGACGAGGTCGCGGCCAGGCTCGACCAGCTCTCCCGGCTGCTGGTGGCGCGCGCGGAGGGCCAGGGCGTCGGTACGCCGGCCCTCGTCGTGGCCTCGGTGGTGCACGGCGAACTGCTCGCACTGCGGCCGTTCGGCACCCACAACGGGGTGATCGCCCGGGCCGCCCAGCGGATCGTGCTGATCGCGGAGGGCCTCGACCCGAAGTCGGTCTGCCCGGCCGAGGTCGGCCTGGCCGAACTCGGCACCGCCGCCCACCGCCGGGCCCTCGCCGGCTATCTGGCGGGGACCCCCGAGGGGATGGCGGCCTGGATCGCGCACTGCGGCCGGGCGCTGCGGCTCGGCGTGCGCGAGAGCACGGCGGTCTGCGAGGCGATGCAGCGCGGGATGGTCTGAGCGGCCGGTCCTGACCGGCGCGAGCGCCCCGTCGAGGGGCGTGCGGACACGATGATGCGGCGGCACCCGCTCCTGCTGGGTGCCGCCGCTGGTGCAGATACCGGGTGACCATGCATGCACCGGAAGTGCCGATCAGACGGGGATCCTGCCCGTTCGTCTGGTCCGGCGGCCCGACAGCGGGTCGGCTGCATGTGGGTGCCCGGATATCTGTACGTGCGGTCCGTGGGGCCTTAACTGCGTTGTCGGTTTGACCTCTTAGGTCCTGACCGGGTCTCGCGGGCCGTGCTTCATTTGTATCGCGTTTCGGGCGAAAGGGGAACCCGAAACGAGAAGTCTGTCCCGATTGACCGTTTTGTCCAAGGAGTGCCGGGCGACACGGTCCGCTCAGGCCGCGGGGCGCCGCCGGCGGGCCAGGTACCAGATCACCCCGGCGGTCACGGCGGCCGTCCCGACCGCCACGGCGGTCAGCACCGAACCGCTCGGAGCGGAGAACTCGGGCAGCCGGCGCCGCAGTTCCACCGGCTTCTCGAAGACCAGCACCGGCCACTCCCGGGCCTGCGCCTCCTTCCGCAGCGCGCGGTCCGGGTTGACGGCCGACGGGTGGCCGACCGCTTCCAGCAGCGGCAGGTCGGTGGAGGAGTCGCTGTAGGCGTAGGAGGCGGCCAGGTCGTAGCCCTCGGTCGAGGCCAACTCCCGGATGGCGGCGGCCTTGTTCTCGGCGTAGGCGTAGTACTCGATCTCGCCGGTGTAGCAGCCGTCCTCGACCTGGAGGCGGGTGGCGATCACGTGGTCCGCGCCGAGCAGCCGGCCGATCGGCTCGACCACCTCGGAGCCGGAGCTGCTGACGATCACGACGTCCCGCCCGGCCGCGTGGTGCTGCTCGATCAGCGAGGCGGCCTCGTCGTAGATGATCGGGTCGATCAGGTTGTGCAGGGTCTCGGCGACGATCTCGCGGACCTGCTGGACGTTCCAGCCCCGGGTGAGTGCGGAGAGGTACTCGCGCATCTTCTCCATCTGGTCGTGGTCCGCGCCGCCGACCAGGAAGACGAACTGGGCGTACGCACTGCGCAGTACGGCCCGACGGTTGATCAGGCCGCCCTGGTAGAACGGGCGGCTGAAGGCCAGCGCGCTCGATTTGGCGATGATGGTCTTGTCGAGGTCGAAGAAGGCCGCCGTGCGCAGCCCGCCGGGTCGGGGGAGGTCGGGCGGACGGAGTTCTCCGGGCCCGGTGGTGTCGCCCTGGGACTCGTCGGCGTGGTCGTCGGCGTTCTCGGTGGTGTCCACGGGAACCGAGGATAGAGGGAGCCGCAAAAGACCCCGCCATTCGGCGTACTCGTGGGCGTGTGGGTTTGTGTTTCTGGCCGCTCGGGTACACCATGGAAGTCACGGATCGTTCGCGACCGTGCTAACCCGGTCCGGCTCCTCCCCCCCGAGTCGGGCTGTGGATAGACGACCCCCGCTCTCCCCCCCGGCGGGGGTCGTCGCACGTCCGGGGCCATTTTCAGGGCTTGAACGCCCTTCGCGGCGCATTCGGCGCCGCCGCTCCGGCGGCTTACAGGGGGTGTCCGCGGTTCGGACCGCTGACCGACTTTCGTCACTCTGCGTCGCCATTTGCTCATGCCGGTCGAAGATCGAACGGCTGGTTCCGATCGGTGGCGACGGCCTCTCGGAGCGCGGTGTCCGGACGGTGTCGGGCGGTGCTCCGGAGAACGACCGGACGGGACGCGGCGGGTCGCCGGTTCATCTCTGTGACCCCCTTTCGTCAATTCTTCGCCGATTAGCCCCCCGCCCGGGTGAACGTTTTCATCCACAGTCCACGAGTTATCCACAGGCAATCGGAACTCGGATGACGGAATCCGGATCTCCCCCCACCGTGATGACCGGCGGCGGTCGCCGGGCAGGGCCTCAACCCCCCTTCCTCCCCCAGAGGTCTGCCTGGCGGCTGTCCGCCGGAAACCGTCCGACGTGCGTCGCCGGCCACCCCCGGTGGCCGGCGACGCGGAGGGGAGACCACCTTGTCGACGCCGATCGCCGACCACATCACCGCCGAGGGCCCCGCTGTCGCCGGGCCGCTCGTCGTCACCGAGGACGAGGGCCTGGCCGAGCACCTGCTGCGGATCTGCGCGGCGGCCGGCACCGAGCCGAGGCTGGTCAGGGGTGCGCCGCCGACGCGGGAGCTCTGGGAAGGAGCCTCGCTGGTCCTGGTCGGGGACGACCAGGCGGTCCGCTGCTCCGATCTGGGGCGGCGCGGCGGCGTGCTGCTGCTCGGGCTGGACCTGGACGACCCCGGAGTCTGGGTCAGAGCCGTCCGGCTCGGGGCCGAGCACGTGCTGTTCCTGCCCGACGCCGAAGCCTGGCTGCTCGACCGGATCGCCGACGCGGCCGAGGGCGTCGGGTGCCCGGCGGTCACCGTGTCGGTGCTCGGCGGGCGCGGCGGGGCCGGGGCCTCGACCCTGGCCTGCGCGCTGGCGGTCACCGCCGCCCGGGCGGGCCGGCGGACGATGCTGATCGACGGCGATCCGTTGGGCGGGGGCCTCGACATCCTGCTCGGCGGCGAGCGGGTCAGCGGGTTGCGCTGGCCCGATCTGGCCGGCTCCCGCGGGCGGGTCAGCGGGGCCGAGCTGGCCAGGGCGCTGCCGGCGCTCAAACGGCTCACCGCGCTGTCCTGCCTGTCCTGGGACCGCGGCGACACCCTGACCGTGCCGCCGGAGGCCATGCGCAGTGTGCTGGCCGCATCCAGACGGCGCGGCGGGCTGGTGGTGGTCGACGTGCCCCGTCACCTCGACGCCGCCGCCGGGCAGGCGCTGGAGCAGTCCGACCTGGCGCTGCTGGTGGTGCCGTCCGAACTGCGCGCGGTGGCCGCCGCAGACCGGGTCGCGGCGGCGGCCCGGATGCGGCTCGGGGACGTCAGGGCCGTGGTGCGACCGGTGCAGGCCGCCGGGCTCGCGACCCGGCAGATCGTCCGCGGGCTGGGGCTGGCACTGGCCGGGGAGCTGGAACCGGAGCCGGGCCTGGCCCAGGACGTCGTGAAGGGCGTCCCGCCCGGGAGCCGGGAGAGCGGCCCGCTGGCACGCTTCTGCGCGACCTTCCTGAACGAGGTGCTGCCGCCGGTGCCGGTGGTCGGAGGAGGTGTGTACTGATGGACCGTCTGCGTCGAACAGTCCTGCGGGGCGGCTCGTCCGGCCCGGGTGCCGGTGCGCGGGAGCACCGGCCGCTCAGGAGCGTGCCGCCGACCGGCAGGCTGCCGGAGGCCGAGCACGGGCCCTGCCCGTACGGCCGGACGGCCCGCGAGCAGCGGACGGCGGCCCTGGTGGACGCGGTCCGGCTGCGACTGGCCGAGTCGGGGGCAGCCCCGACGGCAGGCTCGGTCGCGGCCGCGCTGCGGGCCACCCGCCCGCCGCTCGGCGGGGACGAGGTCCTGGACACCGTGCGCTCGCTGCGCGCCGAACTGGTGGGTGCGGGCCCGCTGGACCGGCTGCTGGCGGCGTCCGACGTCACGGACGTCCTGGTGAACGGGCCGGACGAGGTGTGGGTCGACCGTGGCGGCGGCCTGCACCGGGCCACCGGAGTCCGGTTCGCCGATGCCGAGGCGGTGCGGCGGCTGGCCCACCGGCTGGCCACCGCGGCCGGGCGGCGGTTGGACGACGCCCGTCCGTGGGTGGACGCCAGACTGCCGGACGGCACCCGGCTGCATGCCGTGCTGCCGCCGATCGCGGCCGGCTGCACCCACATCTCGCTGCGGGTCTGCCGTCCCCGGCCGTTCACGCTCGACGAGTTGGTGGCGGGCGGGTCGCTGCCACCGGAGGGGGCGGAGCTGCTCGCGGGGATCGTGCGGGCCCGGCTGTCGCTGCTCGTGTCGGGTGGGACGGGCTCGGGGAAGACCACGCTCCTGTCGGCCCTGCTCGGCCTGGTCGGGCCGGACGAGCGGATCGTGGTCGCCGAGGACTCCGCTGAGCTGCAACCGGCCCACCCGCACGTGGTCCGGTTGCAGGGCCGCCCGCCGAACCAGGAGGGGCTGGGCGAGTTCACCCTGCGGGATCTGGTCCGCCAGGCGCTGCGGATGCGCCCGGACCGGTTGGTGATCGGCGAGGTCCGCGGGGCCGAGGTGTCGGACCTGCTGGCCGCTCTGAACACCGGGCACGAGGGCGGCTGCGGCACGGTCCACGCCAACACGGCGGCGGACGTGCCGGTCCGGCTGGAGGCCCTGGGCTCGCTCGCCGGTCTCGACCGGCCGGCCCTGCACAGCCAACTGCGCTCCGCGCTCGACGTGGTGGTGCACCTGGTCCGTGATCCGGGCTCGGGGCGGCGCCGGGTGGCGGAGATCCACACGCTGGCCGGGGACGGCGCCGGGCTGGCCGTGACCACACCCGCGGTGGCCTTTCCCGCGTCCGGCGGGTTGCGCCCCGGCGCGGGCTGGGAGCGGCTGGTCGGACTGCTGGCGGCGCGCGGGGTGTCGCTCGGGTTGGGGCGGTCGTGATCGCGGTGACGGCGGCCGGTCCGGCCGGGCCGGACGTACGGGTGGTGGAACTCGCCTTCGTCCTGCTGCTGGGCGGGTGTGTGGTGGCCGCCGTGGCGTTGCTCGGTGGCTCGGGACGGAAAGACCGACGACAACGGAGGTGATGATATGACGCAGAGTCAGTTCATGCTCTGCTGGGTGATGGTGCTGTGCCTGGCGGCCGTCATGGCGTGGCGCACGGTGCAGGAGCAGCTGCCGGGCGGGCGGCGCTCCAGGCTGGTGCCGGCGGGCAACGGGCCTCCGCGGCGGGGGCCCGATCCGGAGGCCGTGGCGAGGCGCCGGGGACGGCTGCGGGGTCGACTGCCGGAGTTCCTGGCGCCCGAACTGCTGCTCCTGCCGGTCGGGTTGGCTGCCGGGCAAGCCGCCGCCTCGCCGGTGCCGCCGCTCGCGGCCGCGC
>NZ_MSJQ01000036.1 GCF_014596515.1 Streptomyces sp. CBMA156
GGCCGGCGCCCGGGCGGCGCTCGCCGCCGCCGAGCAGGCGGGGGCGAGGCGGGCGCTGCTGATGGCGCGCAGCCCGTCCTGCGGCTGCGGCCGGGTGTACGACGGGACGTTCACCGGGGAGCTGCGTCCCGGCGACGGGGTGACGGCGGCGCTGCTGCGCCGGGCCGGGATCGAGGTCTCGGCCGGGTAGCGGGCCCCGGCCCCACCGGGGCTGGGCCCGCCACCGGGAGGTCAGCGCGCGCTGGCCTCGTGGACGAAGGCGACGAGGCGGCTGAGCGCGTCCGGGTCCATGGACGGCAGCACGCCGTGGCCGAGGTTGAAGATGTGGCCGCTGGTGCCGAGCGCCTGGGCGGCGTGCAGCACCTCGCGGGCCTTGGTCTCCACGACCTTGGTGGGCGCGAACAGCACCGCCGGGTCGAGGTTGCCCTGGAGGCCCTTGCCCGGGCCGACCCGCTCGGCGGCGACGTTCAGCGGCACCCGCCAGTCGACCCCGACGATGTCCGCGCCGGCCTGGCCCATCAGGCCGAGCAGCTCGCCGGTGCCGACACCGAAGTGGATCCGCGGCACGCCGTACCCGGCGACGGCGTCGAAGACCTTGGTGCTCGACGGCATCACCGAGCGGCGGTAGTCGTCCGGCGCGAGCGCGCCGACCCAGGAGTCGAACAGCTGGACCGCCGACGCGCCGGCCTCGATCTGCACCTTGAGGAAGGTCGAGGTGATGTCCGCGAGCCGGTCCACCAGGGCGGCCCACAGCTCGGGCTGCCCGTACATCATGGCCTTGGTGTTCTCGTGGTTCTTGGACGGCCCGCCCTCGACCAGGTAGCTGGCCAGCGTGTACGGCGCGCCGGCGAAGCCGATCAGCGGGGTCTCGCCGAGCTCGTCCACCAGCAGGCCGACGGCCTCGGTGATGTAGGGGACGTCGTCCGGCTCCAGCGGGCGCAGCCGCTTCAGGTCCTCGACGGTGCGGATCGGGTCGGCGATGACCGGGCCGACGCCGGGCTTGATGTCGACGTCGATGCCGACGGCCTTGAGCGGCACCACGATGTCGCTGAAGAAGATCGCCGCGTCCACCTTGTGCCGGCGCACCGGCTGGAGGGTGATCTCCTTGACCAGCTCGGGCCGCATGCAGGACTCCAGCATGGGGATGCCCTCGCGGACCTTCAGGTACTCGGGCAGCGAGCGGCCGGCCTGGCGCATGAACCACACCGGCGTGTGCGGCACCGGCTCGTGCCGGCAGGCGCGCAGGAACGCGGAGTCGTGCGCGGCGCCGCGGCGCGCGGGAGTGGTCGGGCCGTCGTGGGTGGCCGCCGTCGTGTCTGCCGTAGTCTCGCTCACGCCTCAAATCTTCGCACGCGCCCCGAGCCCGGTTTCCCGACCGGGCTCGTCGGTTCCTCCAAGATCTGTCGGGTTTGCCGTTCCGGCACGCCGCTGGGAGAGAAGTTGCGGCGATAACCCCGTTCTTCGACCTAGTCTTCGAGGCATGGCAGCGGTCGGAGGGCACCCCGCACAGGGTGGCGGAGCAGGTGGCGGAACGGGTCGCGAGGGGGCGCCGAGCGAGTTCCGGGCGGCGGTGGCGGCCCTGGACGGGGCCAGGCTGCGGCCCGAGGTGCAGCTCTCCCCCGCGCCGGCGCCGCGCCGGCTCGCCCCGCACTCGTTCGCGGTGACCGCCTCGGTCGAGGTGGACGGCGAGGAACTGGCGGACGGCCGGCTGGTGCTGCTGTACGACCCGGCCGGGCAGGAGGCCTGGAACGGGGAGTTCCGGGTGGTCACGATGACCAGGGCCGAGCTGGAACCGGAGATGGCCGGCGACCCGATGCTCTCCGAGGTCGGCTGGGCCTGGCTGCTGGACGCGCTCCAGGCGCACGGCGCCGGGTACGCGGAGCCGTCCGGCACGGTGACCCTCTGCTCCTCCCAGTACTTCGGCGGTCTGGCGGACCGCCCGTCCTCGACCGAGGTCGAGATCCGGGCCTCCTGGACCCCGGCCGACGGCCGCTTCGAGCGACACCTGGCGGCCTGGACGGACCTGCTGTGCATCAGTGCCGGCCTGCCGCCGGCCGCCCCGGCCCCGCAGGGACCCGCCGAGGTTCCTTCACTCGGTGGAGTGGTTCCGATGCCGGCCCGGCGACGCCCCCGGTCGCACTGACGGGTGGTGTCGCCGGCCCGACGGCACCCGACGGCCGTACGCCACCCCCAGGGCTGACGGAGTGTGACTTCCGACCCGCTCTACGTCAATTCACCGGTCGATACCGACCGATCGGCGCCGAATCTGATCGATTTTGTGCGAATACCAGGCATGTCGCATCAATCATTTGCGCGATTTGTCCGTATTGTTACTCACTAGATCGTGATCTTTCGCTAAAGCCGGGCACGGTTGCTGCCGAAGCAGACTGTGACCCTTTCCGAACGCGGAACACTCCGACCGCCCCCATCGGGGTTCCGTCCGCCACTCCCCGCAGGAGGCCTGGTGTCGGTCCTTCTTGAGCACCCCGCAAACGTGGTCGCCTACCGGCCGACCAAGCCCACCGCCATGGTGGTCATCGCCGATCCCCGTGTCCGAAACACCGTCACCCGCCACCTGTGGGCCCTCGGCGTCCGGGACGTGATCGAGGTGTCCTCGATCGCCGAGGCCCGTCCCCGGGTCTCCACACCGCGCGACATCTGTGTCGCCGACGTACATCTTCCCGACGGCTCCGGGCTGACCATCCTCGCCGAGACCCGCGCCGCGGGCTGGCCCAACGGCCTGGCACTGTCCGCGGCCGACGACATCGGCGCGGTCCGCAGCGCACTGGCCGGAGGCGTCAAGGGCTATGTGGTGACCGGTACCCGGACGAACGTCGCGATGCCGGGCCGCCCCGGGATGCCGCTCGGTGCCGCTGGGCTGGCCGGCCGGATGCGCCGCCCCGGGATGCCGGGCATGCCGGGCGCGGCCGGTGCTCCGGGCGCCCCCGGAGCACCCGGAGCACCGGGCGCGCAGCAGGCCGCGTACCGCGAGCTGTCGGGCCGTGAGGTCGAGGTGCTGCGGCTGGTCGCCGAGGGTCAGTCCAACAAGGCGATCGGCGTGGCGATGGGCCTGTCGGCGCTCACCGTGAAGAGCCACCTCGCCCGGATCGCCCGCAAGCTGGGCACCGGCGACCGCGCCGGAATGGTCGCGGTCGCGCTGCGCACCGGCATCATTCACTGATCCGGGCGCTCCGGACCGCTGCGGCGGCTGAGGAGGAACGTTTCCTCCTCAGCCGCCGCAGCGCTGCACCGGGAGCCCGTCGGCCGCGGCCCGAGGGCGAGTGCCGACCGCGGGCACCGGGTCCGGCGGTGGGTCCGGCGGCGAGTCCGGCTCCGGCTCCGGTTCCGGCTCCGGGCGGCTCGACGGCGCGCGACCCGACGGCGCGCGGGCGATCGGATCCGATGATCGGTACAGGCGATCGGTACAGGCGATCAGATCCGACGCCCGGCGCGGGCGATCAACAGTCTGACCAGTCCGACAACACTCCCGGCCCCGAGGACCGTCGTACCCTTGGGGGGTGACCGACGCCGTAGCAGCCATCCCAGAAGAAGCAGCCCCGGTCCCGCTCCTCGAGCCCAGGGAGGGGATCCCGCCCGTGGTGACGGACGAGCAGGCGCTGGCCGCCGTCGTCTCCGCCTTCGCCGCGGGCACCGGACCGGTGGCGGTCGACGCCGAACGGGCCTCCGGATACCGCTACGGGCAGCGCGCCTACCTCATCCAGCTGCGCCGCGCGGGTTCCGGCTCCGCCCTGATCGACCCGATCGCCTGCCCCGATCTCAGCGCGCTCGGCAGGGCCGTCGAGGACGCCGAATGGGTGGTCCACGCGGCCAGCCAGGACCTGCCCTGCCTGGCCGACGTGGGCATGAGACCCCGGCAGCTGTTCGACACCGAGCTGGCCGGCCGGATCGCCGGCTTCGCCCGGGTCGGCCTCGGGCCGATGACCGAGAACGTGCTCGGGCTGAGCCTGGCCAAGGAGCACTCCGCGGTCGACTGGTCCACCCGCCCGCTGCCCGAGCCGTGGCTGCGCTACGCGGCTCTGGACGTCGAGGTGCTGGTCGAGCTGCGCAACGCACTCGAACAGGAGCTGGACGCCCAGGGCAAGCTCGGCTGGGCCATGGAGGAGTTCGCCTCGATCGCCGCCGCGCCCCGCCCGGCCCCGCGCAACGACCCGTGGCGCCGCACCTCGCAGCTGCACAAGATCCGCCGTCGCCGCCAGCTGGCCGTGGTGCGCGAGCTGTGGCTGGCCCGCGACCGGATGGCGCAGGAGCGCGACGTCTCCCCCGGCCGGGTGCTCGCGGACGCCGCGATCGTCAACGCCGCGCTGGCCATGCCGCTGAACATCGCCTCCCTGCAGGCCGTCCAGGGCTTCGGGCCGCGGGTGCACCGCCGCCAGCTGGAACAGTGGCTGGCCGCCGTGCAGCGCGCCCGGGAGATCCCGGAGAACCTGCTGCCGCCGGCCGCCGCGCCGCACGACGGACCTCCGCCGCCGCGGGCCTGGGCCGAGAAGGACCCGGTGGCCGCCGCCCGGCTGTCCGGCGCGCGCAGCGCGGTCAGCGAGCTGGCCGACCGGTACCACCTGCCGCCCGAGAACCTGATCACTCCGGACCTGGTCCGGCGGGTGTCCTGGCAGCCGCCGACCGACCCGGGCCCCGAGAGCGTGGCCTTCGCGCTGCGCGGGCTCGGCGCCCGGCAGTGGCAGGTGGACCTGGTGGCGCCGGCGGTGGCCGCCGCGTTCGCCGCGGCCGCGGCCCAGGACTGATCACGGGGCGGGTCCCGATCGTGGCCCGGCAACGCGTGGAAGGGGATGTCGTCCGTTCGGGCGACATCCCCTTCGCCGTACCCGGGAGGAGCGTCCCTGGTCGGGCGGGGCCGGGAACGTGTCCGGGGACACACGGGCCGATCACTCCGTGGGGCCTGGGCAGGTTGGTTACCGGCGGGTAGCATGACGGTGATGCGGCGCCGCTCGGGTCTTCGACGGCGGCAGCCCGCCCACCTCGAATTGTTGGTCCCTGGGAGGAGAGCCCCCGTGCCTCGTACCGCGAGGGACGTCGTCTTCGTCGATGGCGTCCGCACCCCGTTCGGCAAGGCAGGCCCGAAGGGCATCTACCACGAGACCCGCGCCGACGACCTGGTCGTCAAGTGCATCCGGGAACTCGTGCGCCGTAACCCGAGCCTGCCCGTCGAGCGCATCGACGAGGTCGCCATCGCGGCCACCACGCAGATCGGCGACCAGGGTCTGACGATCGGGCGCACCGCCGCCCTGCTGTCCGGGCTGCCGAAGTCCGTCCCCGGCTACTCGATCGACCGCATGTGCGCCGGCGCGCTGACCGCCGTGACCGCCACCGCCGGCGGCATCGCCTTCGGCGCGTACGACGTGGTCGTGGCCGGCGGTGTCGAGCACATGGGCCGCCACCCGATGGGCGAGGGCGTCGACCCGAACCCGCGCTTCGTCTCCGAGAAGCTGGTCGACGAGTCCGCCCTGTTCATGGGCATGACCGCGGAGAACCTGCACGACCGCTTCCCGCACCTGACCAAGGAGCGCTGCGACGCCTACGCCGTGCGCTCCCAGGAGAAGGCCGCCAAGGCGTACGCCAACGGCGACATCCAGCCCGACCTGGTGCCGATCTCGATCCGCAACACCAACCCCGACGTCGGCGAGACCGGCTGGGGCCTGGCCACCGTGGACGAGCCGATGCGCCCGGGCACCACGATGGAGAACCTGGCGGGTCTGAAGACCCCGTTCCGCCCGCACGGCAACATCACCGCGGGCAACTCGGCCGGTCTGAACGACGGTGCCACCGCCTCGCTGCTGGCCGCCGAGGACGTCGCCGAGGAGCTCGGCCTCCCGGTCAAGATGCGCCTGGTCTCCTACGCCTTCGCGGGCGTCGAGCCCGAGGTCATGGGCATCGGCCCGGTGCCGGCCACCGAGAAGGCGCTGGCCAAGGCCGGTCTGACCATCGACGACATCGGCGCGTTCGAGGTCAACGAGGCCTTCGCCGTGCAGGTGCTGGCCTTCCTCGACCACTACGGCATCGCGGACGACGACGAGCGGGTCAACCCGTACGGCGGCGCGATCGCCTTCGGCCACCCGCTGGCCTCCTCCGGCGTGCGCCTGATGAACCAGCTGGCCCGCCGCTTCGAGCAGCGCCCGGACGTCCGCTACGGCCTCACCACGATGTGCATCGGCTTCGGCATGGGCGGCACCGTCATCTGGGAGAACCCCCACTTCGTCGAGGGCGGTAAGTGAGCATGAGCACCACGACCGAGCTGCTGACCCACGGCGCCGGACTCTTCCCCGGCGAGGTCGTCACGACCGCGCACGTCCGCCACCTCGACCTGCCGTTCCAGGCCGGCCGGCTGGCGCTGATCACCCTGGACAACGGCTTCGACCACACCAAGCCGACCACCTTCGGCCCGGGCTCGCTGCTCAAGCTGAACGAGGCGCTGGACCAGGTCGAGGCCGAGGCCGCCGAGGGCACGATCGTCGGTGCCGCGATCACCGGCAAGCCGTTCATCTTCGCGGTCGGCGCCGACCTCAAGGGCGTCGAGCTGCTCAAGGAGCACGCGGACGCGCTGGCCATCGGCAAGGGCGGCCACGACGTCTTCAAGCGGATCGCCGCGCTGCCCGTCCCCACCTTCGCCTTCTACAACGGCGCGGCGATGGGAGGCGGCGTCGAGGTCGGCCTGCACTGCGACTACCGCACGGTGTCGGCGGGCGTCCCGGCGTTCTCGCTGCCCGAGGTCTTCCTCGGCCTCGTCCCCGCCTGGGGCGGCTGCACCATCCTGCCGAACCTGGTCGGTGCCGGTAAGGCCGTCAAGGTCATCGTCGAGAACTCGATGAACCAGAACAAGCAGCTCAAGGGCAAGGACGTGTTCGAGCTGGGGATCGCCGACGCGATCTTCGAGCCGGCCGACTTCCTGGAGCAGTCGCTGCTCTGGGCCGCCAGGGTCGTCAAGGGCGACGTCGTCGTCGAGCGCGAGGCGATCGACCGCGGCAAGGCCTGGGACGACGCCGTCGCCTGGGGCCGTCTGGTCGCCGACGCCAAGGTGCACGGCGCCGCCCCGGCCGCCTACAAGGCGCTGGACATCATCGCCGCCGCCAAGGACTTCGACCTCGCCGACAAGGCGAGCCTCCAGGCCGGCTTCGACGCCGAGGACGCCGTGCTGGCCGACCTCATCATGAGCGGCGAGCTGCGCAGCGGCATCTACGCCTTCAACCTGGTGCAGCGCCGGGCCAAGCGCCCGGTCGGCGCGCCGGACAAGTCGCTGGCCCGCCCGGTCACCAAGGTCGGCGTCGTCGGCGCCGGCCTGATGGCCTCGCAGCTGGCGCTGCTGTTCGCCCGCCGTCTGGAGGTGCCGGTGGTCCTCACCGACATCGACCAGGAGCGCGTGGACAAGGGCGTCGGCTACGTCCACGCCGAGATCGACAAGCTGCTCGGCAAGGGCCGGATCGGCCAGGACAAGGCCAACCGCCTCAAGGGCCTGGTCTCCGGCTCGCTGGACAAGGCCGCCGCCTTCGGCGACGCGGACTTCGTCATCGAGGCCGTGTTCGAGGAGATGGGCGTCAAGCAGGCCGTCTTCGCGGACCTGGAGAACGTGGTCTCGCCGACCTGTGTGCTGGCGACCAACACCTCCTCGCTGTCGGTCACCGAGATGGCCTCGAAGCTGGAGCACCCCGAGCGGGTCGTGGGCTTCCACTTCTTCAACCCGGTCGCGATCCTGCCGCTGCTGGAGATCGTCCGCGGCGAGCGGACCGACGACGCCTCGCTGGCCACCGCCTTCGCGGTGTCCAAGAAGCTGAAGAAGACCTCGGTGCTGTGCAAGGACGCCCCGGCGTTCGTGGTGAACCGGATCCTGACCCGCTTCATGGGCGAGATCCAGGGCATCATCGACGAGGGCACCCCGATCGCGGACGTCGAGAAGGCCGTCGAGCCGCTCGGCCTGCCGATGTCCCCGATCGTGCTGCTGGAGCTGGTCGGCCCGGCCATCGCGCTGCACGTCTCGGAGACCCTGCACGGCGCCTTCCCGGAGCGGTTCACCGTCTCCGAGAACCTCGCCAAGGTGGTCAAGGCCGGCAAGCGCGGCTTCTACACCTGGGTGGACGGGCAGCAGGTCCTCGACCCCGAGGTGCTGGAGCTGCTGTCCTTCGGCGACTCGGTGCTGACCGAGGAGCAGGTCCGCGCCCGCGCCCTGGACGCCGTGGCGCAGGAGATCGGCCTGATGCTGGAGGAGGGTGTCGTCGCCGAGGCGCAGGACATCGACCTCTGCATGATCACCGGTGCCGGCTGGCCCTTCCACCTGGGCGGGATCACCCCGTACCTGGACCGTGAGGGCGTCTCGGAGCGGGTGAACGGCAAGGCGTTCCTCGCCCCCGGTGTGGCCTCGGTTCCCGCCTAGCGGGGAACGGCCCCCGTACACGGAGGAGCCCCGGTGACCAGCTGGTCACCGGGGCTCTTCCGTGTGTACCGGGTTCTCCCCGGGTGTGGCCGTGTACGGAGGTCTCAGTGCTTGAGGCGGTAGACCACGGTGTCGGCGAAGACGCCGACCATCTCGTAGTGGGTGTCCAGCAGGTTCTCGATCCGGGGGACCATGACGGGCTGGTACGGGGAGATGCCGGAGTCGTCGACCACGACCTCGGGCAGACCGTTGGCCAGTTCCTTGTCGAAGGTCTGCCAGGCGTTGGAGACGCTGAAATCCTCGCCGACGTTCTGGCTGCCGTCCTTGCCGCCGCTGAAGTTGGTGAGGAAGCCCGCGGTCAGGTAGCGGGTGGCGGGCTTGCGGTCGGCCAGCCAGTACAGCTCGGGGTGCATGCCCCAGACCAGCAGGGTGTCCTTGGGGGTGGTCTGGTTGGCGACGGCGGTGGCGACCTCGGTGGTGCGGTTGAGCCGTTCCCCGGGCCAGGCCAGCGCCAGGCCCCAGAACACCGTGGCGGCGGCCGTGGTGTACAGCAGGACCGGCTTCCAGCGGACCGCCGAGGTGGCGACCGCCCCGGTGCCCAGCAGCACCAGCGGCGGCATCAGCTGGAGGTAGTAGTGGCCGAAGAAGTGGAAGCCCACGCTGACCGCGACGACCGAGGAGAGCAGCCAGACCCACAGGTCCGTGGTCGAGCCGTGCTCCTCGCCGGCCACCGGCAGCGGGCGGTGGCGGTACTTCAGCCAGAGCCGCCGCCCGACCGGGAGCAGGAAGCCGAGGCCTGCCGCGACCAGGATGGCCGAGTTGCCGAGCGCCCGGCCGAGCATCTGGAGCCAGGCACCGCCGAAGGTGGCGTAGTCCCCGCTGCCGGTGACGACCCAGAAGAGGAAGCCCTTGGGCTTGGTGAGGATCACCGCGACCAGCGCTATCGGCAGGGTGAAGCCGAAACCGATCTTGAACAGTGCGGGCGGCCAGCGCACCCCGCGCCGGCGGGCGTCCTGGAACAGCATCCAGAGCACCGGCAGCAGCACCGCGCCGCCGGTCTGCTTGGTCAGTGAGCACAGGGCGACCGCGATGCCCGCGGCCAGCCAGCGGCGCCGCTCGGCGTACCGGAAGGCGGCCACCATGGCGGGCAGCATGAAGACCTCGAAGGTCGCCGCCTGGGTGTCCTCGGGGGAGAGCCCGATGGAGACCAGCAGGTAGAGCAGTCCGGCGCCGGCCCCGGCCCGGTTGCCCCAGCGGCCGCGGGCGATCGAGGCCAGCAGGATCGCGGTGACCAGGTGGGCCACCACCGCCAGGGTGCGCAGCGGCCAGAGCGAGGCGGAGCCGAAGACCGCGAAGCAGGCCTGGTAGAGCCAGGGCAGCAACGGCGGTTTGCGGTCCACGACGGTGTCGTAGAGCACTCCCCCGTCCGCCAGCATCCGCGCCTGGGTGGCCAGGAAGCCTTCGTCCGGGCTCCACACGGGCCGGGCGAAGGAGGGGATGTGGGTGAGCAGTGCGACCAGCGCGAGCACCGGCACCAGCCTGGTCCAGTACCCACTGCGGACATGGGTGAGGACGCGCTCGGGCAGGCGCTCGGCCAGTCCGGTGAGGCGGAGGCGGGTGGGGGTCGGCACGGTTGACAACCTACCGGGCGGGATCGGCGCCCATGGCGCCGGTCCCGCCTTTCCATGCGATTGTCAGCTTGTTTCGTGACGAACTGTTACGGAGTTACGACGAACAGTCGTCGGCGGAACGGGTGGCGGCCGGAGTCCGCGCGGACCGCACACCCGCTGGTCAGGCCTTGACCGGCGCCGCGTCCAGCTTGGCGACCAGTGCGGTCACCTTTCGGGCGATGTCCGGAGCGTTCAGGCCGATCTCGGCCAGGATCTCGTTCCGGCTGGCGTGGTCCAGGAACTCCTGCGGGATTCCGAAGTCGCGCACCGGCAGATCCACGTCCGCGTCCCGCAGCGCCTGTGCCACGGCGGCGCCGACGCCGCCCACCCGGCCGTTGTCCTCGATCGTGACGACCACCCGGTGCTCGGCGGCCAGGCCCGGCAGGGCCGCGTCCACCGGCTTGACCCAGCGCGGGTCCACCACGGTGGCGGTGATGCCCTGGGCGGCCAGCAGGTCGGCGACCTCCAGGCTGGTGGTGGCCATCGCGCCGACCGAGACGATCAGCACGTCGGCGCGGTGGGCGCCGGAGGGCTCCTCGGCGGTGCGCAGCAGGTCCATGCCGCCGACCCGGCCGACCGCGGGGACGGCCGGGCCGACCGTGCCCTTGGAGTAGCGGACCACGGTCGGGGCGTCCTTGACCTCGACGGCCTCGCGCAGCTGGGCGCGGACCTGGTCGGCGTCGCGCGGGGCGGCCAGCCGCAGGGTCGGGACGACCTGGAGGATCGACATGTCCCACATGCCGTTGTGCGAGGCGCCGTCGGTACCGGTGACGCCCGCCCGGTCCAGCACGAAGGTGACGCCCAGCTTGTGCAGGGCGACGTCCATCAGGACCTGGTCGAAGGCCCGGTTCAGGAAGGTCGCGTAGACCGCGAAGACCGGGTGCAGACCGTTGGTGGCCAGGCCGGCGGCGCTGGTGACGGCGTGCTGCTCGGCGATGCCGACGTCGAAGATGCGCTCCGGGAAGGCCTTGGCGAACGGGGCCAGGCCCACCGGGTGGAGCATGGCGGCGGTGATGCCGACGATGTCCTCGCGCTCGTGGCCGAGCGCGACCATCTCCTCGGCGAAGACCGAGGTCCAGTCCTTGCCTGCGCTCTTGATCGGCAGGCCGGTCTCCGGGTGGATCACGCCGACCGCGTGGAAGCGGTCCTCGTCGTTGTTCTCGGCGGCGTGGTAGCCGCGGCCCTTCTCGGTGAGGCAGTGCACGATCACCGGGCCGCCGAAGCCGCGCGCCTTGGTCAGCGCGGACTCCAGGGCGGTCAGGTCGTGGCCGTCGATCGGGCCGATGTACTTGAGGCCGAGGTCCTCGAACATGCCCTGCGGGGCGATGAAGTCCTTGAGGCCCTTCTTGGCGCCGTGCAGCGTCTCGAACAGCTGCTGGCCGACCACCGGGGTGCGCTGGAGCGCGTCCTTGCCCCAGGACAGGAAGCGCTCGTAGCCCTGGGTGGTGCGCAGGGTGGCGAGGTGGTTGGCCATGCCGCCGATGGTCGGGGAGTACGAGCGCTCGTTGTCGTTGACGACGATGACGACCGGGCGGTCCTTGTCGTCGGCGATGTTGTTGAGCGCCTCCCAGGCCATGCCGCCGGTGAGCGCGCCGTCGCCGATCACCGCGACGACCGGGTCGTTCTTGCCCAGCACCTGGTTGGCCTTGGCCAGGCCGTCGGCGTACGAGAGCACGGTGGAGGCGTGCGAGTTCTCGATCACGTCGTGCTCGGACTCGGCGCGGGACGGATAGCCGGACAGGCCGCCCTTCGTCCGCAGCTGCGAGAAGTCCTGGCGGCCGGTGAGCAGCTTGTGGACGTAGCTCTGGTGGCCGGTGTCGAAGAGGATGCGGTCGCGCGGCGAGTCGAAGACCCGGTGCAGCGCGATGGTGAGCTCCACCACGCCGAGGTTGGGGCCGAGGTGGCCGCCCGTCTTCGAGACCTCGGTCACCAGGAAGGTCCGGATCTCCTGGGCCAGCGCGGCCAGCTGTCCGGGCGTGAGCCGGTCGAGATCGCGCGGTCCCCGAATGCGGGTCAGCAGGGCCACCCGTTCCTCCTCGTTCAGTGTTCGCGGACCACGGACGGTCCGACGGGCGTCGCTGCCCGGTCCGGCGGCACGCCGACGCTCGCGGCCGGTGCCGACCGGTCGAGTCTAATGTCCGCCTCCCGGACACCGAGCGGCGCGCCCGGTGCCGCCGTTCGGTTACCGCCATTCCGGGAGGTCGGGCAGGGGATGTGAGTCACATCAGGTTGACGCACAGGTGTTTGATCACGCTTATTTATTCGGGATCGACCAGTCAGGATCGACTATTCGAGACCGACCGTTCAGAGGCGACCGTTCAGGAGTGATTGTTCAGGGCCGGCTGTTCAGGGGTGACTGTTCGGGCCCGACCCCGCGGCGGTTGCCGGACAACGGGTGTCAGGCCCGGCCGAGGGCACCGGACTCCCCCATCTCGCTCATCACCAGGGCCAGCGCGCCGAGCACTTCGGCCCGGCCGCCGAGAGTGCCGGGGACGACCGAGAGCTGACGGGCGGCGCTGGGGATCGCGTAGCGGGCCACCGAGTCCCGGATCGGGGCGAGCACCAGCTCACCGGCCTCGGCGAGGTCCCCGCCGAGGATCACCCGGCGGGGGTTCAGCAGGTTGCACAGGGTGGCGACGCCGGTGCCGATCTGCCGGCCGGCGTCGGCGATCACCCGACGGCAGCCGAGGTCGCCCTGGTGGGCCAGCTCGACCACCCGGGTCAGGCTGAGGCCCTGGCCGAGGGTGGGGGCGAGCAGGGAGAGCAGGTAGCGGGAACCGACGAAGGTCTCCAGGCAGCCGCGGTTGCCGCAGCGGCAGACCGGCCCGGCCTCGTCCAGGGTGATGTGCCCGATCTCACCCGCGGTGCCGCCGGGGCCGCGGTAGATCTGGCCGTTCACCACCAGGCCGGCGCCGACACCGCTGGCGACCTTGATGTACGCGAGGTCGCTCAGTCCGCGGCCGGCGCCCCAGACCAGCTCGCCGAGCGCGCCCAGGTTGGCGTCGTTGTCCACGTGAACCGGCATGCCGAGCCGCTCGCCCAGCTCCCGGCCGGGGGCGATGCCCGTCCAGCCGGGCAGGATCGCGGTGGAGCCGAGCGCGCCGGTCTCCACGTCGATCGGGCCCGGTACGCCGAGGCCGACGCCGATCACCTTCTCCGGGCGGAACCCGGCCTGCGCCAGCAGCCGCTCGACCATCGCCTCGGCCCGGTCGAAGCCCTGCTGGGCGGAGACGTCCACGTCGATCGGCGCGCTCTCCTCGGCCAGCACCCGGTGGGCCAGGTTGCCGACCGCGACGCGCAGGTGGGTGTGGCCGAAATCGATGCCGACCACGATCCCGGCGTCCCCGCTGAGCGAGACGCTGCGGGCGCGCCGGCCGCCGGAAGAGGTGTCGGCGACCACGACGGTGCCGCTCTCCTTCAACTCCCGCACGATGTTGGACACGGTGGCCGCGGACAGGCCGGTGCCGCGGGCGATCTCGGCCTGGGTCAGCGATCCGGCCATCCGCACCGCGCGGAGCACCCGTTCCAGGTTCGCCCGGTGCAGGGACGACTGCGAGCCCGGTGTGTCCGTCGGCATGATCCACCCTCCCAGGGCGGGGACCCCTCCGCCGGGCGTCCCCTTCAACTCCTGAAGGGTAAGGCCCGGGGGCCTGGCCGGGGATCCCGGCCGGGGCGGGCGGGTGCACACGGGGCACGGGGGGCGCGCGGACGGGCGCGGGCGGGGACGCGGGGCGCGGAGGTGGGGGCGCGGTGACCGACGGGTGAAGGTGTTGCACGGCCCGGGCCTGCGAGGACGGGGTTCAGCGGTCCTGGCGGCAGCCGAAAACGGCACACCACTACCATGGTGTCCAATTCTCACCCGTCCCTCCCGAAACCGTGGACGGTTCCGCCGGGGGGACGCTTCCAGACATGACGGGGAATCAGATGGCAGGGGATCACCCTACGCCGGGGGCAGGCGAAACGCCCGGCAACGGTCCGCAGGACAACCGGGGCGTCTCGTTCGGGCGCCCGCCAGGCAGCGGGGTGGATCCGGCCGCCGTCGCGGACCAGATGACTCAGCTCGACGGCGCCGCCGTCCCCGGGCAGGCCGCGCCCGCGGGCGCGCAGCTGGTCGCCTTCCCCGAGATGGCCCTCACCGGCTACCCGGTGGAGGACCTCGCCCTGCGCGGCTCCTTCGTCGAG
>NZ_MSJQ01000360.1 GCF_014596515.1 Streptomyces sp. CBMA156
TGTTCGCAGGCGTCCCACCGGTCACCGCCAGGTGATCTTGGGGATCCGGCGTGCGAGTACGGCCACGACGATGGCGCCCACCCCGGCGAACAGGCCGAGGATGACCATGATCTGCTGCCCGGCGTCCCGCAGGGCCGCCGCGGCGGCCTCGGCCCCGTCGGTTCCGGCAGGGCCCGCGGGCGCGGTGCCGGGCAGGGTGTCCGCCGCCGGCATCAGAGCACCCCCTCGCCGGAGGCCCCGGTCTCGGCGGAGTCCCCGGTCTCGGCTGAGGTCCCGGTCTCGGCGGAGTCCGAGGACAGCACCGCCAGGTGGCTCTCGCCGGAGCGCGGGTCGGTGTCGCAGAGCAGCACCGTGGTGTACCGGTGCTGCCAGGAGCGCCAGTTCCGGGCCAGCGCCAGCCAGACACTGGTGCAGTAGCTGCCGGGCTCCACCCGGTGCCGGGGGCCGTCCTGGTCCAGCCCGCGCTGGTCGAACCAGGGCCCGGTGACCACCAGCGTGCCCGCCGGGTCCTTGGCGGCGAGCTCCCCGATCCGGTCGAGGGGAGACTCGGTGGCGGGGATCGTCTCGACCCCCGCGACCCGGGGCCCGCCGGTGGTGCCGAGGACCAGCGCGACCCCGGAGTCGACCAGCCCGTTGTCGTGGACCAGCGGGAACCGGGTCGGCAGGGTGGTCTGTTCGAGGACGGCGAGCACCGCCGTGCGGCTGCGGCCGGCCCGCTGGAAGGCGGAGACCACCCGCAGCGCGGTGAACGGTGCGGCCAGGCCCTGCTGGCCGATGCCGAGGTTGTTGGCGGACCCTCCACCGAGCAGCCGGTCGAGGTAGGGCGCGATGGCGACGAACGGCGTCACGTCGGGCAGCGCCTGCGCCACGATCACCAGGTCGGGCGCGCTGTCGCGGATGCCCTCGATCGCCGCGAGCCGGTCGACGAGGTCGCGGTGGGTGACGTTCGGGGCGGAGCGCAGCAGGTCCGGCGCCACCTCCAGGCCGAAGGGCTCGACCAGGTCGCGGTAGTAGGAGAGCGTCGTCGGGTCCTCGTCGTACGGCCTGCCCGGCGGGGAGAGCACCGCACCGGCGGCCTGGAGGGTCATGGACATCGCGGTCTCCCTCATGCCCCGTCGGCCTGGGACAGGACGTAGTCGGTGAGGGTCCCGACCGACTTGAAGTCGTCCATGTCCAGGGCCTCCGGGTCCACCGAGATGTCGACCGTGTCCTCCAGGACCATCAGCAGTTCCAGGACGGAGGTGGAGTCCAGGTGCAGGTCCTCGAAGAGCCGGGCGTCCTCGGTGAGGCCGGTGACGGCGCGCTCCAGGACCTCGCTGAGAGCGGTCTCCACCGCGGACACCACGTTCTGACGTTCCATGTGCCGGATCACTCCTCTGTGCCGGGGCTGTCGGGGGCTTGGTCGCGCGGTCGGGGCTCGTCGCGCCGTGGGGGCGGAACTAGGGGGCGGGCTGTCGTCAGGGGCGGCCGGCCAGGGCGGCCGGTGCGCCCGCCGACCGGTCAGCCGAAGTCGACGAGGTGCTGCTTGGCGAGGATCTCCTCGTGCCGGTCTCGCTCCCGGACCAGGTGCGCGGCGCCGTTGTGGACCAGTACCTCGGCCGGGAACCCGTGGCTGAGGAAGAGTCCGGGGGAGGCCGTCGGCCCGTAGGCGCCGGAGCGCTCGACGCCCAGCAGGTCGCCGGCCTCGACCGGCGGCAGGGCGACCTTCTTGCCGATGACGTCGTTGGGCGTGCAGAGCGGCCCGGTGACGGTGTACGTGTCGCCGGCCTCGTCCCGGTACCTGGTCAGCGAGCGGATCGGGAAGTTGCGCTTGACGAAGCTGCCGACGCCGACCGCCGCCATGTGGTGGTTGGTGCCGCCGTCGGCGACCACGAAGCGCTCGCCGAGGGACTCCTTCACGTACAGCGCACGCACCACGTACGTACCGGCCTGCGCGGTCAGGTAGCGGCCGAGTTCGTTGATCAGCCGGCAGCCGGGGTGGGCCCGGACGAAGGGCTCGACGACCTCGTTGATGCCGGCGACGACGGCCCCCAGGTCGAGGTCCTTCTCGTTGTCGAAGTAGGCGACGCCGAAGCCGCCGCCGAAGTCGACGGTCTCCAGGGGGATGCCGAGCGTCCGCGCCAGCTCCTCGGCGATCGCCAGGATCTGCCGGGTGTTGTGCACCAGGTCGTCGGCGTTCAGGAACCGGGTGCCCATGTAGGCGTGGAAGCCGCGGACCCGGACCCGGCGCAGGGCGTCGATCACCGGGCGGGAGCGGCGCAGCAGTTCCGCGTCGATGCCGAACTGGCGCGGTTTCCCGCTCATCGCGAGGCCCGAGCCCTTGGTGTGGAAGTCGGGGTTGACCCGGAGCAGGACCGGCACCTCCTCGCGCCCGGCCGCTTCGGCGATCTCCTCCAGGAGGCGCAGCTCGTCCAGCGACTCGCAGACGATGGCGTGCAGGTTCGCCGCGACGCACGCCTCCAGCTCGGCGCGGGTCTTGCCGGGCCCCAGGAAGATCACGTTCTCCGGCGCGATGCCGGCCCGCCGGACGGTCATCAGCTCGACCAGGGAGGAGATCTCGGCGCCGGCGCCGAGCGAGCCGAGGTAGCCGCAGACGGAGACGTTGGGGTTGGCCTTGAGCGAGAGGAAGACGTCCACCGCCGGGTGGAGCCCCTCGCGCAGCGACTGGTAGACGGTGCGCAGCACCTCGGCGTCGTAGACGAACAGCGGGGTGCCGAACTCCTCGGCGATCTGCGAGACCGGTACCCCCTGCACCCTCAGTTCGCTGGTGTTCATGGCGTCCTTTCGGTGGTGCCGAGACGGTGGAGCGCCCCGGCGACCCTGCGGTCGAGGTCGCTGAGGCCGTTCCGGTCGGCGGCGAAGAGCAGGGTGTAGAGCCGGCCGTCGAACGGGAGCGAGGTGCCGGCCTGCGCGTTGACCGTGCCGAAGCAGGTGACGACCAGCCCGGTGCCGTCGACCGGCGGGCGGGTGAGGTCCCCGAGGGCGTGGGCCACCTCGTCGAAGGAGACCGGGGCGGATATCCGCAGCGGGTAGTGCTTCGCCAGCGCGGCCCCGCCGGGGGCGAGGAAGCGCTCGGTGACCTGCCCCTGGTAACTGGACATGTTCAGGCGGGCGTTGATCTCCAGGACGGGGTACACCAGGTCGTCCTGGCCGAGCAGCGCGTCCACGCCGACGACGCCGAAGAAGCCGTCCTCGTAGAGCCGGGCGCCCAGCCGCCCGGCGGCGTCGGCGAGGGTCTCGTGCTGAGCGGGCGAGAGCGCGGCGGGCATGACGTGCCCGAGGTGGACGCCGCCGGCGGTCAGGGCCTCCTTGGCGAAGTCGAACCCCACCCGCCCGTCCCTGGCGATGGTGAACTGGTAGTTGAGGTCGAACCGCTTGGGCAGGAACCGCTCGACGACGACGTGGATCGTGTCGTCGCCGCTGCTGTGCGCCCGGCGGTCGACCATGCGCAGCAGCCGGTCGGCCTTCCGGCGGCTGTCGAGCACGATCAGGCCCTTGCCGGAGACGCCGTAGGCGTCCTTGACGATCACCGGTCCGCCGTCGCGCAGCGACTCGTCGAGCGCCCGGTGGAGTTCGCCCACCGTCTCGCAGGTGAAGCCGGGAATGGACCGCAGGCCGAGCTCCTCGGTCAGCCGACGGCTGTAGATCTTGCTGTTGACCCGCGCCGAGGTCTCCGGGTCGGGCACCGCGGGGCGCAGTCCGGTCCGCCGGCAGATCTCCTGCTCCAGGGGGGAGTTGCCCATCGGCATCAGGTAGGCGCCGCCGCCCGCGAGCACCCGCAGCCGGTCCAGCAGCTCCGGGGAGTCGAGGACGGCCCGGCTGGTGCCGCCCTCGCCGGCCGGGGCCCGGGTGATCAGTTCGGTGGGCGCGCCGAGCCCGGTCTTCTCCGTGTACGCGCGGTAGCCCTGGTCCAGCGGGCGGTCGAGCAGCAGGTGGTCGGTCGGCTCGGCGAGCAGCGCGCCGAGCTCCTCCATCCGCTGCACGGTCGCGGCGGTGGCGCTGATCCGCGCCGCCGGGAGCCCGGTGTGGCCGTGTGCCCACTGGTTCTCCACCTCGAAGTTGCAGAGCCAGACGAACCGCGCCTCGCGGTCGCCGGTGAGCGCCTCCTTGAGGTCCGCCGTGTAGGCGGTGCCGGTCATCGGGTGTCTCCCTCGCGGTGGGTGATGACCATGGCGCCGAAGGTGGCGCCCAGGCCGACCGAGACCAGGACGTAGTGGCCGCCGTCGACCAGCCGGCCCTGCTCGCGCAGGGTGGTGTAGTTGAGGAACACGTCCGAGGCGAAGCAGTGGCTGTAGAGCGGGATGTTGTCCAGGAAGAAGCGGTCGGGGTCGGCGCCCATCTGCTTGATCGTGTGGCGCCAGGAGACGGCGTTGACGTTGTGCGGGATGACCATGTCGATCTCGTCGAAGGTCAGGCCGGCCCGGCGGACGGACTCCTCGATGACCTCGCCGAGCACGGTGGCGTAGTCGTGGCCGAAGCCGTTGATCTCCTCCGGGGTCATCTCCAGGCCGGCCGCGTACTCGCCGAGGGTGCGGGTCAGGTAGGAGCGCACCTCGTCGCCGGGGCCGCCGACGGTCAGCAGGCAGGCGGAGGCGGCGTCCGCCATGATCGCGCTGTTCGGGATCAGCTGGACCTTCGGGGAGTACGCCCGCTCCCCCGTCACCATCAGCGCGTACGCGCCCTCGGGTGCCTCGGCCCGCAGCAGTTCGCCGGCCAGGTCGATGGCGCCGAGGCTGCTGACGCACGCCTGCTGGGTGAGGGCGAACGCCTCGGCGTCGTGCAGCCCCAGCTTCGCCCGGATGGCCCGGGCGGCGTCGATGTGCGGCGGTGCGAGGGTTTGCATGGTGTGGGCGTAGACGACGTAGTCGACCCGTCGTCCTTCGGGAAGTGCCGCCAGGGCCCGGCGGGCCGCGGGCAGCACCAGGTCCAGGAGGCCGGTGTCCGGGTCGAACCGCAGCCGGTCGAGGCCGTAGATCTTCCGGAACACGCCCACCTCGGCGCGGCGCAGCCCCAGGCTGTCGGCGAGGTCGTCGATCCGCACGCTCCGTTCGGGGAGGAACGACTCGATCCGCTCCAGTGTGGTCGCGCCACTCATCCGGGTACTCCTCTCGTTCGCGTCTCGTCAGCGGCCGGAGAACTCGGCGCGGACCAGCCAGCTGCGGGCCACGCCCCGGCGGTCGCGGGGCTGCACCTCGTACGGCCAGCGCCCCTGGCCCACGCCGGGCTCGCCGGGCTCGCGCAGTTCGCGGACCTTCCAGCCGGTGCCGGCCAGGAACTCCTCCGGCTCGTCGGTGCCGAAGAGCCAGGGCGTGCCGTCCTCGCGCAGCCCGGCCAGGAAGGCCCTGGAGAAGGGGCTGCGCAGCAGTGCCCGGCTGGCGAAGTCGACGGCCAGCCGGCTGCCGGGGGCCGAGACCGAGCCGAGGACGCCGAGCAGGTGGGAGGCCTGCTCCTCGGTGAGGAAGAACATCAGTCCTTCCGCGACCCAGAGCGTGGGCAGTTCCGGGTCGAAGCCGGCGCCGTGCAGCGCGGGCAGCCACTCCGTGGCGAGGTCGGCCGACACCTCGCGGCGCTCCACCGTGGGTTCGGCGCCGAGCGCGGCCAGCCGGGCGCGCTTCTCGTCGATGAGGCCGCCGTGGTCGACCTCGTACACCGTGGTGCCGCTGGGCCAGGCCAGCCGGAACGCCCGGGTGTCCATCCCTGCGGCGACCAGGACGACCTGCCGGATGCCGCTGTCCTCCAGCAGCGCCTCGATGCTGTCGTCCAGGTACCTGGTGCGGATGGCGATGAACGGGATCAGACCGCCGCCGCCGTACTTGTCGAGGAGTTCGAAGCCGCGCGGGGCCGCGAGGTCCCGCGCGAACCTGTCCTGGAACATGGCGTCGCCGGGACGCTCGGATTCGACGGCGCGGGCCGCGGCCGTCCACTGGGCCGTGTACGAGACAGCTTCCATGGAGACACCTCCTACGGGAGTCGGACCGGGGCGAAGAAGGCCTTCTCGATCGACGAGAGGGTCTGGAGGTCCTGCATCTGGATGGTGTCGAAGTCGATCTCGACGCCGCTGGCGCCCTCGATCGTGTAGACCAGCTCCACGAAGGAGAGCGAGTCGACGAGGCGGCTCTCGATGAGGTTCTCGTCGGGCTCGATGGACTCCCGTTCCGGGTGCTTGGCCAGGATCCAATCGCGGACCTGGTCGATTCCTGCCGAAGCCATTGCCACTCCTCGGGTGTCGGGTCGATCCGGGCGTGCCCGGGCCGTGCCGGATGTGCTCGGGCGGTACGGGAACTGTGCGGGGGCTCCGCCCCTCAGGAGACCTGCCGGGCCGCGGTCCGCACCGCGTCCAGGGCCTTGACCGGGTCGCCGTGGTGCAGGTCGGTCAGGACGGAGAGCCATCGCTCCAGGCCGAACGCCACGCAGCTGGTGAAGGCGAACTCGTTCTCCGGCCCGCGGATGTCGCAGCGTTCGCCGAAGAAGTTGCGGTGCGTGTTGACGGAGGAGATGGCCAGGTCGCCGGCCTGGAACTCGTACTTGACCGGACTGAGCTTCTGGAGCAGGGCGCGGGCTCCGTCGTTCTGGAAGAACGGGTCGAAGGCGGGGACCTTCTCCAGCCGCAGGGACAGCGCGTCGGCGAACGCGGCGATCCGCTCGGCGAAGGACTGGAGGACCTGCTGGGTGTGCTCGTACGAGCCGAGTGCGACGACCTCGCGCATCTGGAAGCTGAGCAGCCGCCGCAGGCCCTCGTAGTGCTCCTCGTTGCGGAAGCAGCGGTTGACCAGGGTGATCAGCTCGTCCGCGGCCACGACGGAGTTCTCGTAGTACAGGAAGGCGCTGTAGCAGGTCGCGTGCGACAGGCCGACCTGCGCGCCGCGCAGGGCGGCGGGTGCGAACGTGCCGTCGACGGGCTTGTTCTCGCCGCTCTCCAGGTCGAGTCCGGCACCGACGTAGGCCAGGTGCGGGAAGTTGGTGTAGACGTCGAACTTCTCCAGGTCCGACACCGGGTACAGCGGCGGCGGGAGGACCTCGCGGGCCCCGGCGGCGCGGCCCCAGCCGGCGAACGTCCGGTCGAGTTCGAGGAGCAGGTCGGTCTGGTCCGGGTCGAGGATGACCAGGCCGCGGGAGGGGTCGGCGGGCCCCGGGGAGGTGCCGGCCATCAGATGAGACCCGTCTTCTCGAGGTACTTGGCGGTCTTGCGGAAGACGCTCTTCTCGAACTCGGCGCGCTGCGGGGACTCCAGGAGCTGCCGGCGCAGGTCGTGCGGCTTCTCGATGCCCGCGTCCCGGTACACCTGCGGGCTGTACAGCGTCTCGAAGCTGTAGGTCATGTAGCGCCGGATGTAGGTGGCGACGTCCCGCATCTCCTCCTCGGTGGAGGTCTGCCTGACGTCGGTGGCCAGCGCGGAGACCAGTTCCCGGCCGAACGCGATGTGCCGGGACTCGTCCTGGTGGTGGATCCGGTTGATGCCCCGGATCGTCTCGTGCAGCCGGTCGTCCAGCGCCATCCGGGAGTTGAAGTGGTCGACCAGCTCCTCGAAGATCAGGATCCGGGCGAAGACCAGCAGGCTCTCCACGTTCGAGCGGGGGATCTCGACGGTCGCCCCGGCCGGCTGCCGGTAGATCTTCCCGCTGTAGCGCAGGCAGAACTCGGCGAAGAACCACATGTGCTCGTTCTCCTCACCGATGAAGTGGTGGAAGAAATCCGAGGGCGTCTCGAAGCCGGTGGTGTGGATCCGCTTGGTGACCTCGATGAGGAGTTCCCGGATACCGTGCACGTTGAGGCTGTAGAAATTGATGCTCTCGTAACGCGACAGCGCGTGGAGCTGCTTCTCGGTGAGCCGCCGGGCGGCCTCGGTCCCGTGGGTGGTGGTGAGTTCGGGACTCATCCACCACATCTCCTCGGGCAGGCTGTCCGGCCATTCGAAGAGCTTGTAGGGGTTGTAGTAGTCGTCGATCGACTTCGTGGTCAGACGGTCCAGGATTTCCAGGAACCGGCCGTCCTGGTCGATCAGTTTGCTGACCATGCTGGCGTTGACCTCCGAGTTTTCCCGGGCCACCCCGCGGTGATCGGTGGCTCCCGATGCCGTGCCGTTTTCCGGCACTCCTCGAAGGTAAGGACGCCCCGGCGGGCGCCGCAATGACCTGATGTGGTGTGGCCACATACGGCCATATCGGAGCGGCACGACGCCCGTCGGGAATGGCGGCGCCCGACCGGTCAGCCGGCGGCGGCCCGGACCGGCAGGAGTCCGGCCTGGACGGCGGCCGCGCCCGCCTGGAACCGGCTCTCGGCGTTCAACTCGTCCATGATGGTGGCGAGGTGACGGCGGAAGGTGCGCGAGGACATGCCGATGCGCCGGGCCACCACCTCGTCCTTGAGCCCGGAGGCGAGCAGTTCCAGGATGGCGCAGCGGACCTCGTCCCTGGTCTCGCCGTACCTGACCACGTTCGAGTCGATGTCCGTGCCGGACGCCCAGGCGTGCTCGTAGGAGCGCACCATCCGGGCGACGATGGCCGGCTCGTAGACGACGGTGACGCCCCGGAGGTCCTCGTCACCCCGGGGGTCGGTCAGGAAGGCCACCTCGCCGCCCACGATGACCAGGTGCTCGAACGCCTGGGTCGAGGTGCGGACCCGCGCGCTCGCCTCCGCCAGCGCCCGCAGGCTGCCGCGTGCGGCCAGGCTGCTGCGGGCGGTGTGCGGGTACAGGACCCGGATCGGGATCCCGGACGGCAGCGCCGACAGGCCCAGGGCGTGGGAGTCCTGCCCCTGGACCGGGGCGAGCGGCTCCATGACGAGGATCTCGGACGGGCGGTCGCGCAGGGCGTCCGCCATCCGCAACCCGGTCTGCTCCGGATCCAGCCCGCTGAGCACCGGGTCCCTCCGCAGCCGGGTGCGCTGGAGGTTGCTGTAGGTGTCGACGAACGAGCCCAGCTTGTCCTGGAAGTCCGTCAGTTCCCGGCGTTTGTCGCGGATCGCCTGCTCCAGTGGCATGAGCAGCTCCAGTTGGGCGATGTCGGGGCTGCGCGCCGCGTAGTACCCCTGGTCCGGGCAGTACCTGACGAGTTTCAGGCAGCGCAGGGCGGAGAGCGCCTGTTCCGCCCGCTCGGCCGTGATGTCCAGGTCGGCGGCGAGCTCCGAGGAGGTCACCCCCTTGGTCGCCAGGAGCCGCTCGTAGGCCCGGACCGCCAGATCCTCGTCGATCGAGCACAGTCCCCGCTTCACGGCCTTTTCCCGTCCTCTCGTCCGGTGGATCCGACACCCAGGTCCGCGGTGATCGTCCCGACCACCGCGGCCAACTGCTGATCGAGGAAGAAGTGCCCACCGGGGAATGAGGTGAGCCGGAACTCCCCCGTGGTGTGGCTCTTCCAGGCGAGCGCCGCCGCCCGGTCGAGGTAGGGGTCCGCGTCCGCGAACAGGAAGCTGACCGGACAGGCCACGGTGGTGCCGGGCCGGGCGGTGTAACGGGAGTTGGCGCGGTAGTCGTTGCGGATGACGGCGAGGATCGACTCCCGGTACTTCGGGTTGTCCAGCAGCCGCGCCGGGATCCCGCCCAGCTCCCGGAGTTCGTCCAGGATCTCGTCGTCCCCCTGGGGGATGTCCAGGCCGAGCCCGGCGGAGGGCGAGCGGCGGCCCGAGACCAGGAGCCGCACCGGGGCCCGCCCGGCCTCCTCCAGCCGGCGGGTCACCTCGAAGGCGACGACCGAGCCCATGCTGTGGCCCAGCACGGCCAGCGGCAGGTCGTCGAAGCCGAGCAGTTCGGTGCCGATCCGGTCGGCCAGCGCGCCGATGTCGTCGATCCCGCGCTCCCTGGTCCCCCCGCTCCGCCCGGGGTACTGGACCGACAGTGCCTCGACGCCGCCGGGCAGGGCGGCCGAGAGCCGGCGATAGGTTCCCGCGGAGGCCCCGGCGTGCGGGCAGCAGACCAGGCGCAGCTCGGCCTTCGGTGCGGGGTCGAATATCTGGATCCGTGTCGTGCTATTGGTCGGGCCTTGTTCTTCCATCCCAGTTGTCCGTCCTGTCCGATCGCTGAGCAGCGGAGAGGCAAAAATTCCACGCAGGTGCGGAAGTTCTTCGGTGGGGGGAGTCGGCAGAAGGCAGACGTGACGCTTTCCTCGTGCCATGATGGCCGTCGGGGCGGAGTCGACGGCGGCAACTGGTGTCTGTATCGTCAGGCCGCAACAACGTTTGCGGCCACGACAGTTGCCATGATGTCAGCTTACCTTGCGGCACATTCATGTCAACAATCAGAATCCGTGTGCGGCGTGTTCCCTGTGGGACTGTTGGTGAGGAGCGGAACGCAATGAAAGAACGCGCACCATCCTGCCCGGGCAAACTCGGGACGCGCCTCAACCACCTCTTCGCGACCATCCACCCCCGGGGTCGCGGTCCGTACAGCAACGACGAGGTGGCGAAGGCCATTTATCTCAATGGCGGAGATATCTCGAAGGCATATATTGCCTATCTACGCAAAGGCACCCGCAACAATCCGACGCTGCACCACCTGGAGGCCCTCGCGACCTTCTTCGGCGTCAAGCCCGCGTACTTCTTCGACGACGAGGTCGCCCAGGAGACCGACTCGGCGCTGTCGGCACTGGTCGCGCTGCGCGAGGCCGGCATCCGGCTGAGCGAGTGGGAGGTCTTCCGGGACACCGGGATCACGAAGATCGCGGCACGGGCGGACGGGCTCTCCCCCAGGGGCCTGATGGCGGCGGCGGCGATCATCGACCAACTGCGCGCGCTGGAGGGCCTGCCACCCAAGAACCCCACCGGCGGCTGACCATGTGGACACGGCCGCCGGCACCGGGACAGCGCCTGTCGTACCGGCGTCTGCGCCGTCACTGCCGATCCATGCTGGACACCCTGGACCTGGCCGCGCCGTTCTCCCTCGACGGGGTCTGCGCCCGGCTGGCCGCCGTACGCCGGCGGCCGATCCACCTGCACCCGCTGCCGCCCGGGGCCGCCGAGGCGGGAGCCTGCGGACTGTGGCTGGCCACCGGCACGGACGACTACATCTTCTTCGAGCAGCAGACCAGCCGCCCGCACCAGGAGCACATCGTGCTGCACGAGATCGGGCACATGCTGTTGGACCACCCGGCGCCCGCGGCACTCGGCGCCGTGGTGCCGATCGAACGGCTCGGCCAGGTCGACCCCGCCCTCGCCCGGCACCTCCTGGCGCGCACCGACTACACCACCCGTCAGGAGCAGGAGGCCGAAATGCTGGCGAGCCTGATCCGCACCCGCGCGGCCAGGGCGGAGGAGCCGGCCGCGGAACGGGGCCCGTGCGGCTGCACCGCCGCCGGCACCACCGCCTACAGCACCGTCTGTACCGGCTGCTGAACGGGCGGCCGAACCGGCGGCGGGCGGCGCGCACCGGCCCTGCCCTCCTCGTCACCGTCGCCCGCCCGTACCCGCCGAAGCACCACTGCCGCCGGTCGGAGCCGGGCCGATGGAGGGATCCCCGTGTTCAGCAGAGCCGTTCTCCGGATGTTCACCCTGAGCGTCACCGTCGCCGCCCTGGTGCCCGCGATGCCCGCCGCCGTCGCCCTCCAGCGCGTGTGGCGGGACGCGACGACCTTCTGGCTGCTCTGGCGGCTCTGGCGCGACCTGGTCGCCGCCGTACCGTCGGTGGCCCTGGCACCGCCCCGGCCCCGGGTGCTGGAGCTGCTGCTGCCGAGGGCGCCCTGGCGGCTGCTGGTCTACCGGCAGGTGATCGAGATCCGGGACGCGATCCTGGTGCTGCGGGACTACGGGCCGCCCGGCGGCCGGCACGGCTGCCGGACCGCCGACCCCTGCGCGGTGCACGCGGCGGCGGTGGCCGCCTGGCTCCGGGCGGCATGCCAGGCCAAGCGGTGCG
>NZ_MSJQ01000361.1 GCF_014596515.1 Streptomyces sp. CBMA156
CACCGCCCGTGCCCCGGCGGCGGCCACCAGCCGGGCGCTCGGCACGTCCCAGGCGTTCGCCAGCACCAGCGGCTCGCCCGGGCGGTGCAGCTCGTGCAGCAGCCGGGCCTGCTCCCGCCGGCTGGCCGGGTCGGTGGCGCTCACCTCGCGGCCGGGCTCAGGCGGGTGGAGACGCCGATCCGGTTCCAGGCGTTGATCGTGGTGATCAGCGCGATCAGCTGGGCCAGCTCGGTCTCGTCGAACTGCGCGGCGGCCTCCGCGTACACGGCGTCCGGCACGTGGCCCTGGGTCAGCAGGGTGACCGACTCGGTGAGGGCCAGGGCGGCGCGCTCGCGGGCGGTGAACCAGGGCGTCTCGCGCCAGGCCGGGAGGGAGAGCATGCGGTGGTCCTGCTCGCCGTGCTTGCGGGCGTCGGCCGCGTGCATGTCGATGCAGAAGGCACAGCCGTTGATCATCGAGGCGTGCACCTTGACCAGCTCGGCGATCACCGGGTCGACGCCCTCCCTGGACGCCCGGTCCAGGGCGACCATCGCCTGGTAGAAGGCGGGGGCGAGCTTGTGCATCGGCATGCGCTGCTCGGGGGCGGGCACCGGGGCCCCGTTCGTCACGGTCGTCTCGTTCGTCGTCATGGCCGCCAGCCTAGGAGCGCGGTGGCCTGCCGTCCTGGTGCATTCGGCCACCCGCATCGTGGGCCACTTCCGGCGTGCGAACGGCCGTGCGAGGATCGCCGGGAGGGGATCTCCGGCGGGTTCACCGGCCGGGTCGCCGACCGGACGAGGTCAGGGGCAGCGGGTCGTGTGTACGGCGTTCGTCAGCATCGAGCCGGCAGCGGCGGTGCCGGTCCTGCTGCTGTCCGTCCGGGACGAGTACCTGGGCCGGGCCTGGCTGCCGCCGGACCACCACTGGCCGGACCGGCCCGGGCTGCTCGGCGGACTGGACCTCGCGGCCGGTGGCACCTGGCTGGCCGTCGACCCCGCCCGGCGCACCGCCGCCTGCCTGCTGAACGGCTTCGGCCCGGCCGCCCCCGCCGACGCCCGGCGCACCCGCGGCCGGCTGCCGCTCACCGCCGTCCGGGAGGGCGGGGTCGGCAGGCTCGACCTCACCCCGTACGACCCGTTCCACCTCGTCCTGGTCCGGGCCGACGGAGCCCGGGTGTCCAGCTGGGACGGCGGGCGGCTGGAGGAGCGCGAACTGCCGTCCGGCCTGAGCGTGGTGCTCAACGACGGGCTGGAAGGCCTGGCCGCCGGCCGGACCACCTCGGAGCGGATCCGCGCGCTGATGGCCGCGCGCGCCGCCCACTTCCGGGCCCGGCTGGCCGCCGAACCCCGGCCCGAGCCGACCGGCACGGGCCCGGCCGCGGCGGCCTGGGGCGGGTGGCTGCCGATCGTCGCCGGGGACGGGCTGGCGCCGGACGCGGACGCCGCGCTGATCCAGCGGCGGGACTTCGGCGACGGGCGGATCTGGGGCTCCTCGTCGATCTCGCTGCTCGCGCTCGGCCCCGGCCTGCTGCGGTACGACTTCGCGGCCGTGCCGGTGGCCGCGGACGGGACGGGGTGGCGTCGGGTCGCGGTGGACTGACCTGGCCGCGTCGGCGGTGGGCGGAAAAGGACTTGAACCTGACGCTGCGGGAGGCGGCATCGTGGCCCGGGTCGAGCCCCAAGGAGACCCCCGTGAACCGTCCCGACCACCCGCGGCGCCCCCGTCGCCTGCTCGCCGTCCTGACCGTCGCCCTGCCCCTGGCCGGCACCCCGGCCGCGGTGACCGCCGTGATGCCACTCGGCGACGCGGCGCACCGGGCCGTCCCGTCCGCCACCGTGCCGGCCTCCGTGGCGGCGGCGCTGATCGGCCGCCTCGCCCCCGGTGTCCTCCGGCCGTACGGCCGGTGAGGATCCGCGCGGCGGACCCCGGCTTCCGTCCGGGGCGGCCCCGGCCTGCCGTCCGGGCGGGTCTCAGCCCTCCGTCCGGGCCGACTCGGCCAGCACCCGGGCGAGTTCGGCCGGCCGGGAGAACATCGGCCAGTGCCCGGTGTCCAGCTCCACCAGCCGCCAGTGGCCGTCCGCGACCAGCCGGGCGACCAGCGGCGGCGGCTCCGGCCAGTCCAGCAGGCACTTCACGTACACCGCCGGGAGCGCGCTCAACGGGCCCTCCAGGACGGCTGGTTCGGTCAGCGAGGGGCCCGGGTGCGGGGTCGCGCCCGCGGTGATCCTGGTGATCTGCCCGACGGTCAGCCCCTGCCCGGCGAACTCGGCCGGCGGCAGCGGCGGCCACCAGCCCCCGTGCGCGGCGAGGTCCGCCCGCAGCGCGGCCGGCTCCGGTATCTGGTCGGCGAAGGACTCCCCCGCCACCGGCACGTTGGCGTCCACCAGGACCAGCCGGGCCAGCCGGTCGCCGATCCGTTCCGCGGCCTGGCCCACCGGGATGCCCGAGTAGCTGTGCCCGACCAGCACCACCTCGCGCAGGTCCAGCCGCTCCACCTCGGCGACGACGTCCGCCACGTGCGCCCGCTGCCCGGCGGGCGCGCCGCTCTTCTCCGCGAGCCCGGAGAGCGTCAGCGGGTACGCCCCGTGCCCGGCCGCGCACAGTTCCGCCACGACCTCGTCCCACGCCCGGGCACCGAGCCACGCGCCCGCCACCAGTACAAAGTTCGCCATGGGCGGCACGGTAGCGCGCGGCTCCCCGGACGGCCCGGGAAGCGACGGGAAACAACACGTGGAGGAAGCGTGACGGACCCGGCGGGCCGGCCGGCGGGGTGCCGGCCGGCCCGGGGGCACCACCGGGACGGTCAGGCCGTGAGGCCCAGGGCGGCCAGGCGGACCGGGTCGGTGAGGATGTCCATCGCGGTGATCCGGCCGCCGTGGATGGTGAACGACATGACCGACAGCGGACGGCCCCCGGCGAAGGAGACCACCCCGGGCGAGCCGTTGACCAGGACCAGCCGGCCGCCGGCGGCGAAGCGGGCGAAGGCGATCGCCTGCGAGGCGACGTCGGCCGCGCCGCGGCGCAGCACGCCCGGCACCAGCGTGCCGCCGTCGGAGCGGGCCACCACCCCGGGGTCGAGCACGGCCAGCAGGGCGTCGAAGTCGCCGCCCCTGGAGGCGGTCAGGAAGGCCTCCACCACCTCGCGCTTGCGGGCGTTGTCGGAGTCCGCGGCCGGGGTGGCGCCCTGGACCCGGCGGCGGGCGCGGCTGGCCAGCTGCCGGGTGGCGGCGGAGGTGCGGCCGAGCACCTCGGCGATCCCGTCGAAGGGCACCTCGAACAGGTCGTGCAGCACGAAGGCGATCCGCTCCGCCGGGGAGAGCGTCTCCAGGACCACCATCAGCGCGATCCCGACCGAGTCGGCGACCAGGATCTCGTGCACCGGGTCCAGCGCCGACAGCCCGCTGACCACCGGGTCGGGCAGCCGCACCTGCCCGTCCTGCTCGGGCAGCGGATCCTCCCGGCGGGAGGTGCGGGAGCGCAGCTGGTCCAGGCAGACCCGGCTGACGACGGTGGTGAGCCAGGCCCCGAGGTTGCGTACCCCGCCCACGTCGCCGCGGCTCAGCCTCAGCCAGGCCTCCTGGACGGCGTCCTCGGCCTCGGCGATCGATCCGAGCATCCGGTAGGCCACGGCGCGCAGTTGGGGGCGCTCGGCCTCGAACCGCCCGGCCAGATCGGCCGGTTCGGCCGGTTCGGCCGTCTCCGGGTCGTTCCGGGAAATGTCCTCGCTCACCCTGTCACATCCTCGCGTCGGGATCCGTCGGTCCGATGACGGACGCTAACCGACGGGGAGGACACCGTGATCACCACCCGCACCGCCCGCACGCGGGCCCCGGCGGGCCGTCCGTCCCCGCCCCACCGGGCGAGAATGGGGCCGTGAGCACCTCCTGGACCGCCTTCGGCGGCGACCTGCACCTGGACCTCACCGAGCGGCGGGCCGCCGGCGCCGGGCTGCGGGCCGCCTTGGAGGACGCGCTGCGCGAGGCCGTCCAGGACGGGCGACTCGCCCCCGGCACCCGGCTGCCGTCCTCCCGGGCGCTCGGCGAGGACCTCGGGGTCGCCCGCAACACCGTGGTCGAGGCGTACGGCCAGCTCACCGCCGAGGGCTGGCTCAGCTCCCGGCAGGGCTCCGGCACCACCGTCGCCCGGCGGGCCGCGCCGGAGCCGGTCCGGGGCAGGCGGCCCGCCGCCCGGCCCGCGCCACGGCGGGCGACCGCCCCGTACGACCTGACGTCCGGCCGGCCCGACCTCTCCCTCTTCCCCCGCACCGCCTGGCTCGCCGCCGCCCGCCGCGCCCTCGCCACCGCACCGCACGAGGCCCTGGACTACGGCAGCCCGCTCGGCCGGATCGAACTGCGGCAGGCCCTCACCCACTACCTGGCCCGGGTCCGCGGCGTCCGCACCGACCCCGACCACCTGCTCGTCTGCACCGGCGTCACCCAGGGCCTCGGCCTGCTCTGCGCCGCCCTGCGGGACCGCGGCGCCCAGTCGCTCGCCGTCGAGGAGTACGGGCTGCCGCCGCAGCACGCGGTCGTCCGGGCCGCCGGGCTCGCCACCGTGCCGGTCCCGCTGGACGCGGACGGCGTCCTGGTCGACCGGCTCGACCGGCTCGACCCCAGGGCCGGCGCCCTGCTGCTCACCCCGGCCCACCAGTACCCCACCGGCGCGGCGCTGGCCGCCGAGCGGCGGGCGGCGGCGGTGCGGTGGGCGCGCGAGCAGGACCGGTACGTCATCGAGGACGACTACGACGGCGAGTTCCGCTACGACCGGCAGCCGCTCGGCGCGATGCAGGCCCTGGACCCGGAACGGGTGGTGTACGCCGGGACGACCGCCAAGAGCCTCGCCCCCGGCCTGCGGCTGGCCTGGCTGGCCCTGCCGGACGCGCTGGTCGAGCCGGTCGCCCGGCTGAAGGCGCTGGCCGACACGATGTCCCCGGTGCTGGACCAGCTGACGCTGGCGGAGCTGATCACCTCCGGCACCTACGACCGCCACGTGCGGCGCTGCCGCCTGCACTACCGGCGCCGCCGCGACCGGCTGGTCGCCGCGCTCGCCGAACACGCCCCGCACGTCCGGGTCACCGGCATCGCGGCCGGCCTGCACGTCGTGCTCCGGCTGCCGCCCGGCTCCACCCCCGAGCCCGAACTCCTCGCCCGCGCCGAGCACTTCGGCCTCTCCCTCAAGGGCCTCGCCTGGCACCGCGCCGCCCCGGCTCCCGCCGACACCCCGCCCGCCCTGGTCATCGGCTACTCCACCCCGCCGGACCACGCCTTCCCGGCGGCGGTGCGGGCGCTCTGCGAGCTGCTGCGCACGGCGTGAGGGGGTGAACGGGGGGAGCCGGGCGGGAACGGCAGCGGTCCGCCCGCCTCCCTCGGGGGCGGGGGCGGGCGGACGGTCCTGGGGCGCTGACTACTTGTTGCGGCTGCCGAGTTCGAACAGGAGGATGATGAAGCCGGCGAAGGCGTGACCTCCGACGGTGTAGATCAGCAGGCGGAGGTAGATCCGCTTGTTGGCCCACTTCCCGGCGTCCATGGTCTTCGGGCCGGCGGGAGTGTCGGGGGCGATGGTGGTGGTGGGATCGGCCATGGTGATCTCCTCCGGGGTGTTCTGACGGCGGGTCAGTGGACGGCGGTCGGGCCGCCGCCGAGGCAGAGTTCGCCGCCGGGGCTCTGCAGCAGGGTGTGGACGAAGAGCAGTTCGACGCCGCTGTCCGACTCCGCGGCGATGCAGTGCGGGGTGAGCGAGTCGTAGTGCGCGGAGTCGCCCACCCCGAGGTGGTGGACCCGGTCACCGAGGGTGACCCGGAGCGCGCCCTTCAGGACGTACAGCCACTCCTCGCCCGGGTGGACCCGGACCACCGTGTCCTGCACGCCCGGCGGGACGTGCACCCGCAGGGCCTGCATCGCGCGGCCGGGGGCACCCGCCCTGCGGTAGCCCCAGCCGCCGGCCCGGCCCGGCTCGATGGCGCCGCCCCGGACGACCGGGTCCGGCTCGGCCATGGTCTCGCCGAGGAGTCCGGAGACCGAGGTCCCGTACGCGCGGGCGAGGCCGAGCAGGACGGGCAGCGAGGGCTGCCGGCGGCCGGTCTCCAGCCGGGACAGATAGGCTGGGGAGAGCCCGACCCGGCCGGCGGCCACCTCCAGCGTGAGACGGCTGCTGAGCCGGTGCTCACGGAGACGGGCGGCGAGGCCGGCGACCTCCTGGTCGTCGAGTTGTTCGCCCGTGGTGGCGGCACCGGTGGAGCTGCTGGTCATGTGTCCAGTGGACACCCGGCGTGCCACATGGGCAAGAAAATTGCCTCACAGGCAAAGCCCTCCCGCGTCCCCGCTCACGGCACCCCCGCTCAGGGCCGCGGAATGTTCCGCAGGTTGCTCCTGGCCAGGTCGATCATGCGCCCGACGCCGCCCGAGAGCACCGTCCTGCTCGCCGCCAGCGCGAAGCCCTTCAGCTGGGCGGCGGTGATGTGCGGCGGGATGGACAGCGCGTTCGGGTCGGTGACCACGTCCACCAGGGCGGGGCCGGGCCGCTCCAGCGCCTCCGCCAGCACCTCCCCGACCCTGGCGGGATCGGTCACCCGCTTGGCCTGGATGCCCATCGCCCGGGCGATCCCGGCGTAGTCCACGTCCCCGTTGTCGATCTCGGACTCCGGGTAGCCGGAGACCAGCATCTCCAGCTTGATCATGCCGAGCGCACCGTTGTTGAAGACCACCGTCTTCACCGGCAGCCGGTGCTTGGCCACCGTGAGCAGCTCGCCGAGCAGCATGCCGATCCCGCCGTCGCCCGCCATCGCGACCACCTGCCGGCCCGGACAGGCCAGCTGGGCGCCGATCGCGTGCGGGAGGGCGTTGGCCATCGAGCCGTGCAGGAAGGAGCCGATCACCCGGCGGCGGCCGTTGGGCCGGAGGTAGCGGGCGGCCCAGACGTTGTTCATGCCGGTGTCCACGGTGAACACCGCGTCCTCGGCGGCCACCTCGTCCAGCACCGAGGCGACGTACTCGGGGTGGATCGGCAGGTGCTTCTCGATGTCCCTGGTGTACGCGCCGACCACGTCCTCCAGCGCCCGGCAGTGCTTGCGCAGCATCCCGTCCAGGAAGGCGCGGTCGCTCCTGGCGTCCAGCAGCGGCAGCACGGCCCGCAGGGTCGCGGCCACGTCGCCGTGGACGGCCAGGTCGAGCGCGGTGCGGCGGCCGAGCCTGGTGGCGTCGTGGTCGACCTGGACGGTGTGCGCCTGCGGCAGGAAGGAGTCGTACGGGAAGTCGGTGCCGAGCAGCACCACCAGGTCCGCGGAGTGCAGCGCCTCGTGGCACGCCCCGTAGCCGAGCAGCCCGCTCATCCCGACGTCGTACGGGTTGTCGAACTGGATCCACTCCTTGCCGCGCAGCGAGTGGCCGACCGGCGCGTTCAGGGCCTGCGCGGCCGCCATCACCTCGGCGTGCGCGTCGCGCACCCCGGCGCCGCAGAACAGGACCACCTTGCGGGCCGCGTTGAGCATCCCGGCCAGCTCCTGCACCTGGGACCAGGGCGGCGCGGCCACAGCCTGCTCGGTGAGGAAGTGGCTGGTGCCGGTGGGCGCGACGGCGGAGAGGGCCGCGACGTCCCCGGGGAAGGCGAGCACCGAGACGCCGTGCGAGCCGAGCGCGTGCTGGATGGCGACCCGCAGCAGCCGGGGCAGCTGGCCGGGGGTGGAGAGCATCTCGCACCAGTTGCTGCAGTCGGTGAACACCCGCTCGGGGTGGGTCTCCTGGAAGAAGCCGGTGCCGATCTGCCCGGACGGGATGTGCGAGGCGAGCGCGAGCACCGGCAGGCCGCTGCGCTGGGCGTCGTACAGGCCCTGGATGAGGTGGGTGTTGCCGGGGCCGCAGGAGCCGGCGCAGACCGCGAGCCGGCCGGAGAGCTCGGCCTCGGCGGCGGCCGCGAAGGCGCCGGCCTCCTCGTTGCGCACGTGCACCCAGCTGATGCCCTCGGAGCGGCGGATCGCGTCCACGACGGGGTTGAGGCTGTCGCCGACGACGCCGTAGACCCGCTCGACCCCGGCCTGCCGGAGCACCTCCACCATCTGTTCGGCCACGCTCGCCACGGCTGCGCTCCTTCGGTCGGCACGGGACACCTGCACCCTGCGCCGGGGCCGGGGGCGGCGCAGCCGGGGTGGGCCGGACGGGTGAGCCCGGCGGCGGGCTGGCGAGCGCGCGCCGGGCGTGAGAACGCGACGGGCGTGAGGGCGTGGGAAGGGCCCGCCCCGGCTGCGGAGCGGGCCCTTCCCCGGCGGGCTACTCCGCCGCCAGGTGGTCCTGCTGGCCGAGCTTGCCCGCCACCAGTCCCGCCTGGGGCTGGCGGCGGGCGGGTTCGCGGCCCGGCGGCTGGGCGACCCGCTCCTGGGCGGGCGGCAGGGTGGTCGGCAGGGTGACCGGCGAACCGGCCTTGACCTGCACCGCCTCGCCGTCGTGCCGCAGGTGGACGACCTCGCCGCGGCGCAGCGTGTACGTCGTCCCCCCGTGGCTGATGTCCACGCCGAGCAGCTGCCCGCGCACCAGCAGCGAGAAGCTCAGCCGCATCAGCCCGGACGGCAGCCGGGGCCGGAACGAGAGCGAGTCGCTGTGGTCGCGCAGCCCGCCGAAGCCCGCCACCAGGGCGATGCAGGCCCCGGCGAGCGACGCCATGTGCAGGCCGTCGCGGGTGTTGCCGCCGAGGTCGTGCAGGTCCATCAGGGCCGCTTCGGCGGTGTAGTCGTACGCGAGGTCGAGCTGGCCGACCTCGGCGGCGATGACCGCCTGGGTGCAGGCGGAGAGCGAAGAGTCCCGGACGGTCAGCCGCTCGTAGTAGGCGAAGTTGCGGGCCTTCTGCTCGTCGGTGAAGGCGTCGCCGCGGACCTGCATGGCGAGCACCAGGTCGGCCTGCTTGACCACCTGCTTGCGGTACAGGTCGAAGTACGGGTAGTGCAGCAGCAGCGGGTAGTTCTCCGGCGGGGTGTGCTCGAAGTCCCAGACCTGGTGGTGGGTGAAGTCGTCGGCCTGCGGGTGGACGCCGAGGCTCTCGTCGTACGGGATGTACATCGCGGCGGCCGCGTCGCGCCAGGCGGCGGTCTCCTCGGTGTCCACGCCGAGCAGCGAGGCCTCGTGCGGGTGGCGGACGGCGGCCTCGGCGGCGGCGCGCAGGTTGCTCTGCGCCATCAGGTTGGTGAAGACGTTGTTGTCCGCGACGGCGCTGTACTCGTCGGGGCCGGTGACGCCCTCGATGCGGAACTTCCCGGCCACGTCGTGGTGGCCCAGCGAGCGCCACATCCGGGCCGTCTCGACGAGCAGTTCGAGCCCGTACTCGCGCTCGAACTCCTCGTCCCCGGTGGCCCGGACGTAGCGGGCGACGGCGACGGCGATGTCGGCACCGATGTGGAAGGCTGCGGTGCCGGCCGGCCAGTACCCGGAGCACTCCTCGCCGCGGATCGTCCGCCACGGGAACACCGCACCGGCCAGGCCGAGCTGGACCGCCCGCTCGCGGGCCAGCGGGAGGGTGGTGTGCCGCCAGCGCAGGGCCTGGTTGACGGCGTTGGGCAGGCAGTAGGTGAGCACCGGCAGGACGAAGGTCTCGGTGTCCCAGAAGCTGTGCCCGTCGTAGCCGGGGCCGGTCAGCCCCTTGGCGGGGATGGCCCGTTCCTCGCTGCGGGCACCGGCCTGGAGGACGTGGAAGACGGCGAACCGGACGGCCTGCTGGAGCTCGACGTCGCCCTCGATCGCGATGTCGCTGGTCTCCCAGAACTCCTTGAGGAAGTCGGCCTGTTCGGCGACCAGGCCGTCCCAGCCGGTGTACCGGGCGGCGGTCAGCGCGGCCTCCACCTGGTCCCGGACGGCGGGCAGCGAGCGGGTGCCGGACCAGCCGTAGGCGATGAACTTGGTCAGCCGCAGCCGCTGCCCGGGCTTGAGCACGGTGGTGACGCTGATCCGGCAGTGGTCGGCCTCGGACTCGGCGACGGTGTCGGACTTCTCCGGGCCCTCGATGACGTGGTCCATCCCGGCCGCGACCCGGATGCCGCTGTAGCGGGTGCGGTGCACCAGGACGGCCTTGGTGGCGCTGGCGTGGTGCGCCTCGGGCTGTAGCGGTGCCTCCAGCACGGCGGCGGCCCGCGGGTCGCCCTCGGGACCGCCGGGCAGCTGTTCGTTGGCGACCAGCTCGGACTGGAGCACGATCCGCACCGGGCCGTCCACCGCCTCGACGCTGTACTCGACGGCGGCGATGGCGCGCTGGGTGAGCGAGACCAGCCGGGAGGAGCGCACCCTGATCGTCCGCCCGGCCGGGGAGGTCCACTCGGCCTCGCGGTGGAGCAGGCCCTCGCGGAAGTCCAGCCAGCGTTTGTGGCTGACGAGTTCGCCGTAGCGCAGGTCGAAGGGCTCGTCGTCCACCAGCAGTCGGATGATCTTGCCGTTGGTCACGTTGATGACGCTCTGGCTGGACTCCGGGTAGCCGTAGCCGCCCTCGCCGTACGGCAGCGGACGCAGTTCGAAGACGCCGTTGAGGTAGGTGCCGGGCAGGCCGTGCGGCTCGCCCTCGTCCAGGTTGGCGCGCAGGCCGATGTGCCCGTTGGAGAGCGCGAAGACGGATTCGGCGCGGGCCATCGAGGCCAGGTCCAGGCCCTGCTCGGTGATCTGCCAGGGGTCGATCGCGAAGGTGTCGGCCGGACTCATGCGCGCTCCTCCCCGAGGAGTTCGGAGAGGTCCCGGACGACCACGGTGGCGCCGTCCCTGCGCAGTTCGGCGGCCTGGCCGGTGCGGTCCACCCCGACCACCGTGCCGAAGCCGCCGGCCCGGCCCGAGGCGACCCCGGCGAGCGCGTCCTCGAAGACCGCGGCGTGGGCGGGTTCGACGCCGAGCGCGCGGGCGGCGTACAGGTAGGTGTCGGGGGCGGGCTTGCCGGGCAGGCCCTCGGCCTTGGCGACGTTGCCGTCCACGATCACCTCGAACAGCTCCTCGATGCCGGCCGCCCGCAGCACGTCGCGGCAGTTGGCGCTGGAGGAGACCACCGCGCTGGGCAGCCCGGCCGCGCGCAGCCGGTGCACGTAGTCGACCGAGCCCTGGTACGGCTGGACGCCCTGCTCCCGGATCAGCCGTAGCACGGTGTCGTTCTTGGCCCGGCTGATCCCTTGCACGGTACGGGAGTTGGGCGGATCGTCCGGGGTGCCCTCGGGCAGTTCAATGCCCCGGCTGAGCAGAAAGGCGCGGGTGCCGTCCAGGCGCGGGCGGCCGTCCACGTGGGTGTCGTAGTCGGTGACGGCGTCGAAGGGGACGAACTGCCCGCCGGTGCGGGCGGCTTCGGCGCGCAGGAAGGCGTCGAAGGTGTCCTTCCAGGCCGCGGCGTGCACCTTCGCGGTCTGGGTGAGCACCCCGTCGAGGTCGAAGAGGAAAGCACGGATGTCGTCCGGTAGCCCCAGCATGGGTGCAGTCTTACCCGGGAACGGGGGGAAGCCGCCCATTTCCCGGCGGCGCGTCGCGGGAAGGGCGGCTTCCGGTTGCCCGGCCGTACGGGACGGCGCTACGGCGAGTCGGGCATCTGCGCCTCGGGCGCCTCGACGACCGCGAAGAGCGCGCCCTGCGGGTCCCGGACCACCGCCATCCGGCCGGACTGCATGTCGAAGGCCGGCTGGATCACCGAGCCGCCGGCCTTGACCAGGGCGTCCACCGTGGAGTCGGTGCTGTCCACCGAGAAGTACGTCATCCAGTGCGAGGGCGTGCCCGGCGCCAGGTAGCCGGGGATCTCCTGCATGCCGCCCACGGTGCGCTCGCCGACGTTCAGCGAGACGTAGCCGCCCTGGATGGCGGCCGGACGCAGGCCGAGGGCCGGCTGGTAGAAGCGGCCGGCCGTGCCGGTGTCGGCGGTGTTGAGCTCGTTCCAGACCACCGCGCCCGGCTCGTTGACCACGCCCGCGCCGATGAAGTCCATCGCCTGCCAGACGCCGAACACCGCCCCGGTCGGATCGGCGGCCACCAGCATCCGGCCGACCGTGCCGACGTCCATCGGGTCGTACAGGACCGTGCCGCCGGCGTCGGCGATGGACGTCCGGGCCGCGTCGGCGTCGTCCGAGGCCAGGTAGGTGGTCCAGGCGACCGGCGGCTCCGGCTGCCCCTCGGGCGCCATCTGCGCCATGATCCCGGCGACCGGCCGGCCGTTGAGCGTGCACACGGCGTAGCCGCCGAACTCGGCCGGGCCGACCTTGCCCTGCCAGCCGAACAGGTCGCGGTAGAAGTCGAGCGCGGCCTGCTGGTCGCTCGCCATCAGGTCGACCCAGCACGGGGTGCCGGGCTTGTACGGATCGGTGACTACGGGCATTGCTGGGCCTCCCGGAGGCAGTGGTGGCCGGCTGTGGTGGTCGGACCGTCCGGCCGGTCGGGCCGCGTGGGGGCTCGGCCCGGCCGGGGCGACGGCGGTACACCGCCACCATCGGCCCGCCACCGCGATCCCGCCACCGGACGGCGCCCTCGCGGGCGACCGGCGGGCGGTCCGTCACGGGGTTCCCCCGGGGTCGGTCACGGGGCGCTCACGGGCGCGTTCGGGGCGTGCTCACGGGGCGTCGTGGCGGTGCCCGGTGACGAAGTACGGCTGCACCTTGCCGCTCTGCGCGTAGTCCTTGAGCCGGACCAGCAGTTCGGCCCAGGTGCCGGCCACCGCCGGGACGCCCTCCTCGCTGCCCGGCTGCCAGCCGCCGTGCCGGAACAGCAGCCGGGTGCGCTCCGGCTCGGCCCGGTGGCCGGGCGCGGCGGGTCGATCGGACGTGCCGGGTTCGGCGGGCCGGTCGGACGTGCCGGGCTCGGCGGGCCGGTCGGCGAGCTCCCAGCTGATCCAGGTGCCGGCCCAGTGCGGCGGGAAGGCCCCGGCGTTGGTCCACACCACCCGGTCCTGGTCGGCCCGCTCCACCCGCAGCCGGAACGGCTCCGGGACGTCGGGGAAGTCGAACAGCAGGACGTCGCCGTCCCGGTCCACGCCGGTGGTCCACCAGGCGGCCAGCCCGTCGTGGGTGGTGAGCGCGGCGAGCACGACGGCCCTGGGGGCGGCGATGTCGAGCTGGAGGGCGATCTCGGGCATGGGGTCCGCCTTTCACGGTGACCGGTGGGATCCCCGCCCAGGGGCTACGGGCCCACCATGGCACGACCCCCGGGCCCGCGCGCCCCGGAGGGCGCCGGCCCGGGGGTCGTCCCCGTGCTGTCCGGTGCCGGCGGTCAGCCGCCGCTGCCGTAACTGGTGTTGGCGCAGAGGTCGTCGTCCGCGGAACGGGCGTCGTTGGTGACGCTGGTCGGCAGCGGCTGCGGGGGCGCCGGGACGCCCGGGGTCGCACCGGGCGCGGCGCCGCCGGTGGGAGCGCCGGGCGCCAGACCCGTCGCGGCCGCGAAGTCCTGGCCGACGATCACCGAGATGCCCCGCGCGCTGCTGGACTCCAGGCTGGCACCGGGGAAGAGCGCGGCGACCTTCTCGGCGTTCGCCTTCTGCCCGGAGCCGTACTCGACCGTGGTGGTCTTGTACTTGGTGCTGGCCGCCTGGCCCCCCGTGCTGGCGGTGAACTTGGCGCCCTTCAGCTGCTCGGTCGCCTTTCCGGCCAGGCCGTTGACGACCGTTCCGTTGTAGACCGCCACCCTGATCGCGGAGTTGGCGGTGTCCGCGGCCGGGGCGGCCGGGGTGGTGGGCGCCGCGGGCTGCTGCGGGGCCGTGCTGGTGCCGTCGGCCGGGGAGTCCGGCTGCTGGCCGGTGGCGTTCTGCCCGTCGATGGTCTGGTCGGCCTTGAGGGTCTCCCAGAGCTTGTTGGTGTCCGGCTGGACCAGGTCGATGTCGACGCCGTGGTAGCGCCAGGGCGTCGTCACGAACTTGAGGTCGTGCATGTCGATGTTCTTCAGCGACAGGCCGAAGGAGAGCAGCTTGTCGGCCGAGTCCAGGCCGGGGTCGACGACCAGGGACTTGGTGGCGGCGTCGGCCAGCGGCAGGAGGGTGGTGGGGTTCATCCCCTCCTTCTTGATCTTGCTGGCGAGCGAGCCGAGGAAGGCCTGCTGGCGCATCATCCGGCCGATGTCCGAGCCGTCGCCGATGCCGTGCCGCAGCCGCACGTAGTCGAGCGCCTTCTGCCCGGAGACCGTCTGCTTGCCCTGCGGAAGGACGAGGTCGCCCTTCTTCTTCAGGTTGGGGTTGATGTCGCCCTCGTAGATCGCCTTCGGCAGGCAGACCTCCACGCCGTCCACGGCCTTGGTCATCGCGGCGAAGCCGTTGAAGTCGACCACGAGGGTGTGGTCGACCCGGATGCCGGTCAGCTTCTCCACGGTGTTCTGCGCGCAGGCCGGGTTGCCGTCGTCGCTTCCGCCGGTGGAGAAGGCCTCGTTGAACTTGGCGTTGGTCCGGTCCTTGGTCCACTTGCCGTTGGGAAGCTTGCAGGACGGGATGGTCACCAGGGCGTTGCGCGGGATCGAGATGCCCACGGCGTGCTTGTGATCGGCGTAGACGTGCAGCAGGATCGTGGTGTCCGAGCGCGCGCCGCCGGCATCGCCGCCGCCAAGGTCGGAGTTGTTCTTGCCGCGGCTGTCCGAGCCGATCAGCAGCACGTTGACCGGCTTGTTGCCGTCCGCGTCGGCCTTCGACTCCGGCGGGCGGTTGGTGGCTATCGCGTCGCCGTCGAAGGACTTGATGTTGGCGTTCAGCTTGAGGTAGATCGCGCCACCGGCGCCGGCTATCAGCACCAGCACGCCCGCCGCCGACCAGGCGACGATCTTCTTCACGTTCTTCTTCGGCTTGGCGCTCTTGCGCGCCGCCGCCCGGCCGCCGCCCGCCGAAGCCGCCTCCGTCTTCCCCCCGCCACCGCCCCGGCCGCCCTTGCCCTGGGCAGCGCGGCGGGCCTCCGCCCGGCCACCGGAACGCGGGGACGGCACGGCGCCACTGCCCTCCGCGCCCTCGGTCGAGAGCGCGGAGGGCACGTCCTCGCCCCGAGCCGTGCCCTCGCCCCACTGACCTGACATGCGCGTACCTTTCACCGACGGAAGCGACGCCCCTGACGATCCGGCGCACCGCACACAGAGAGACGGTCCGGACCGTTCCCAGGTTGCACATACGACCTTCGGCACCATCCGACGATCGTGGCTTCCGATCATATTTAGGCCCGACACGATCACCGACCTCCGGCCCTCGGGCAACCCCGCCGATCGACGGGCAACACCCCGGCAGAACAGTCGAAAACGCCCGATTCCGACGTGACCCATGCCACTGCGCCGCTCCCGTGCGGGCGACGGGATCCGGCCACCGGCGCGGCCCGCCGCCCGCGCGGACACCGCACCACAACGCCCTTGCGGACAGCGGAGTTGGGCGCACGGCCGACGCCGGCGCCAAGGGTCGGCGGCACCGTCCGACGGGGCACCCGTACGAGTGCGCCCCCGGTCGGCGGGACGCACCACGCGGACCCGAAGGAGGGAACGGAAAGAGGCCGGATCAGAGTTCATCTGACCCGGCCTCGGCTCGGTGGGCCGCCAGGGGCTCGAACCCTGAACCTACGGATTAAAAGTCCGCAGCTCTGCCAATTGAGCTAGCGGCCCACGGCCCTCGCGCGCCGGGGGTACCGGGTGGGAGGACCACGGCGATCCTACCCGGTGGGGCCCAGGGCTCCGCCAGTGGATTGCACGGGCGTGCCGGGGTTGTCGACCGGTCCTCGAGGCGGCGTGTAGTGGGCGGCACGGACCCGGCGGAGCCAGGCCTCGGCGGGGCGCGGGTCGGCGGCCGCGGGCAGCACACCGGGGCCGGAGAGGCGCTCGGCCGCGTCGGCGAGCAGCGGCTCGGCGAGGTCGGGGTGGTCGGCGATGCGTTCGCCCAGGTCGCGGACGCGTTCGGGGTCGGGCAGCCGGATCAGGTTGCGGCCGGTCCGGTGCAGGCGGACGGCCTGCTCGACCAGCCGGACCAGGTGCCTGGCGTGCTTGGCGGCCCGGCGGCGGGTGGCCGGGTCGGTCGTGTCGCGGGTCAGCAGCTTGCGGAACTGCTGGTCGGCGTAGCCGAGGTAGGCCTTCCGTACCGCGGGCGCGCTGAGGAAGGAGTCGCGCAGGCCGACCAGTTCGTCGCCGAGCGGGGTGCGGACCTCGTACAGCCCCTCCGGCAGCCAGACCAGCTCGGAGGCGGTCGGGTTGCAGTTCAGCGCCAGCCGGCACCACTTGGCGGCCTCGTGCAGGGTGACGTCGGGCGCGGTGGTGACGTGGGACTCGGCGGGGCGGTGCAGGCCGTGCAACTCCTCGGTGGGGGTGGCGAACAGGCCCAGCCGGTCGAGGTCGGAGCCGGCGTGGGCGAAGCCGTACGCGGTGGAGCCGACGATGCCCGAGAGCAGGACCGTGCCGGGAACGGCCGGGGCGGTGGACATCCACGGACTCCTCTCGGACGTCGAACGGGCGGGCGGGTGCCGCGCCCACGGCCGATCCTCTCCGGAACGGGCCGCGCCGGGCGAGCGAATTCCGGTCCTGGCCCGCCGCGCGCCGCCGCCGGGTAGCGTACGGACCATGTCGACCACCACCACCGACGAGGTCCTGATCGTCACCGGCGCGAGTCGCGGCATCGGCGCCGCCACCGCCCTGCTGGCGGCCCGCCGCGGCTACCGGGTCTGCGTCAACTACCGCACGGACGAGGCCGCCGCGGCGGCCGTCGTGGACGCGATCGGGGCCGCGGGCGGCACCGCCCTCGCGGTCCGCGCCGACGTCACCCGCACCGCCGAGGTGGAGCGGCTGTTCGCCACCGTGGACGCCGAACTCGGCCCGCTCACCGGCCTGGTGAACAACGCCGGCACGCTGGAGAAGCAGTGCCGGCTGGACGAGATCGACGAGGACCGGCTGAACCGGATCTGGGCCGCCAACATCACCGGCCCGTTCCTGTGCGCGGCCCAGGCCGTCCGCCGGATGTCCACCCGGTACGGCGGTCGCGGCGGCGCCATCGTCAACGTCGGCTCGGCCGCCTCCCGGATCGGCTCGCCGAACGAGTACGTCGACTACGCGGCCGCCAAGGGCGCGGTGGACTCGATGACCCGCGGCCTGGCCCTGGAGGTCGCCGCCGAGGGCATCCGGGTCAACACGGTGCGGCCCGGACTGATCCACACCGGCATCCACGCGCTCGGCGGCGAGCCGGGCCGGGTCGACCGGGTCGCCCCCGGCCTGCCGATGCGGCGCGGCGGACAGCCTGAGGAGGTCGCCGAGGCGGTCCTCTTCATGCTCTCCCCGGCGGCCTCGTACACCACGGGGGCGTTCCTGGAGGTCTCGGGCGGGCGCTGAACAGCCTGTTCCGCACCGGCGGGGGCCGGTTTCGGCCGACGTCCAGCCGCCACCGAGCGGCCCCCTCCGGTTTCCTTCCGCCCGCCCGCCCCCGCCCGTACGGTGGTGGCCATGACCGACGCCTTCATCGACATCCCCGGTGTGCGCAACTTCCGTGACGCGGGCGGGATCGGCGCCCTCCGCCGGGGCGCGCTGTACCGCTCCGGTTCCTTCCACGCGCTCACCGGGGAGGGTGCCAGGCGGCTCAAGGCGCTCGGCCTGCGGACGGTGGTCGACCTGCGCAGCGCGTTCGAGCTGGAGGTCTGGCCGGACCAGCGGCACGACCTCGACCACGAGACCCTCCACCTGCCGACCCTGCCCGCCGACCGCGGCGACGTCGACCTGCCCTGGCCCGAGGACCAGGCCGCCCTCTACCCCTTCATGGCCGAGACGGCCGGCCCCTCGCTCGCCGCCGTCATGCGCCGCCTCGCCGCGCCCGGGTCACTGGCCGTCGTCGTCCACTGCGCCGTCGGCAAGGACCGCACCGGCCTCACCATCGCCGTCCTCCAGTCCCTGCTGGGCGCCTCCGAGGCCGAGATCACCGCCGACTACCTGCTCTCCAACCTCGGCCTGGGCCTCGACAAGGGCCCCGCCCCGTACATCGACGAGACCGGCGCCGAGCGCCTCTCCCGCCCGGTCGACGCCGAACTCCTCGCCTCCTCCCTGGCCTGGATCCACGGCCGGCACGGCACGATCCCCGACTACCTCCGCCACCACGGCACCACGGACGCCGAACTCGACGCCGTCCGCGCCAACCTCTCCGCCTGACGGGCCGCCGGCCTGGCGGGTCGGTACGGCTAGCCCTCCCGGCGCTCGAAGCGCCACCACTGGGCCGGGACGTCGGCGTCCTCCCGCTGATGGACGTCGGCCTCCGGGGTGGCGCCCGCCGTGAGGGGCTTGCCGCTGATGAAGCTGCTGACCGTGTAGGTGCCCGGGGCGTCGACGTGCGCCTCCAGCAGCCACTCCTGGGCGCCGAAGGCGTTGGCCGACCACTGCTGGACGCGGACGCCGTCGTCCGTGGAGGCGTCGGTGACGTCCAGGCGCTTGCCGCTGCCGGCGTTCTCGATGTGGAACAGCGCCCCGCCCGGGTGCACGGCGGTGAGGCGCCAGAGCTGGGCGTCGCTGCCGTCGTCCGTGCCGAGGACGATCCGGGCACCGCTGCGCCGGGAGGCGTCGGCGACCCGGAGCAGCAGCCCGCTGCCGACGTTGCGGACGAGGTAGCTGCCGTCGCTGATCGCGGAACCGGTCATTGAGCTGGTCACGCTCGAAGTCTGCCACCGGGGGCCGACAGGCCCCCGTGAAGCCGGGGCCTGTCGGGGCCGGCCGGGGCCGCGGAAGCGTTTCCTCCGGGCCGGTTCGGCCCCCTATGCTGCGGCGAATGTCCACCGAGCAGATACCGTCGCACCGTCAACAGCCCACCTTCACCGAAGCCGTGGCCGCCCTGGAGGCCGTGGTCGCGGCCGGGGACGACGAGCAGTTCGGGCCCGCCCTCGGGCTGGTCGGCGGGCTGTTCGGCGCGGCCGACCCGGCGGAGCCGGTGGCGGCCGGTCCCCGGCTGGCCGCGCTGCTGCCGGACGCCCCGCCGTTCCCCCGCGCGCACCTGGCCATGGTGGTGGGCGCCTGCGTGGAGCACGGCGCCGACCCGGTCGCCTGCTCCGGTCCGGTGCTGGCAGGCCTGCGCGGGGCACTGACCGGCGCGCAGCTGCTGGTGCGGCGCTGGGTCTCCACCGGCGGCGGCCCGCTGCCCAGCGCGGAGGAGGACGATCCGGCCGAGGCGCACGAGCGGATCGCCGACCCCGCGCACCTGGACGAGTGGAACGCCCACCTGGCCGTGGTCGCCTGGTGGACGCTGCACCTGTGGCAGCAGGCGGCCTGGGCGGTGTACGCGCACGCGGCGGTCAGGGCCGAGGCCCGCGCCTCGGGCGTGACCGGGGTGCTCCTGGAGCTGTTCGAGCGCTACCGGGGCGAGCAGCACGACTTCAAGGGCCTGGTCCACCTGGCCCTGGTGCTGGACGACGAGCCGCTGCTGGTGCTCGACCGCCCCACCGGCACCGGCTACCTGCTGCGGATGAGCGGCCTGAGCGACACCTTCCAGCTGCACACCCTGCTCGCCGACGTGCTGGTCGGCGGCGGCCACCTGCCCGGCATCCCGCAGGACCCGGAGGTGGTGGCGCTGGCCAGGACGGCGTTCCTGGACGGCCGCCGGGTGATCGCCGCGGGCGCCTTCAACCTGGTCGCGCCGGACGGCTCCTGGATCTGGAACGAGGGGACGCCGAGCGACGTCCCGGTGGTGGACGGCGTGCGCACCCTGGTGCTGGAGCCGCTGCCGTACGAGCGCAGCTGGTCGGCCGGGCGGTTCATCCAGGAGGTCCCCGGCGACCTCCGGCTCGACCGGGTGCTCGACCCGGCGGAGGCGGCCCGGCTGCTGGCCGCCACGGTGCCGGGGCAGACGCCCGCCGAGGCGTTCCGCTAGGAGGCACCGGCGGCACCGGCGGCACCGGAGGCCCGGGGGACCCGCCGCCCGTTCGCCGGGTTATCGTCGGAAACCGGCACAGCCCCTACGAGTGGAGTCGACGATGGCGAAGGTCCCGAACGTGCTCGCGGCCGCCGCGCCCGCGGCGCTGACCGCGGCGAGCGGTCTGGTCGGCGGTTACGGCGTCGCCCGCTGGAGCGGCCGGCGCGAACTGGGCGGCGCGGCGCTGGCGGTGGCCGGCGCCGGGGCGGCCGCGCAGTGGCGCCG
>NZ_MSJQ01000362.1 GCF_014596515.1 Streptomyces sp. CBMA156
GTAGGCCTCGGCGGCGGTGTTGCGGGCCAGGCCGAGGTCGGCGGCGAGGGCCCGGTAGGGCGGCAGCCGGGTGCCGGGGGCCAGTCTGCCGCTGCGGATCGCCTCGCGCAGCGCCGCCATCAGCGCCGCGCGGCGTCCGCCGCGGGCGGGCAGGTCGAGGTGCAGGTCACTGCCGGTCGGGTGGGCGGGCCCGGAGGGGTGCGTGCCCCGCGTGTCCGTCATGGTCACGCACCCTACCGGCCGCCGGCACACGGCCCGGCGGGCGGCCCGGCCCGCAGTCCGGGCCACCGGCCACGGGCCACGGACTACCGGCCACCGGCCACCGGCCACGGAGTACGGACTACGGACTACGGACTACGGACTACGGCACGACGGTGACCGGCCAGCGGCCCGCCTTCACCAGCCGGACGGCGACCGATCCGATCACCTTGTGACCGGCCTGCTCGGAGACCCCTACCACCACGGCGTCGGCGCGCAGCTCGTCCGCGAGCTTGGCGAGGCCGGTGTACGGGTCACCGCGCATGGTCAGGAAGCGCCACTCCACCTGCCACACCTCGCGCACCCGGTGCTCGGCCTCGCGCAGCGCGGCCAGCAGCTCCTCGGCGATCTCCTGGGTGGTCTCCTCCACCGCGGCCCCGGCCAGGGCGGTCGCGGCGCCGAGGATCGGCTGGATGTAGGCCACCGCGAGGACGGCGCCCTGCCGGCGGGCCAGTCCGGCGGCGTAGGCGGTGGCGCGCCAGGAGGAGTCGGAGCCGTCCAGACCGGCCAGCACCACCTTGGGGCCGTCGGTACCCAGCTCGAAGCCCGTGGGCGCGGCCGCGGCCTCGTGGTACCCGGCGCCGGTCGGCAGCCCGGCCGTGGCAGCCCCTCCCGGGCCGGCCGCCGCCGACCCGCCCGTACCGGCGGGCGCCTCTCCCGCGTCCGCCGTGTCCGCTGCATCGCTCTCGTTGCTCATGCGCCGAGGCTATGCCCGCCACGGGGAGTGACCGCAGGGGGCACGGCGGGTGAGGGCTGTGGTGCGGGCCACCCCGGCCGCCGGCCGCCGCGGCGGAATCGGCACCGGTGGCGGGCGGCCCGTCACGCACTGTCGACCGTGTGGGCGGCCTCACAGCGGTTCCGGGGCCGGTTCGGAGTGGCGCGGGCCACTTCCGGGGGTGTTTTGATCTTGGAAATGGGTGCAAATCGGGCGAAATGGGAACATTTCCTTGATCTTTACCCTCGGTAACAGCCCTCTGACGTGGCTAAACCTTCAAATCCTTGAAACCGGCACGACCACCCCCGTAACTTCGAACTCGTTGCACCGAGCGATCCGCTCCGGCCGGGCCTCCGAGGCCCCCGGGCAGGACGGTGCAGGACCACGCGAGTGACGTGTCCCCGAAACCGACGGCCTTCCGAGGGCCTGGTTCCGCGTGCTCGCAGACCCCTCCGAAAGGAACTCCATGACCTTCCGTAACGAGACCGCCGCTGCCACCACCACCGCCACCCCGAAGCGCCGCAACCGCGTCCGGATGGCTCTGATGGCCGGGGCGTTCACCGTCCTGCCGGTGGCCGGCCTCGTCACGGCCACCAGCGCCTCCGCCGCGCCGGCTTCGGTCTGGGACAAGGTCGCCGCCTGTGAGGCGACCGGCAACTGGGCCATCAACTCCGGCAACGGCTTCTACGGCGGCCTGCAGTTCACCTCCAGCACCTGGGCCGCCTTCGGTGGCACCGCCTACGCCCCGCAGGCCCACCAGGCCACCAAGGACCAGCAGATCGCCATCGGCGAGAAGGTCCTCGCCTCGCAGGGCCCGGGCGCCTGGCCGGTCTGCTCCGTCAAGGCCGGTCTGACCAAGTAGGACCGCAGGGCCGTACCCGGCCGAGGCCGCCGCACCCCATCGGGGGTGCGGCGGCCTCGTCGCGTTCCGCCTCCGTCACGTTCCGTCCGCGCCCCGTCCCGCTCTCGTCGCGTGCCACTCCCGTCGCGTGCCACTCCCGTCACGTTCCGCCCACGTCACGTTCCGTCCGAGGGGCGCGACCGTCCGGCCTCAGTCGTCGGTGCCGGACCCGCCGGTGCGGGCGGCGGCCGGGGCGGGCCGGGGCGGCAGGGGCATCGGGACGGCCGGCAGGCCGTCGATGCTGGTGCCGACCAGTGGCTTGCGCTCGCAGTAGGCGCCGAACTCCTCCTCGCCCTTGCGGTCGAAGTACTGGGCGTGCAGGTCACGGTCCGTGCGGTAGTCCATGAACGGCACCGCGTACCCGCAGGAGTCGCTCACCCGCTCCGCCCTGACCAGCACGATCGCCCGCAGGCCCGAACCGTCGGCGGCCCGGCCGAAGTGGCCGAGCAGCCCGGCGAAGCGCGGATCGTCCCGGAAGACGGGCTCACCGCGCCCGTGCACCCGCACCACGGTCGGCGGCCCCTCGAAGGCGCACCACATCAGGGTGATCCGGCCGTTCTCCCGCAGATGGGCGACGGTCTCGGCCTGCGAGCCGCCGAAGTCCAGGTAGGCGAGGGTCAGCTCGTCGATCACCACGAGGGTTCCGGAACGCCCCTTGGGCGAGAGGTTGACGTGTCCGTCGGCGGCCAGCGGGGCGGTGGCCACGAAGTAGACCGGCTGACGCTCGATGAACTGGCGCAGCCGACCGTCGATGCTTTCGTACTGCTTTCCCATGCGCGCGATTCTGCCCGCTTCCCGACCACCGGGAAAGCACGATCCGGCCCTTGGGACGAGCGGCCGGGCGCCTCCGTTCACGCCCGTTCGCGCCCGTACGCCGCCCCGCGCGGCCGCCCGACCGGCGCGGGAGGGCGCCTACCATGGAGCTGCACCTGTCACCCGCCGGTCCCAGCAGGGGAGTTGCGATGATCCGGAGCACCCTCCCGCCCACCGCGCCCGGGACGGTCCTCGGCGTCCCCGCCGCCCCGCTGCGCGGGCACGTCCTCGGCTACCGCGGCTACCGGCTGGCCCTGCGGCAGCCGCGGCGCCGGCTGGAGGTGCCGACCGACGTCGTCACCGTGGCGCTCGCCTTCGAGGGCGGCGTGCGCCTCACCGACGCCGTCTCCCTCGCCCCAGCCGCCGCCTTCGGTTCGGTCGTGGCAGGGCTGCGCCGCACCGCGACGATCGCCGAACACGCGGGCGTGCTGTACGGGCTGGCCGTCTCACTCACCCCGGAGGGCGCGTTCCGGGCGTTCGGGCCGCTGGCCGGCGAACTCGGCGGGCAGTGGGCCGAGGCCGGGGACGTCCTGGGCCCGCGACTGCGGGCGCTGACCGACCGGCTGGCCCACGCCCCGAGCTGGGCGGCCCGGTTCGCCATGCTGGACGGCTACTTCGGCGCGCTGTTCGCGTACGGGCCTGACTGGGACCCGTCCGTCCACTGGGCCTGGCGGCAACTGCGGCGCTCCCACGGGCTGGTGCCGATCCGCACCCTGGTCGAGGGCACCGGGTGGAGCCGCCGCCGGCTGGAACTGCGCTTCCGCGAACACCTCGGAGTGGCCCCCAAGCAGGCGGCGGGAATCCTCCGGCTCCAGCACACCCTCACCGCCCTGGCCGCCCACCAGGACCGGCACACCGGCGACCGCCCCACCGGCGCCGACCTGGCCGTGCGCTGCGGCTACTACGACCAGTCCCACCTCGACCGCACCTTCCGCACCATGGTCGGCTGCTCGCCCCGCGCGTTCCTGGTCTCCCGGCACACCGCCGCCGCAGCCCTCCCCGAACCCGCCGACCGGGTCAGCGGGCGGGTGACCAGCGCCGTCCTGGACGCCGGAAGCTAGGGCCTGTTTCGAAAGTGCTGGTCACAACCACTCGTTGATGGCTGCGACCAGCACGGTTGCTTCGTAGCGGACGGCGAGTTTGTCGTACCTCGTGGCGACCGCGCGGTTCCGCTTCAGCCGGTTGATTCCGCACTCGACCGCGTGACGCTGCTTGTAATCGTCCTTGTCGAACTTCGGCGGCCGGCCCCCACGGGAGCCTCGCTTCTTACGATTGGCGATCTGGTCGCGCTTCTCCGGGATCGTGCAGAAGACGCGGCGTCTGCGCAGGTAGGAGCGGTTGGCGCGGGAGCCGTACGCCTTGTCGGCGCGGACCTTGTCGGGCCGGGTGCGCGGCCGTCCCGGGCCGAGCCGGGGCACGCGGACGCGGCCCAGGACGACCTGGAACTGCGGTGAGTCGCCGCACTGCCCGGGCGTGATCACAATCGACATCGGCTTCTGGGCCTGTTCGACCGCCAGGTGAATCTTGGTGGTCAGTCCGCCGCGTGAGCGTCCGAGCCCGTGATCGTCGGGTTCGGTGAAGACACCGCCAGGCGGCTCGGCCTGCAGGTCCCCCTTTTGCGCGCACCGGCCGCATGCTGGTGCGCGCGTGTGATCGTGGAGTCCACAGAGATGTCCCAGGTGATCAGGCCTTTCGCATCGGCTCGGGCCTGGAGCTGTTCGAGGATCCGGTGCCACGTGCCGTCGCGCTGCCAGCGGCGAAACAGCCCGTACACCGTTTCCCATGGCCGCTGAGTAGGCCCGGGGCGCGGTGCCGGGATTGCTCCTGGCCCGTTTCCCCGGACCTCTCGCCGAACCCGCCGTGCGCCTCTCAACGCAACGGGCTCTCCATGGTTTCCGCTAGGCAACCTCGGTTCGCAGGTAGGGGTTTGGGATACGGGTGCCGCGATAGCGGTATCGGGTGACCGGGATTCGTGCGATCGGCCGTAGCTCGATCTCCCCAGCGTGGATCGGCTGCCACGACCCGTCGGGTCGCCGTAGCCATCGCGCCACGTCCCGCCATCGCCAACGACGCCGGACCATGACCATCCGGATCACTCGATGCCAGGTGAAGGCGTCGAGCATCGAGAAGAGGTCCTTGGCGACGGCGTGCTTGAAGTACCCGGCCCAACCGTGCATGATCTGGCCAAGCCTGGTCAGCACGTATCCCAGATCCTGTTGTGATGATCTGTGGGTCAGAGCACGGATCTTCGTCTTGAGCGACCGCACCGGTTGCTTGCCGACGAAGGTGTAGACGTACCACTTGTCCGTGCCTTTCTTGCGCCGCCACTGGATGCGGAAGCCCAAGAAGTCAAAGCCCTCGCTCAGGTGCACGACCCTGGTCTTGGCCTGGGAGAGGCGAAGACCCATCGGTGCGAGCACCTCGGCGATCTGCTCACGCAGCGTCTCGACGTCCTCCCGAGCGCCGTGCACCATGACGACGAAGTCGTCGGCATAGCGCACCAAGCGCCAGTTCGGCAGTCCTTTCTGACGCCGACGCTCGCGCCGTTTCTCGCTCGACATCGTCCCACCCGGCTGCCACGGCCCCATCACGTGCTCGTCGAGCTCGGACAGGGCAATGTTCGCCAACAGCGGTGACAGGATGCCGCCTTGCGGAGTTCCGGTGTCGGATTCCTCGTGTCGGCCGTGTTCGGTCATCACCCCGGCCTTGAGGAACGTCTTGACCAGCATCAGCACACGCTTGTCCTTGATCCGCCTCCGCACCCGGTCCATCAGGGCCGAGTGCGAAATCGAGTCGAAGCACGCCTCGATATCGGCGTCCAGCACCCACTGGTACTTCTTGGTGCCGAACAGATGGATCTCGGAGATAGCGTCGTGCGCCCTCCGCAAGGGCCGGAAGCCGTAGGAGACCGACAGGAAGTCGGTCTCGAAAATCGGCTCCAGCACGAGCTTCAGCGCGGCCTGCATCACCCGGTCCGCAACGGTGGGAATTCCCAGCTTGCGGACCTTGCCGGAGCCGCCCGGCTTCGGGATCTTGCGCTCCCGAACGGGCAACGGCCGGAACGAGCCGTCCTTCAACTCGGCTCGCAGGTTGTGCAGGAACCCGAAAACCCCGATTTGTCGCTCGACGTCCGCGACGGTCAGCCCGTCAACGCCAGCCGTTCGGGACCCCTGATTGCCCGCAACCCGGTCGAACGCCACCATCAGCGTCGCCGGATCATGGACGAGGTTGAACAGATCATCGAACCGGCGGCCGGAATCGGCCGCCGCCCATCGGTGAAGCTTGGCCTGCATCTCCGCTACCTTCGCCCCCGAGCTGATCGGCCCCGGAACGCAGGCGTCGCCGTTCGGCGTCGCATCTTGCGGCATTGCAGTCCCTCCCTCCTCGAAACCACTGCCGCCCTTCCCCCTGTGACCGGCTCTCCCGGACTCCGAGTACTACGGCGGCTCCGCCCCACCCGACCCGTTCAGTGGTCGGCGCACCTATCCCCGCCCGACGGCTGGCTGCCGGCGACCGGGGAACCGGACTCGGGTGGTTCCCGTGTTCACTGCGATTCGCATCAGCGAAGGAGGAGCCCGACTGTGCCCCGGTGGCCTCGCCATGGGTACGCCGCAGACCTTCCCCATGGCCTCCCAGACGGCGATACGAGACCCCCTGGAAGTTCCCCACCAACCGCAGTGGGTGCGCGCCACGCCCGGCCCAGATCCGCCAGGTTCGAGCCGGTGCCCGGTGTCGAGGGCTTAACAACGTCGGTTCCTCGCGTACTCCTCTTCGCCACGCTCGCCGGACCCGAGCCATCTGGCAGTTCTGGCCCGTCCCGGCTTTGTCGAGGCCGCTCCCACCCTCCCCGGCACCACCCGGATCAGGCTGCCTCCAGCTTCACCCTCCTGCTGCGACAGGACGGCGGTGGTGGTCTTTCACCCCCACTCGAATCACAGCGCCTCACGGCGCAACGTAGCGCTCCGGGAGATCCCGCCACGGTATGCCCGTTCGGGTCCGGAACCGTATGCCGTTGATCAGTTGCCGCTTGGTGTGCACCGGCGGCCGACCGGCCTTGATGCCCTGCGGCAGCAGCGGTTCCAGCACCGTCCACTGGGCGTCTGTCAGATCTCCCCGAGTCATGGAACATGATCATCACATGACCTTGATCCACTTCTGAAACAGGCCCTAGCCAGCACCGGTCCGCGGCCGGGCGCTGCGCATTTGTACAAGACGCGCCGGTGCCCCGCCCGGCATGCTCGGAGGGTCCGGCCGGTACGGGGGTCCGGCCGGTCACCGGGGCGGCGGGGACGGGGCACGAGGGGTGTCGGCCGGTCAGTGCTTCATGTAGACGCTGTCCATGAACTCGATGATCTGCTGATCGGTCAACCGCTGGCCCTCGCGGTGGCCCATCGCCAGGTCGGCCTCGCTGATCATGCCCACCAGCCGGTCTCCGTCGATCACCGGGATGCGCCGGATCTGGTGCTGCTCCATCTTGCGCAGCACCGCCTCCATGCTGTCCTCGGCACGCACGCAGTGCAGGTGACCCGACAGCTCCATGGCGGTCATCGTGGCCGGGTCCTTGCCCTCCGCGATACATCGCAGCACGATGTCGCGGTCGGTGATGATGCCCTTGAGCTTCTGGTCGTCACCGCAGATCGGCAGCGCGCCCACGTTCTTGTCACGCATCATCCGCGCGGCCTCGGCCAGCGTCTGGTGGGCGCCGATGCACTGGGCGCCGGTGTGCATGATGTCTCGGGCAGTGGTCACGGGGACTCCTTCGTCGATGGTTCCCCCCACCAGGCCCCCCGCCCCCCGGCGGTGCTCCCGGACTCCCGCCGTCGGGGCGGGAGGGGTGTGACCGCGCCATCACCATAAGCAACCCCGCCTCGGCCCGCGACCGCTGCCCGGCGCCGGGCCGCCCCGACCACCGATACTGGAAGGGTGACCACGGATGCCCGCGAGGCAGTCGACGAGGCAGTCCGGGCCCGGCCCGCGACCGCGCTGCGCCCGTACCTGGCCTGGTACTCCGGCTACCGGCAGCGCGGCCTGGCCCCCGCCCTGCACCGCGGGCTGCCCTCGCCGTACCTGACCTTCATCCTCACCCTCGACGAACCGCTGGTGATCGCCGGGCACCCCGACCCCGCGCAGCCGCCCGGCAGCTACCCGACCCTGCTCGGCGGCCTGCACACCACGCCCGCGCTGATCACCCACGACGGCGCTCAGTCCGGGGTGCAGATCGCCGTGCACCCGCTCGCCGCCAGGGCGCTGTTCGGGCTGCCCGCCGGGGAGTTGGCCGGGATCGACCTGTCCGCCGAGGAGGTGCTCGGCCGGTCCGCCGAACGGCTCCGGGAGCAGCTGCTGGCGGCCGGCAGCTGGGCGGAGCGGTTCGCCGCACTGGACGGGGCGCTGCTGCGGGCCGCCCGCCCCTCCGGCCGGGTGCCGCCCGAGGTCGGCTGGGCCTGGCGGGCGCTACGGCGCAGCGACGGCGCGCTGCCGGTGGCCGAGCTGGCCAGGGAGACCGGCTGGAGCGCCCGGCACCTCCAGGAGCGGTTCCGCCGGGAGACCGGGCTGACCCCGAAGGCCGCCGCCCGGGTGATGCGCTTCGACCGGGCCAGGCGCCTGCTCACCGCGGGGCCGCCGCCCCGGCTGGCCGAACTGGCCGTGCGCTGCGGGTACTTCGACCAGGCGCACCTGGCCCGTGAGTTCCGCGCGCTGGCCGGGGCGGCGCCGAGCGCCTGGCTGGCGGCGGAAGGGCCGGAGCAGGCGAAGTTCCGAAACGTCCAAGGCGGGGCGCGGGCGGCAGACGCACAGTGGGAGGCAGAACGACCCGCGCTTTCCGAGGAGTGAGCCATGGACACCACCGAGACCCCTGCCCCGCAGGTCTGGCCCAGCCTGCGGGCCACCGACGCCCGGGCCCTGATCCGCTTCCTGGTCGACGCATTCGGCTTCCAGGAGGTCGTCACCTACGGTGAGGACGAGGTCGTCCGGCACGCCGAACTCGCCTGGCCCGAGGGCGGCGGCGTGATGCTCGGCTCGGTCCGTGAGCCGGCCGAGGGCGCCGAGCCCTGGCCGGGCCGGCCGGGCGGCTTCACCGCGTACGTGGTCACCGCCGATCCGGACGCCGTGCACGCCCGCGCGGTGGCCGCCGGGGCCAGGATCTTCACCGGGCTGTACGAGACCGACTACGGCTCGCGCGACTTCGCCGCCGTCGACCCGGAGGGAAACCACTGGTACTTCGGCAGTTACCCGGGCGCGCCCCGGCCGGCCGCCCGCCCGCGGGGGTGACGTCGTGCGCACACCGGTGGAGCGGCTGCGCGCGCTGTGCCTGGCGCTGCCGGACGTCGAGGAGCGGGTCAGCCACGGGGAACCGAGCTGGTTCGCGGGCTCCGGACGCCGGGCCCGGATGTTCGTGATGGTCTCCGACCACCACCACGACGACCGCCTGGCCTTCTGGTGCGCGGCGCCCGGCGGGACGCAGCAGCGGCTCGTCGGGGAGGACACCGAGCGCTACTTCCGGCCGCCCTACGTGGGGCACCGGGGGTGGCTGGGCGTGCGGCTGGACGGGCCGGCGCCGGACTGGGGCCGGATCGGGGACCTGGTCGCGGACGCCCACGCGCTGGCCGGCCCGGGGCGGTAGCGCCCGGGGCGGGGCAGACTGGCTGCGGGGGCCACCCACCGGAGGCTTCGGAGGCGGACCGTGCCGCAGATGACGGTGGACGGGCGCACCCTCGCCCTCTCCCACCTCGACAAGGTGTACTACCCGCGCACCGGCACCCCCAAGGGCGAGGTGCTGCGCTACTACGCCGCCGTGCACACCGCGCTGCTCCCCCACCTGCGCGACCGTCCGGTCTCCTTCCTGCGCTGCCCGGACGGGGTCGAGGCGGAGGTGTTCGTCGCCAAGAACCCGCCGCCCGGCACCCCGGACTGGGTGCGCACGGTGGCGGTGCCGAGCAACACCGGCGAGCTGCGCCAGGTGGTGCTGGAGGACGGCGCCGCGCTGCTGGCGGTCGCCAACCTGGGGTGCCTGGAGCTGCACGTCCCGCAGTGGCACGCCGCCGCGCCCGCCCTCGCCGACCGGCTGGTGCTGGACCTCGACCCCGGTGAGGGCGCGGACGTGCTCACCTGCCGGACGGTCGCGCTGCTGCTGCGCGAGCGGCTCGCGGCGGACGGGCTGGCGGCCTGGGTGAAGACCTCGGGTTCCAAGGGCCTGCACCTGCTGGTCCCGATCGAGCCCACGCCGAGCGCCCGGGTCTCCGGGTACGCGAAGGCGCTGGCGGCCGCCCTGGAGGCGGAGCACCCTGAGCTGGTGGTGCACACCATGGCCAAGGCCAGGCGGGTGGGCCGGGTGCTGGTCGACTGGTCGCAGAACAACGCCAAGAAGACCACCGCCGCGCCGTACACCCTGCGGGCCCTGCCGCTGCCGACCGTCTCCACCCCGCTGGCCTGGGCGGAGCTGGAGCGGGCCGGCGCCGAGCGGGACCTGGTCTTCACGCTGGCCGAGCTGCCCGACCGGCTGGCCGCGCGGGGTGACCTGCTCGCCCCGCTGCTGGACCCGGCGCGGGCCCGCCCGCTGCCCCCGGC